>NZ_JBICYR010000003.1:187091-504922 GCF_043201175.1 Streptomyces sp. NPDC048337
TTCGGGGCCCGCTCTGCGTGGGGGCGGGGGGGGGGGGGGGGGGGGGTGTTGGCGGGGGGGGGGGGGGGGGGGGGGGGGCCGGCCCCCCCCGGGGGGGGGGGGGGGCGCCCACGGCGGGCTCGCGGGTGGTGCGCCTCAAGCCAGCCACACGTTCTCGAGCTGGACCCGGCCGTAACCGGGCAGCGTGGGAAGGCCCTTGACCTTGGCGGCGGCCAGGTCGATGCCGTCGGCCATGCCCCACAGGAGGTAGCCCGAGCGCTCGTACTCGATCTGTTGCTGCGGGTCCTGCCCGCCGCCCAGCCGCACAGCCGTTTCGGGCTCGCCGAGGCGGAGCTGGCCACCGCGACGGAACGGTGCGTCCGGGCCGGTGACACGGTCCGGATGGAGGGGTTCAGCTTCCACCTGTCGGGCTACGCCCTCCAGCCGCGGGCCGACCTCGCGGCCCGCCTCGTCGACCGGTGTCTCACGGCCCGCGTCCAGGGGCTGGAGGCCTCGCGGATCAGCATCGGCGGCGGCCTGCCCATCAGCTACACCGACGCCGACAGCTGGCACGGCTTCCTCGCCGCGCAGAACAGCGGCCATTACCACGCGGGCAGGACGTTCCACACCGGGGACTTCTACCCGTACTACTCCCCCGCCGCGGGCGCCGACGCCCTGGCCGCGCTCCTGACCACCCGGCCCGAAGGCCACGGGGCGCCCCTGTCCTCGGTCCTCGGGGACGCGGGCGTCACCCTGCTGCTGGAGCCCGGCAGGGCCCTGCTCCACCAGGCCGGTGCCACGGTCTTCCGGATCCAGGGGGTCAAGGAGCGCGACGGGTACCGGATCCTGACCGTGGACGGTACGAGCCTGAGCCTGTCCGAGCAGTGGTTCAACAGCGAGTACCTGCCCGACCCGGTCCTGGTCCCCCGGGACCGCGACGCCGAGGAGGGCACGTTCCCGGCGAGCGTCGGGGCGGCCACCTGCCTGGAATCGGACATGCCGACCTGGCGGAAGATCCCGTTCCGACGCCGGCCGCGCACCGGTGACCTGCTCGTCTACCCGAACACCGCCGGCTACCAGATGGACTCCAACGAGTCCCCCTTCCACGACCTGGCCATCCCGCCCAAGATCGTCGTCGACCACACCGACCGGCCGCGCCCGCGCTGGCGCATGGACCGCCACTTCACCTGACGCACCCGCCGCTCCCCCACCCGTCTGGAGTTACCGATGTCCGGAGCCCTTCAGCGCCCCGCCGTGGTCTCCCGCGTATCCGATCTCATCGGCCGCACCCCCCTCCTGGAACTCGCCGCCACCGAGACCGGAAGCCGGCTGCTGCTGAAGCTGGAGATGTACAACCCCACCGGCACCGCGAAGATCCGTATGGCCCGGGCCATGATCGACGCCGCCGAGGCGGCCGGCGAGCTGCGCCCCGGCGGCCGGATCGTCGAATCGACCTCCGGAAACACCGGCCTCGGGCTCGCCGTCATCGCCGCCGAACGCGGCTACACCTTCACCGCCGTCGTCGACCACCACGCCTGCGCGGACAAGCTCCGCGGGATGCAGGCACTGGGCACCGAGCTGGTCTACGTCGTCGACGACGGCACGGCGGAGCTCGCCACCGCCGCCCGCGAGGAACTCGCCGAGGACATGGCCCACGGCCGGGACAACACGGTCTTCACCGAGCAGCACAACAACCCCGCCAACGACGTGGGCTACTTCCCCGTCGCGCACGAACTCCACGAGGCCCTCGACGGGAAGATCGACGTGCTCATCGGCGCCGTCGGCACCGGCGGAGCCCTCTGCGGCACCGGCAGGGAGCTGAGCAGGCTCGTGTCGGGCTTCACCGTCATAGGAGTCGAGCCCAAGGGCTCCATCGCCTTCGGCGGGCCCGCCCACGACTACCACCAGTCCGGCACGGGCACACCCGAGGGCGCCGAGATCGGCGCCCTCGTCGACTTCGACCTCATCGACGAAGGCGTCAAGGTCGGTGACGTGGAGGCCTTCGCCACCTGCCGTGCGGTCGCCCGTACCGGGCTCCTCATCGGGGGCTCCGCCGGCGGAGTCGTCCACGAGGCCCTGACCCGGCTGCCCGCCCTGCCGCCGGGCACCACCATGGTCGCCCTCGTCAACGACGGCGGGGAGAAGTACATGGACACCGTCTTCAACGACGAGTGGATGCGGGACCGCGGTCTCCTCGACGCCGAGGCCGAGCGGAACATCGACGAGCTGCTCACCAAACTGCGCGGGAACCGATGACCCCATGCTGAAGACCCTCCTCCGCGACAGCCGCGCCCTCGGCGTCCTCGCGATGCCACTGATCCTCACCCAGCTCGCCCAGGTGGCCCTGACCACCACCGACACGGTGATGATGGGGCTCCTCGGCACCACCGAACTCGCCGCCGGCGGCCTGGCCATCGTCATCTTCAACCAGCTCCGCACCATGGGCGTCGGCCTGGTCACCTCCGTCGGCAACCGGACGGCCGCCGCGGCCGCCCGCGCCGAGCGGGCAGCCGCGGACGACGACGGCCCCGGAGAAGAGACGGCGCGCGAGGAGGTCCGCGGCATAGTCCGCGCCGCCCTGGCCGTCGCCACCCTCGCCGGGACGGCCGGGGCCCTGCTGATGATCCTCATCGGCCGGGCCCTCACCGGGCTCGGCCAGGACGCCCGGGTCGTCGACCTCACCCGGACCATGCTCTTCGCACTGGCCCCCGGACTGCTGCCCTGCCTCTGGTTCCAGGCCGTCCGCCAGTTCACCGTCGGCATGCGCCGCCCCCAGGCCCTCCTGCGGATCACCATCGCCTCCGTGGCGGTCAACGCGGGCCTCAACTGGATACTGATCCACGGCACCTTCGGCCTGCCCAGCCTCGGTCTCACCGGCGTCGGCATCGCGACCTCCACCGTGTACCTGCTGTCCTTCCTCGCCCTCTACGTCTGCGCGAAGAGGGACGAGCAGCTGGCCCCGTTCCTCACCCTCGACATCACCAAGGCCGACGCGGCCACCGTCAAACGCCTCGTCGGCCTCGGAGTCCCCATCGCCGCCACCTACGGCTCGGAGGCGGGCTTCTTCTCCCTCACCGCCCTCATGGCCGGCTCCTTCGGCCCCGACGCCCTCGCCGCGCACACGGCCGTGACCAGCTCGTCTACATCGTCTTCCAGGTCGCCGTCGGCCTCTCCCACGCGGCCTCGATCAACGTCAGCCGCGAACTCGCCCTCGGCCGCCACGATGACGCCCGCCGCCTCAAGAACACCGCCCTCGCCTGCGCCGCCGCCGTCATGACCGTCGTCGGACTCCTCTACCTCACCGTCCCCCGGCTGGTCCTCGCCCCCTTCATCGACTCCGGCTCGGGGTCCGGCCAGGCCCTCACCATCGCCGCCCACCTCCTGGTCGTCACCGCCTTCCTCCAGTTCTTCGACTGCGCCCAGAACATCGGCGTCGGGCTGCTGCACGGCCTCGACGACACCAAGGGCGGTTTCCGCATCACCCTGATCGGCTACTGGGCCGTCGGACTGCCCGCCTCCTGGCTGCTCGCCTACGCCCTGAACCTCGACACCCTCGGCATCTGGCTCGGCCTCCTCACCGGCCTCGCCACCACCGCCGTCCTCCTCCTGCGCCGCTACTCCCGTTCCCTGACCCGGCACGAGCGGGCCCTCACCGCGGCCGCCTGACGAGGTGCCGAGGTCCTCCGCCCTCAGCAGCCGAAGTGCAGGTACGCGCCCCAGAGTGACGGGGTACGGGGAAACCTGTCGCGGAGCTCGCGCGTGACCCGGTGGAGGGCGCGCGCCGCGTCGCCCTCGGGCAGGCGGGTTCCCGTCGGCCCGAGGGCCCGGTAGAAGGACTCGGCGACCCGGGACGCCATGCGGTCCCCGATCTTCCACTGGGTGGCCACCACGTTCCGGAACCCCGCGATCTGGAAGCCGGCGGCGAGGTGGATGGCCTCGTCGATCAGCTGGACGTCGCCGTTGAACGCCGTCGCGCAGGCCGAGAGGTAGGCGAGGTCCGGATCGCCGACGCGCATCCCGGTCAGCTCGGTGACGGTGAACGGCGTGGTCCGGTGGTCCAGGAGCAGCAGCCGGCTCTGGGCCGGGTCCTCCATGACGGCGGCGCCGTGGCAGGCGAAGTGGGCGAGGGTGGAGCGGCCCAGCCCGCTCCGGACCCGCTCCAGGGTGGGCTCGCCGTGCGCCGGCCCGCCCTGTGGGGTGCGGTTCAGGAGCAGCTCGGGGCGGGGCAGCAGCCGGTGCACGCGCAGCGCTTCGTCCTCGGCGTACGGCAGCGGGTTCGCGTCGGGCGTGTGCGGCATGGACACGATGAGCGAGGCGGGCGCCCGCACGACGGGGACCGGGCGGCGGGCGTGGACGAGTGCCCGGAGCGTCGGCGAGTAGGAGGACACCACGCGGTCCATGACGGTCGGGGGCAAGTCCCCGGCCCCGGACCTCCCCTCGCCGTGGCGGCCGGCGGCGTGCAGGGGCAGCAGACCGAGGAGGCCGCCCGGCACCCACCAGAGCCGCGGGAGCTCCCCGGAGGCTTCGGCGGTCGGCGGCAGGGCGTTCAGCACCGGTCCTGCCACCGTGTCCCACAGCCACTCCAGGATCCCGCGGATCGTCGCCTGGGCCCGGATACGGGCGTCGGGGCCCACCTGGGGCGAGTCCGCGACGGCCAGGGCCGCGTGGAAGGCGTTGACCTGCCCCGCGACCTCCGGGAGATCGGCGCCGGGCAGCGGGATGCGCGTGATGCCGCCGTCATGGACGGCGAGCGCGTCGCCGCCGAACCGGCTGACGTTGCAGACCACGACCGGACCGGCGTCCCCGGCCCGGAGCAGGTCCTCCACCGCGGGTGGCCGCATGAAGGCGGCGAAGCCGTCCTTGCCGCGGATCTCGCCGAGGAGCTCCGCGAATTCGGCGGCCACCGACTGGCGCCCGTCGGGAGCCCCGGCCACGCCGGCGTCGAGCAGATCGCGTACCCGTACGAAGCGCAGGGCCAGCTCCGGGAAGCGCGCCTCCAGGTCACCGAGATCCCCACGGGTGTCCAGGAACTGCCCGAGCATCACCGCGCGCCCGGTCTCCAGCACTTGGAGCGCGGCTTCGAGCACGCTGCTCCCCGTCGTCCCTCGGCCGGAGTTGAGGCGCAGCCCGGCCGCGTCGCTGGCCAGGTTCCCGTAGTCCCGAAGGACGCGCTGCCGGTCGGCGATGGTCAGGCGCCGGGACGCGGCCACGGGCAGGAGCGTGACGGCCCGGCCCAGCACTTCGGCCGCCTCGTACGGGTCGTCCTCGGCCAGGAGGGCGGCGGCGCGGCGGGCGGCCGCGATGCGCGTGGCGACGGGGGCGGCCTCGATCGCGGCGGCCTCCGTGTAGGAGGCCACCGCTTCCGCCCCGGCCTCCGGGGCCTGCGCCCGTGAGGCCTCGGTGCACTGCCCCAGGACCAGCAGGGCGTAGGCCCGGTCCGGGCTGCCCGGCGGAGCGATCGCCACCGCCATGTCGGCGGCGAAGCGGGCGGTCACCACGTCGTTCGGGTCGGGATCCTCGGCATCCTGCGAGCGGGCGAGGACCAGTGACGCGAAATTCGCGAAGGGGCCCGCGCCGTTGGGGGCTCCCCAGCGCAGTCCCCCGGTGGAGCGTTCGGCCGCGTCGATGGCGCCGTCGAGGTCGGACGGGTCGGCCGTGAGGAGGTAACGGCTCCGGAGCGCGTTCGAGAGGCTGTGCTGCTGGACGCCGCGCATCACCACGTCGGGATGGACCGGCCGTCCCAGCGCCTCGATGGCCTCGTCGAGCGCCGCCCGGCTCCCGTGGAGCCGGTAGCGGTCGAACAGTGCGGTGCCGAGGCTGACCCGGCACGTGATCCAGCCGGGAGAGTTCTCCGCGCCGCAGGCCACCGCGGTCCTCGCCGCCGTGACGGCCGCGTCGAGGTCTCCCGGATCGTGGTGCCGGGCGTAGCGCGTGTGGTGGGCGTTGCTGAGGTTGGCCCACAGCGTGGGATCGTCCGGGGCCTCGGTCACCGCCTGCCGGGACAGGGCGATCGCCTCGTCCAGAGCGGCTTCCACGCCCGACCGGTCGAAGTACGAGCGGAGGGTCGTGGCCAGCCTGGACACGGCCCACGCCCTCGCGGGTCCCGGTGCCGGGAATCCTTCCATCGCCGCTCGCAGGGCCGTGATCGCGGCTTCCCAGTCGCCCGGCCGGCTGCCCCGGCCGTCCTCGGCGCGTCGGCGGAGCGCAAGCCCGAGACGCTCGGGGTGTTCCGCCGCCCCGTACAGCTCAATGGCCTCGTCCAGGTCGTCGGCCGCCCGCGTGTGTTCGTACCGCCAGGTCAGCGCGTCGGCGAGCGCGATGCGCGCCCGCGCCACGGCGTGCGATCCGCTGCCGGCCGCCGCGGACAGAGCCAGGCGCAGGGGCTCCACCTCGTCCGCGGGCGCTTCGGGCAGGTACGAACTGTAGGCGGGCGCCGTGGACTCGGGGGCCTGTGCCGATCCGTATCCCATGTCCCTCGTCAGATGGCGGAGCAACTCCCCGTGCTCCCGGCCCACTACGGCGATGTCGCCGAACCCGCCCGTGTCGAAAGCGCGCCGCTGCACCTGGAGGACCGTCACCGTGAAGAGGCGCGACAGTCGCTCCTCCCGCTTGTCCTCGTCCGTCCACGGCGTGGCGTCGTAGGCCGACTGGGCGGCCTGGACGGCGGCGTCGATGTCGTCGGGAAGG
Source organism: Streptomyces sp. NPDC048337 (assembly GCF_043201175.1). Classification (NCBI taxonomy): domain Bacteria; kingdom Bacillati; phylum Actinomycetota; class Actinomycetes; order Kitasatosporales; family Streptomycetaceae; genus Streptomyces; species Streptomyces sp. NPDC048337. Next base: position 193,758 of record NZ_JBICYR010000003.1, read on the forward strand.
GCCGCGCGCTCGAAGCGGCGCCACAACGCGGTGGAGAGATTGGCCCGCATCAGTGCGCCCTCCGGGTGCTCGGGACCCGCCTCGCTCACGCACGCGCGGTAGGCCTCGATGGCCTCGTCCAGGTCCGTCCGCTCACCCGAGCGTTCGAACCGTTGTCGCAGCCACGAGGCGAGTTCCCTGCGTAGGGAGGCCCGCTGCGGTCCCTCCAGCGGGTTTTCCGCAACGAGCAGCCGCCTCACGCGGATCTGGAAGTCCAGGGCGGCGTCGCTGTCGAACGCGGCGAAGGCGGCTTCCCCCACGAGGTTCGCCTCCAGGAGGTACGGCACGCGGTCGCGGTGCCCGGAGGCCGTGAGGTCGACACAACGGCCGACGGCGGCCGCGGCGTCCTGGAGGTCCCCGTCCGCGCCGGGGCCGGACCTCTCGTACCTGAGGCGCAGGGTGATGGAGAGGTTGTACAGGCGCGCGGGCAGCCAGGGTTCGCCGTCCGCGGCGCAGTCCACGGCCTCACGCCCCGCGCGGACCGCCCGGTCCAGGTCGGACGGCGTCCCGGTGCGCTCGTAGCGCATGCGCAGGCACGCGCACAGGGATGCCAGGGCGGGGAGGCGATCCGGATCGAGTGCGTCCACCGCGTCGAGGACGCCTTCCAGCAGGGTCACCGACTCGTCGAGGTCCTCGGCACGGCCGCCGCCGGCCCCTGCCCGCGTGCCGAGCGCGGCCGTCAGGTCGAGGATCCGGCTGCTGCGGCCGGCGGTCCAGGGCGCCGCTGCCGCCTGCCGGGCCACCTCGACCGCGCGGTCGAGGTCCGGCGCGTGCCTGCGGGCCGCGAAGCGGTCGCGCAGGCAGGAGCCGAGGAGGACCCGGGCCGTGAGCGCGTCGGGGTCGCCGGGCGGCAGTTCGGCCGCCGCCGCCTCGAAGGCGTCGACGGCGGTGTCGAGATCGGCGGGCTTCCCGTCCAGCTCGTACGCCCGTTGGGCGGCCCGCCCCAGGTTCATCCGGCACACCGGGCGTTCGATGTGCCCGTCCGGCAGCACGCGCAGGATGTTCGCCCACGTCGTGCAGAGGAACCTGTACTCGTCGGGGCGGCCTGCCGCCGGGTCCGCGCCGAGTCGGCTCTGGTGGGCGAGGACGAGGTCGATCGCGGCATCGGCGGCCAGCAGGGCGAGGGGCTTCTCCGGGATGTCGCGGCCGCCCAGGACGGCGGGGAGCACGTACGCGACGGCGGACTGCAGTTCGCGGCGGGCCTCGGCGGTCGGGGGCGTGCCGAGCTCCACGAGGTGGCGCCGGCCCGCGTGCGTGAGTGCGAGGCTCCGGTACCAGTGGATCCGGCCGAGCAGTTCCCGGGACTCGATGGAGTCCGCCCCGTCGGTGAGGGTCCGGGCCAGGGCCCGCAGCTCGGCGGAGCGGAACTTCAGCGACCGTCTGATGTCACCCCCGGAGGCGATCAACTCCAGTCGTGTACGCAGCCTTTGGAACCGGTGTCGCGGTTCCTCCCGCGGGGAAGCCATGCAACGTGATGCTAATGAACGGGCCGGGGACACGGATAGCCACGCGCGGCGGTCGACCGGACCAGCTCCGGAGAGGACGAGGATGACGGGCGAACGCGCCGCGGCCGGATCCGAAGTCGAAGCCGTACAGGAGGCCTTGTCGTACGTCTGCACCCATCTGGACTCGCTGCGGATGCTCTTGCGGGACTGGCCCGGCGACCCGATGGCGCGCCTGCTGGAGGCGGTCCGCACGGGGACTGGTGTGGGCGACGCCCTCGACCTGGTGGACACCGCGCTGCTCGAGGCGGGCGACGCACGCGGGGTCTTCGGCCGGCGCGACCTCCCCGCTGCGGCCGGGGCGCCCGCGGGGCCCCCGAACGTCCCGGGCCTCGGTGCGGGGCACCGGGCGGAGATCGTCTTCCTCTGCCCGTCGGCGCGCTGTTCCCACTCCTGGATCCCGGATTCGACGGCGACGGCGGTGCCGCGGTGCGCGATGGACGACGTGCCGCTCCAGCCGGTGGAGCTCTGACGTGGAGGGTCTTCTCGGCGCCTTCGGCGGCAAGCTCGCCGAACGCTGGCTGTCGCTCCTGCTGCTCCCCGGGATCCTGTTCGTCGGAGTCGTTCTCGCGGCGAACACCCTCGGGTACGACCATGCGCTCGACGTCCGCCACCTCGTGGAGCGGGTCCACGACTGGCCGGCACCGGGGGTCCGGCCGCGGGCCGGCTCCCTCGCCCTGCTGCTGGGCGCCCTGCTCCTGGCCGCGGCGGCCGGCGGGCTGGCGGCCAGGGCGGTGGGCGCGGGTCTGACCCGCTTGGTCCTGGCTGCCGATTGGCGCGAGTGGCTCCCCCCGGCCCGGCACATCGCGGCGGCCCTCACCGAACGGCGTCGGAGGCGTTGGAACGCCGAAGACGCGGAGTACCTGCGGGAACGCGACCTCGCCGTGCGGGCCGCCGTACGCCGCCGAGCGGTGGCCGGCGGACCGTCCGCGGGGCCCACACCGGACCCGGCCCCCTCACCGCTGAGCGCGGCCCGACAGCGCCGCGAGCGCGTCTCCGCCGCGTGTCCCGACCGCCCGTCGTGGACGGGCGACCGGTTCCACGCGCTCGCGGCGCGGCTGCGCGAGCGGTACGCGCTGGATCTGGCCGCCGTCTGGCCGGTGTTGTGGCTCTCGCTCCCGGACAGCACCCGAGCCGAGGTCCGCGCCGCGCACGACGCCCTGGACCGCGGCTTCGCCCTGGCGGGCTGGGGCGTCCTCTACGCCGCGACCGCGGTGCTCTGGTGGCCCGGCCTGCTCCTCGGCGCCGCCGTCCTCCTCACGGCCCGGCACCGCACGAGGGCGGCGACAGCGGCCTACGTCCTCCTCCTGGAGGCCACCGTCGTGCTGCACGGCCCGGAGCTGGCCCGCACGCTGGGTGTCCAGCCGACCGCCGGCCCCCTCGACCACGACACGGGCTGGCGCCTCACCTGCATCGCCCAGGCCCACCCTCCGGTCCTCCTGGGGGCGAGGCCTCCGGCTACCGGGCCGTCGGCTTCTTCATGAGGAAGTCGCAGGTGAGGCGGGATCCGGTGACCGCTGCCCCCTCGACCGAGCTGCGGTCGTGCGTGACGGTGACGACGCGGCGGCCCCGGTCGCCCACCGCGACGTCGAGGGTGCTGCCGTGGCCCTCGACGGATCTCAGGACCGCTCCGGGGAGCGCCGCGGCCAGGGAGAGGGCCTGGCGCTCGTAGAGGGGGTCGTGGGTGATGACGGTCGGGCCGGCGGGCGGGGGCGTGCCCGGTGCGACGGCGACGGTCTGGACGACGAAGCCGTTGCGGCGCAGGGCCGCCGCGACCTCGGCGTCGTCGACCCTGGCCTGCATCGAGGAGGGGGCCTGTGCGACGAAGGCCTCGCCGGGCGGCTGGATGCGGGAGTCGCCGGTGAACGGGCGGTCGTTGCGCAGGGCGTCCCACAGGGCCCGCGAGCGGTCCTTCTCCCACACGAGGGTGGATCCGACGTTCGGCACCCGGTGGTCGAAGTCGGAGATGGGCACCGTCATGAACTCGGTCTGGCGGGCGGAGAGCCGGCCCAGGATCAGTCCGATGCGGACGAGGTCGCCGAGGTGGGTGTTCTTGTCGGTGGTGACGGACTGCAGGACGGTACGGGCGGTGTGCAGCGCCGCGGACGGGCCGGCGAACGCCTTCTCCGCGGTGAGGCGCGACAGCATCTCCACGACCAGGCGCTGCTGGCGCCGGACCCGCCCGAGGTCGCCGGAGTACGGGGCGACGTGCCGGGCGCGGGCGTAGCGCAGGGCCACGCGGCCGTCGAGCTGGTGGGTACCCGGTGCGAGGTCCAGGCCCGAGTTCTCGTCGGTCAGCGTCCTGTCGGTGCAGACCTTCGCTCCGCCGAGGCGGTTGACCGTGCTCTCGAAGCCGCTGAAGTCGGTCTGGAGGTAGTGGTCGACGTGCAGGCCGGTGGCCTGCTCGACGGTGCGCACGGTCAAGGGGCCGCCGCCGTCCGCGAAGGCCCCGTTGATCTTGCCGAGGTGGCGGGGGTGTCCGTGGGGGGCGTACTCGGTGTAGGAGTCCCTGGGGATGGACACGACGCTCGCCCGTCGCGCGTCGGCGGACAGGTGCACCAGCATCATGACGTCCGTGCAGTTGCAGCCCTTGCCGCCGACGTGGAGGCGGTTGATCTCCTCCCTGGACAGGCCCGCGCGGCTGTCGATGCCCACGAGGAGGATGTTGGTGCCACGGGAGTGGGACGGGGCCCCCGCGAGCAATTCCCTCGCGGCGGTCCCCGGGTGGGCCCACAGCTGCGAACCGGCGGTGAGCCCCGCGAGCAGGGCGGAGGCGACCAGGAGGCGACGCATGAGGGCTCCTGACACGGGTGAGGTCGGTGAGGAGTCCAGACGATATTGCGGCGGTCACCGGCGGACGGCCCGGACACGCGGGCGCGCGTCCCGTTCGGTTCGGAGGAACACCCTCACGAAGGAGGTCAGGGTCGCCGCGCCCGGTACAGGTCGCGCAACAGGGCGATCTCGGCTCCGTGGTGCAGGACTTCCTGGTTCACCCACCACACGATCTCGATGAACGGCTCGTCCGGGTCACCGCCGTGGGGATAGGTGCAGAAGCCGACGGTGTCGAGCGCGGTGTCGTCGACGCCCGAGAGCGCCTTCCGCCAGGCGGTGGCGGCGGCTTCGAAGGCGGCGACCGCACCGGCCGCGTCCCCGCTGATCGGATAGTCGTCCCGGGTGAGGGCGTGGCCGCCGGCCGTGTGTTCTGCGCGCAGGGACAACATCTCGCTCAGGTGGCTCAGTCGCCACGCGATGGTGGTGACGGGCGGCGGCCAGGGGTGCGGGTAGGACGCGGTGTCCCGTCCCCAGTCGCCGGCGGGGGCGCCGGCCAGGAGGGTCGCGCGGGGGCCCGGCCCCTCCGCCCGCCGCCGGACCGACCAGCAGTCGGGCACCGGCTCCCAGAAGTACTCCTCGTCGGTCATCGCACCGCCGACCGCCGTGTCCGTGCCGTCGCCGCTGTCCATCACCGGACCCGTCATACGGGCGGTCAGGCGCTCACGCGCGAAGTCGAACTGCTGCAGCAGCGGGGCCAGACGCGGCGCTGTCACTGACGCTCCCATGGCATGACGGACGGGTGGGCGTGCGGAGGAGGGACCTCCGACCCCCATGGTCGGCCCGCCAGCCTGTCACAACCGCCGGTTCCCCTCCTCTCATTTTCCGCCGGGACAAGCCCCGCTCCCGGAGCGGTAGTTGCCGGGCACCCCCTGGGCCGCCTCTTCGTGATCGGGTAGATTTCTAGAAACTGATTCCAATTCAAACGGGGCTGACGTGTTAGAGCTGACGGGGAGCGGAGCCGAGCCGCTGGAGGCGGAGGATCCGCGCCGGATCGGGTCGATCCCGCTGGCGGGCCGGCTCGGGGCCGGCGGCATGGGGCGGGTGTACCTCGGGGTCCACGAGGGCCGGTACGTCGCCGTCAAGCAGCTGCTGTCCTCCGTCGTCGGTGAGGACGCGGACTTCGTGCGCCGTTTCGGGCACGAACTCGACAACCTCTCCCGGCTGCCCGCGGAGGCCACCGCTCCGCTGCTTGCCAGCGACCGCACCGCGCGGCCCCCGTGGTTCGCCACCGCGTACATCCCCGGGCTCACGCTGCGCGAAGCCGTCGAGCTGCACGGCGGCCCCCTGCCCGCGCAGGCCCTGTGGCTGCTGCTGAGCAGGGCGGCGGCGGGCCTGGCCCCCGTACACGCGCTGGACATGGTGCACCGCGACCTGAAGCCGTCCAACGTCATGCTGACCCTCGACGGGCTGACCCTCATCGACTTCGGTGTCGCGCGGGCCGCCGAGCAGAGCCAGTTGACGCGGACCGGCATGGTCGTGGGCACGCCCGCCTACATGGCGCCCGAACAGGCCTCGGGCAGGCGGCGGTTGAGCGGCGCCACGGACGTGTTCGCGCTGGGCTCCGTGCTCGCGTACGCGGCGTGCGGGCAGCCGCCCTTCGGCGACGAGTCGGGGCACGGTGTGCTGTACCGCATCGTCCACGAGGAGCCCGACCTGGAACCCTTGCGGGAGCTGGACCCGGACCTGGCCGAGGTCGTCGCGTCCTGCCTCGACAAGGACCCCGAAGGCCGGCCGACCGCCGCCGAACTCCTCGAACGCGCCTCGCGGTACGGCCCGGCCAGCGGCGCGCCGTGGCCGGCGGCCATCACCGAGCGGCTGTCCGAACGGGCCGCTTTCGCCGCGGACGTACAGGAGATCGACGACTCGACGCTCCCCCTGACCGGCGGGAAGGCGGCATCGGCTCCGGCGCCGGCTCCGGAGAAGGACCCCGAGCCCGGGCCTGCGCCCGAGGCCGGGCTCCGTACGGCACCGGCCGAGCGGCCGGGACGCAGCCGCCGTGCCCGTATCTTCCTCGCCGTCGTCCCCGTCGTCGTGGTCGCGGGTGGCACGACACTCGCGATCCAGCACCTGCCGTACGCCTCTTCGCCGCAGGCGAAGGGGCAGGCCGGCCCGTCCGCCTCGGTCGCGGCACCGGGCGGCGCCCCGGCGCCGTCCACGGCGGGCGGCAGCCCTTCGGGGGCGGCGTCGCCGGGGGAATCGCCGATCCAGGGCAAGCCGGAGGAGAACGCCGCGAACCAGGGTCAGGGCGGGCCGGGCGGCGCCCCGGCCGCCGGAGGCGCCGGGACCGGGCCGGGCACCGGTACCGGACCGGGTACGAGCACAGGTACCGGTACCGGTACCGGCACGGGCGCCGGCACCCCGAGCGGCGCGGGCGGCACGGGCCCCTCCGGCGGCAGCGGAACGTCCACGGCCCCCAAGCCCCCCACCACTCCGCCCGCCTCGGGCACGTACCGCTACAGCAACGGCAACAACGGCAAGTGCATCGTCCAGGTCTACGGCGCCTCGGACTACCGCGACTGCGGGGACCCGACCGCGCGCTGGACCGTACAGAGCGCGTCGGACGGCAGCTTCAAGCTCGTCAACCAGCAGACGCACCAGTGCCTGTACTCCAACGGCCTCGGCCAGGCCGTCTTCGTGGGCGACTGCGCCCAGGACGTCGGCCGGCTGTGGCGTACGGGCTCGGGCGGCAGCCTCCGCAGCGACTACGGCGGCGGCTGCCTCGACCTGGGCATGGCCAGCGGCCTGATCACGAAGACGTGCGGCGGGGAGGCCTCGCAGCGCTGGACCAGGCAGGCCTGACCGTCGGGACGGCCACCGGCCACTCCGCCGCGCCCTGTTCGATGGGCGAGTGCGGTCCGGTGGCCGGCCGGAGTGTTCCCGCCGGGGGCCGCCGGGCGGCTCCTGTCGCGTGCCGTGCACGGGTGGCCGCACGGGTTCCAGGTCGCGCTGACCGTCGTCGAACTGGTCATTCCGCCGCTGTACTTCCGGCCCGCGGACGCCGATGAGAAGGCCCACCGGGCGGCCCGGACCGAGGCCCCGGGCCCGGCCTGAAGCCGCTGCCAATGCGGTGAATCCGGCGGCCGGCCGGGGTGGGGGCCTTGGGGCCGGGCGGTTCGCTCGGCATGCTGGGGGCATGCCGACCATGGACCCAGAGATCGCGGCGTTGCTGGCGGAGTTCGGGGTGGCCGGGCCTGAGCCCTCCGAACCCCAGTCGGTGGCGGAGATGCGGGCGGGGAACCGAGCCCTGTCGCTGGCCGTCGCGCCCAGCCCGCCCCTCGACGTCGGCTCGGTCGCCGACCAGCGGCTGGTGGGGGTCCCGGTACGGGTGTACCGGCCGCACGCGGAAGGCCCGGCGCCCACCGTGGTCTTCTTCCACGGCGGCGGGTTCGTCGTCGGGGACCTGGACACGCACGACGGGGTGTGCAGGCGGCTGTGCCGGGATCTCGGGGCCGTCGTCGTGAGCGTCGGCTACCGGCTGGCGCCCGAGTTCCCCTTCCCGGCCGCGTTCGACGACTGCGCGTCCGTGGCCACCCACGTCGAGGACCACCTCGGCGACTTCGGCGGCGGGGTGCTGGGACTGGCGGGCGACAGCGCGGGCGGGAACCTGGCCGCCGGGGTGGCGCTGGCCTTCCGCGACGAAGGGCGGCCGCTGGCCGCCCAGTTGCTGGCCTACCCGGCCACCGACCTCAGCCCCGGCCGCGCGCACGCCTCGCTCGCGGAGAACGCCACCGGGAACCTGCTGACCACGGCCGAGGTCGAACGGGACATCGCCATGTACCTCGGCGAGGACTCCGCGGCCGGCGGGCGCGTCCCGGTCTCCCCGCTGCTCGCCACCGACCACGCGGGCCTCGCACCGGCTGTCATCGGCTGCGGCGACTGCGACCCGCTGCGCGACGAGGGGCTGGCGTACGCGGAGGCCCTGGCCGCCGCCGGTGTCCGGGTGCACCAGCACCTCTACCCCGGGCTGATCCACGGCTTCCTCGGCTTCGACAGCAGATCGAGCGCGGCCGACGCCGCGGTGACCGAGATGATCGCCGAATTCGGCGCCCTGCTGCGCGGCTAGCGCCTACGCCGGGCCGGCCACCGCCATGAGGGCCTGCCGGGCCTGCGAGGCCGAGCGGACGGCTGCGGCCGCTTCCTGGGAATCGCTACGGGCGGCCGGCGGCCAGCTGGTCGCCGAGGGGGCTGCGGCGGTACAGGACCTGGCGGCCCTGGCGGGCGCGGGTGACCAGGCCGGCGGCGTACAGGACGCGCAGGTGTTGGGAGACGGCGCTGGGGGTGACCCGTAGGCGGCGGGCGAGTTCGATCGTGGCCAGGGGTTCCGCGAGCAGGCCCAGCAGCCGGGCCCTGGGGGCACCGAGGAGCGGAACGAGGGCCGACGCGCCCTTCGGGTCGGAGGCGTCCGGGGAGGGTTCCGGGCCCCAGAGCGTCGCCACGCCGCGGCTCGGGTAGAGCACGTGGGGCGGTTCCTCCGGGCCGACCGGCGGCGCGGGCTTGTGGGCGAACACGGAGGGCACGAGCAGCAGCCCCCGGCCGGAGGCCTTCGCGTGGAAGGTGCCGATGGTCCGGTGGATGCGCAGGACCCCCCGGGAGCCGTCGTCCTCCCAGGTCACCCGGGGGTGGATGTCGGCGAAGAGCAGCCGGGTGCCGCCCCGGGCCAGTTGCCGTGCCCGGTAGGTCATGTCGGCCTCGGCCACCAGCCGGATCTGCGGCCAGACCGGCTGGACGGCGATCTCCCAGTACCGGTACAGGAGTTCGCAGAGGCTGTCGCGGAGCGCGGTGACGGGCGCGGCCCCCGCGGCGGTCGCCGCGCGCAGGGGCTCGGGGAGCGTATCCGGTGCGTGCGCGGCCAGCAGATCCCGGCGTACCAGGTCGGGCGGGGAGCGGCGGACGACGGCCAGTTCCTCCTCGAAGGCGGGCTCGAAGGACGGCGGCCGGGGGGTCAGGAAGTCCGGGAGGGTGAGCCGGTCCGCCACCAGGGACATCAACAGGCCGGTGTCCAGACCGCCGAGCCGGGCCAGCACGGACCTGCGCCACGGCAGGTGCAGCGCGGACAGGCCCGGATCGCGCAGCACCCGCAGGCTCAGCATGGTCTCGCCCAGGGGCGAGAGGGCGAAGCGCGTGTGCGCGAGGTCCTCGACACCGAGCTCGAAGCTGATCATTAAGCCATACGCTACATCAATTGGCAGGGTGTGGCCGGTGCCGTGGACTTCTCTCCATGACTTCCCCAACTCCTTTTCCGGACCTCCCCCCTGAGGTGTCCGGATGAGCCGCCGACTGGTGTCGATCCTCGCCGTGACCTGCGCGGTCGCCGTGGGCAACCTCTACTTCCCGCAGGCCATCGGCCCCCTGATCGCCACCGGGCTGGACGTCCCGGCCGACGCGGCCGCCCTGGTGGTGACCGCCACGCAGATCGGCTACACCGCCGGGATGGTCCTGCTGGTGCCGCTCGGCGACCGGATCCGGCACCGCTCGCTCCTGGTCGTCATGCTCTCCCTGACCTCGCTGGCCCTGCTGGGCGCGGGCTGCGCCCCCTCCCTGCCGCCGCTGGTCGCCGCGAGCGCCCTGGTCGGGCTGACCACGGTGGCCGCACAGATCATCGGCCCGATGGTGGCCGGCCTGGTGGCGCCCGACCGCCGGGGCCTGGCGATCGGCACGCTGCTGAGCGGATCCACCGGGGGCATGCTGCTGGCCCGTACGTTCAGCGGGACGCTCGGCGAATGGCTGGGCTGGCGCGCCCCCTACCTGGTGGCCTCGGTCGTGGCCCTCGTCCTGGCGGTGGTCATGGCGTACGCGGTGCCGGCCGCCACCCCGGCCGCCGCCCGCGAACCGTACGCCCGCTTCCTGACCGAACCGCTGCGCCTGCTGCGTTCCGAGCCCGAGCTGCGCCGCTCCTGCCTCTACCAGGCCGCCGCCTTCGGCGGGTTCTCTGCCGCCTGGACCAGCCTGGCCCTCCTGTTGACCGGCCCGGCATACCGGCTGGGGGCCGAGGCCATCGGGCTGCTGGCCCTCGTCGGCGGGGCCACCATGCTGTGCACCCCGCTCGCCGGGCGCCTGGTGGACCGCCACGGGCCGGGCCCGGTGAACTTGGTTTCGCTGCTCGGGATCCTCGCCTCGGCCGCGGTCCTCGTGGTGGGCGGCGTCGGCGGTGCGGTGGGCCTGGCGGCGCTGACCGCGGGCACCCTGCTGCTGGACGTCGCCATGCAGTCGGGCATGGTCGCCAACCAGGCGCGGGTCTACGCCCTGCGCCCGGACGCCCGCAGCCGGCTCAACACCGCCTACATGACCTGCGCGTACCTGGGCGGAACCGCCGGATCCTGGCTCGGCGTCCGCGCCCACACGGCGTTCGGCTGGCCGGCGGTGTGCGCGCTGATCGCCCTGCTCGCGGCGGCCGCTCTGGTCCGCCACCTGTTCCCGCGCCACCGGCCTTTCCTTAGCGGAACGTTAGATCTGGCTGCCCGACCTTGTCCGTCCGTGGCGGCGCACGCATGCTCTGGGGGACTTCCCCAGCGCGGGGGGCTGGGGAAGTACTCCTCTCGCATCAGGGATTTCCGTCTGGAGCCGCCATGTCCTCGTCCGTCGTCATGCCCGAAACGCCACCCGGGGACGAGCGAAAGAAGCGCCGTCTCGCCCTGATCGGCGGGTCGCTCGGCAATCTCGTCGAATGGTACGACTGGTTCGTCTACGCCAGCTTCGCGATCTACTTCGCCGACTCCTTCTTCCCCGGCGACAACCCGACCACGCAGCTGATGAACACGGCGGGGATCTTCGCGGTCGGCTTCCTGATGCGCCCCGTCGGCGGATGGATCCTCGGCCGCGCCGCCGACCGGCACGGCCGCAAGAGCGCGCTCACGCTGACCGTCACCATGATGTCGGTCGCCGCCCTGCTGATCGCCGTCGCCCCGACCTACGGACAGGCCGGCTACTTCGGCGCCCTCGTACTGCTCCTCGCGCGGCTCCTCCAGGGGTTGAGCATCGGCGGCGAGTACGCGGCCAGCGCCACCTACCTCACCGAGGCGTCGGCCCGCGACCGGCGCGGACTGGGCTCGTCGTTCCAGTACGTGTCGATGACCTGCGGCCAGCTGCTCGGCCTCGGCATCCTGATCACGCTCCAGCACACGCTCAGCACCGCCCAGTTGAGCAGCTGGGGCTGGCGCATCCCCTTCGTCTTCGGCGCGCTGTTCGCGGTGGTCGTCTTCTGGCTGCGGCGGAGGCTGCAGGAGACCGACGCGTTCAAGGAGCAGTCCTCGGGCGAGGACGCCCACGACGACGGCACGCGCGGCACGCTGAAGGCCCTGTGGGAGCACCGGCGGCAGGCCGGCCTGGTCATGGCGCTCACCCTCGGCGGCACCGTGGCCTACTACACGTACACCACGTACCTCACCAAGTACCTGGTCGGCAGCGCGGGCATGGCGAAGACGACGGCGACACTCGTCAGCTTCACCGCCCTCGCCCTCTTCGCCGTGCTCCAGCCCTTCGCCGGAATGCTGTCCGACCGGATCGGGCGGCGTCCCCTGCTGATCACCTTCGCCGTGGGCTGCACCGTCGGGACGTATCCGATCATGACCGCCCTCGGGTCGGCCTCCTCGTACTGGTCCGCGCTGGGGCTGTCCCTGCTGGCCCTGGTGATCGTCACCGGCTACACCTCGATCAACGCGGCGGTCAAGGCCGAGCTGTTCCCGACCCGTGTGCGGGCCCTGGGCGTGGCGCTGCCGTACGCGATCGCCAACGCGCTCTTCGGGGGCACGGCGGAGTACGTGGCGCTGTGGTTCAAGGACAGCGGCCACGAGCGGATGTTCTTCTGGTACGTCTCCGGGTGCGCGCTGGTCTCCCTCGTCACCTACGTCCTGATGCCGGACACCCGCAACGCCGCGCTCAGCCGCGCGGAGGCCGACGCCGACGCCGACGCCGCCACCGGCGAGGGCCGGCCGGCTGCGGCCGCCTCCCCGGCCGCGCGCTGATCCGCGCCGGTAACCTGTCCCTCGGTACGGGTCGGGTTCAGGTTGAGGGTCAGGTCGCGAGGAGGCTGCCGGTGCACGCGCTTCTCGTCGAGGACGACGACCGCATGGCCCAGGCGCTCAGTACCGCCCTCGCCCAGCGCGGGCACACCGTCCGCCGGGTGGCCCGGGCCCTGGACGCCCTGCGGTACGTCCGCGAGGCCGAGTTCGTCCTGCTGGATCTGGGCCTGCCCGACCTGGACGGGATCGAGCTGCTGCGGCGGCTGCGGACCGTCTGTGACGCGCCGCTGATCGTGGTGACCGCGCGCTGCGAGGAGCGCGACATCGTGCAGGGGCTGCGGGCCGGCGCCGACGACTACGTCGTCAAGCCGTTCCGGATGGCCGAGTTGATGGCCCGTATCGATTCCGTACGGCGCCGGACAGGCCGGACGGACACGCCGTCCGGCCGGTCCGGCGCCGCCCCCTCCGAACCCGGCCAGCGGACTCCCGTACGCACCGGGGACGTCGAGGTCGATCTGGCGGGCCGTACGGTCACCGTGGCGGGCGACGAAGTCCGGTTGACCCGCCGCGAGTTCGACGTCCTCGCCTTTCTGGCCGCCCGCCCGGACGAGGTGCATTCCCGCGAGGAGATCCTGGACCGGATCTGGGGTGACGCCTTCCTCGCCGCCTCCCGCTCCCTGGACGTCCACGTGGCGGGCATCCGCGCCAAGACCGGGCGCTCCGGGCTGGTGCGCACCGTCCGCGGGTTCGGCTACCAGCTGGGCTGCCCCGCCCCGCGCGAGGACCGGGACGGCGCCCCGTGAGACGCCGGCTCCTCGCCGTGCTGATGGTCCTCATGGGGGCCGCGGCGCTGCTGCTCTGCCTCCCGCTGGCCGACGCGTACGCGCGGGGGCGGACCGAGCACCTGCTGCTCCAGCGGCGCTCGGAGGCCGTACGGTTCGCCGATCTCGCCGAGCGGATGCGCACCGACGCGGACCGGTCGGAGCTGACCGCCGAGATCGGCCGGTACGCCCAGCTGTACGGGGCCGGGGTGGTCGTGGTCGACACGGCGGGCACGACGGTCGCGCGGGCCGGAACGGGGCCCGACGCCCACCCCGCCTCGAAGACCGCCTCGAAGACCGCCTCCGAAGCAGCGGACTCGCTCCGCCGGGCCCTCACCGGCCGCTCCACCGACCGGCTGCCCACCGTGCGCCCCTGGGGCCCGTCGACCGTGGTGCTCGCCGAGCCGGTGGGCCGGGACGAGCGGGTCAGCGGGGCCGTCCTGATGGCCGTACCCACCGACGCCGCCCGCCGGGACGTGACGGTCCGCTGGTCGCTCATCGCCGCCGGGGCGCTGGCCGCCTTCGCGGCGGCGGCCCTGGTCGCGGCGGGGATCTCGCGCTGGCTGATGCGCCCGCTCCTCGACCTGGACCGGGCGGTGGAGGGGCTGACGGCCGGCAGCCTCCAGACGCGGGCCGTCTCCGGCACCGGACCGCCGGAACTGCGCCATCTGCGGCAGCACTTCAACACCATGGCGGAGGCCGTGTCCGACTCCATCGGCCGCCAGCGCGACTTCGTCGCCGACGCCTCCCACCAGCTGCGCAACCCGCTGGCCACCCTGGTGCTCCAGCTGGAGAACGTGGAGCCGTACGTCGCCCCCGGACCGGGCCGGGCCGAGCACACCCGGGCCCTGGACGAGGCGGAGCGCCTGGAGGAGCTGCTCGACGGCCTGCTGGCCCTGGCGCGGGTGGAGTCGGGCACGGCGGAGCCGAAGGAGCAGGACGTGTCGCGGGCGGTGCGGGAGCGGGTGAAGGCCTGGACCCCGGTCTTCCTCGACGCCGGCCTGGAGCTGGAGCCGACGGGGGCCGGCGCGGCGGAGCACGAGCTGCGGGTGCGCGCACTGCCCGACGCGGCGGGCCGGATCCTGGACGCGCTCCTCGACAACGCCGTCAAGTTCGTGCCGCGCGGCGGCCGTGTCGAGGTGAGCGCCAGGCGCGGCGCGGACGGGTGGGCCGTCGTGCGGGTCGCCGATGACGGTCCCGGCGTACGCGAGGACCAACTGGGGCTGCTGCTACGGCGTTTCGCGCGCTCCCCCGAGCACCAGAACGTGCGCGGCAGCGGGCTGGGGCTGGCCATCGCCGACGAGATCGCCCGGATCAGCGGCGGCCTGCTCGACGTCGCCGCCAACTCCCCTCACGGCCTGGTCGTCGAGCTCCGGCTGCCGCTCTCGTACGGGCGCGCTCAGCCGTACACCGACCGGTAGTACGCGGCCGCGCCCGGATGGAGCGGCACCTTTCCGGTCGAGATGGCGAAGCGGGGCTCCAGGCGCGCACCGGCCGTCACCCCCCGCAGCAGGTCGCGCCAGCGGTCGAACACCACTTGGAGCAGCGCGCGTAGGGCGCCGGCCGGTACGTCGTCCCGGGCCAGGAGGTAGTTGCCGACCCCGATGGTTCCCACCGGCTCCGTGAGCCCGTACACCCCGGCCGGAAGGGTGACCGCCGTGTAGACGGGGCCGTGGCGTTCGCGGAGCGCGCCGACGTAGCCGTCCAGTGGCACGAAGCGCAGCGGCAGCTCGCCCGCCAGCCCGGACAGCGCCGGTGTGGGCACGCCGCCCGACCAGAACAGGGCGTCGACCGTGCCCTCGCGCAGGGCCTGTACGGATGCGGCGAGGCCCAGTTGGCGCTCGTCCGCCGGTGCGGGGCCGCCGCTGAGGCCGGCCGCCCGCAGTACCCGTGCGGCGACCACCTGCACGCCGGATCCGGCCGCGCCGGCCGCGACCGGACGGCCGGCGAGATCGGTCGTCGACCGCACCGGGCCGGCCGCCGGGGCGAGGAGGTGCGTGTAGTTCACGTAGACCCGGGCCAGCGCCGTCACGGCGGCCGGCCGGGAGAACGGCTCGCGGCCCAGTACCGCGTCCTCGGCGACGTCCGCCATGGCCAGGGCCAGCTCGACGGAGCCGTCGGCCAGCTTCCGCAGGTTGTTCACGCTGGCGGCGGTGCTCACCGGAACGATCTCCAGCCGGTGGCCGCTCGCGGCGACGGCCTGCGCCAGGGCCTGCCCGAAGGCGTTGTACGGGCCGCCCTCCGGGCCGGTCGCCAGCCGCAGGCGCCACACCGGGCCGGAGTCGGCCGAGCATCCGGCCAGCGCCGCGGCGGCCGCGCCGACGGCGCCGACGGCGCCGAGTCCGGCGCCCAGCGCCCGTCGGCGGCTCACCCCCGTGCCAGCCACGGTCACTCGTAGCGGCGGAGCAGCGATTCGCGCTCCTGCTCGCGGATCTGCTCCAGTGTCAGGCCGGGCAGGTTCAGGTGGGAGAGGGTGACCTCGGCGGAGCTCGGGACGGCGTCCTCGGCGAGCCACCGCTCCGGCTTCCAGGCGTTGCCCCGCAGGAGGGCCTTCGGGCAGTGCTGGTAGGCCTCCTCGACCTCCACGACGATGGCGCTGCGCGGCGGCTTGCCGACCGGCTGGAGCTGCTCCAGCAGGCGCGCGTCGCTGGAGACGCACGCCTTGCCGTTCACGCGCAGGGTCGTCGCCCGGCCGGGGATGACGAAGATCAGACCGGCCCGGCCCGTCTCGACGATGTTGTGGGAGCTGTCCAGCCGCTTGTTGCCGGTGGCGTCGGGGATGGCGAGGGTGAACTCGTCCAGGACGGAGACGAATCCGGCGGGACCGCCCCGGGGGGTCACGTCACAGCTGCCGTCGGCGCCGGCGGTGGCGACGAAGACCAGCGAGGAGCGTCCGATGACGGCGCGGGCGACCTCGTGGATGCGGTCCACGGCCTTGCGGCGGACCAGCTCGCTGGGGTCCTCGTAAAGTGCGCGCAGCTCGGCCGTGGTCTGGACGGCGGTGGACTGCAGGGCGTCGAATATGCGGCCGTTCGGCAGCGGGGTGGCTGTCACGTGCACGCAATCTATACGACGGCCGCGGCGGGGTTCAGGGGGCGGTCGGGCGGTGATACTGACGTGGCGAGGCCGCCCGGGGGTCTTGGGGGGGCGGTCGGAGGGGGTTGGCCATGGCGTCCGGGGACTACGGCAAGACGGCCCGCAAGGTGGTGGCCCTGCTGGCGGAGGATCCGGATGCTCCGTCTCCGGTTGCCCGCAGGCTGAGGGAGCTGCTCCTCGAACGGCTGCCGACCGAGCGGCGGGAGGACCTGCTCGCCTTTGAACGCGAACCTTTCGCGCCGGATCGGGCCGATGCCCTCGCAGCGGCCCTGATGGAACTGCCGGAGGCGGATCCGGAGACGGCGGCGGGGGTCGCGGCGCTGGCGCGGGGGTACCTCGGAGGCAGTGCGGAGGACACGGAGTGGGCGGAGCGGTTCGGCGGACGGCCCATCCCGGCCGGGGTCTTCCTGCTCCTACCGGCCCTCGCGTTCTTCATCCTCACCGTGATCGCGGCCTTCTCCGGCCCGCCGCCCGACATGCCGTGAACCGTGCGGTGGGCGTCCCCTGTCCGTTCACCGCGCCGGCCCCAGGAACCGGCGGAGGTCGGTGATCCCGTAGCCGGCCGACTCGGCCGCGTCGATGATCCGGGGCAGGGCTTCGGCATCGGTGACGACGCCGTCCCCCTCGCCGCCCACGTGCATCTGGATGATCGCGCCGGGGGCGAAGGCGTCGACGGCCCGCCGGACGGCGACGTCCACCGTCACGCCGCCGTCCGGGCCGAGGTAGCCGTTGGTGTCGGTGGTGAACTCGATGACCGCGTAGCCGAGGTCGTTGACGTCGGCGATGGAATCCTCGCTGGTGGCGCTGTAGGGGAAGCGGAAGAACGGCAGGGGCTCGGCCCCGGAGGCCGTACGGATCGCCGCGTCGGCGCGGCGTACCTCCTCGGCCCGCTCCTCGGTGTCGAGGTCGTCGAAATAGGGGTGGCTGTGGGAGTGGTTGCCGAGGCCGTGTTCGGCGGCGATCGTCCGCAGCGCCGCGGGATGGGCCTCGGCGAACTCGCCGGTCGGGAAGAAGGTGGCGGGCAGCTTCCGGCGCCGTAGCTCGGCCAGGACGGTGTCGATTCCGCTGTCGTCCCACGCGGCGTTGAAGGTGAGCGCGATGGCCTTGTCCGTGGTGGGCAGTCGGCGGATCTCGGTGCCGAGGAGCGATGCGGGCGGGCGCGGACCGTCCTTCGTCCCGGACGGTACCGGCCGCCCGGCGGGGCGCCGCGGTGCCGCCACGGCTCCGGCGCGGGGGGTGAGGCCCAGGGCCACCAGCGCCGCCATCACCGTACGGCGTCCGACATCCGTCACCGTCACTCCCTCCGCCACGGCACCGCGCTCACGGGCCCGCCCCGACTATGCGCGTGCGTGCCGGGCGGCACGCGCAACCCGCGCCGCGCAGTCGGGTGACGCCCCGCGCCCGGCACAGCGCTCCCAGGGGCCCTCGTTCAGCGGTGTCGACGGCGTGCGCGCCGGGCCGCGTCTGTCCTGTGCTCATGGGCTGCCATCCGACCGCCGGGCGCCGACGGCCGTCAAACCCTTTTGTGGTGGCCCTGGTCTACGCCGCCCCGCCCGCCGGCGGGCGGGTGGTGCCGGGGCGGCATTTCACCGCCGGGTTGAAGGCCTCGTAATCGCCCCGGGGGTTCTTCTTCCAGAGCCACAGGTGCAGGGCGTAGTGGATCGGCTGGCCGCGGAAGTTGCCGGGCCGCGGGCCCGTGAAGGGGACGCCGAGCAGGGTGGGCCGGTCGTCGTCCGTCGTGAGTTTCTGGTCCCGGTCGTAGACCAGCCACTGGACCCCCACGAGGCGTTTGCCGCCGTGTCCGTCGTCCTCGTAGTACAGCGCGGCGGGCTTGGCCGGGTCGAGGGAGTTGTCGTACGCGTGGTTGAAGTGCGGGTAGCCGAGCGCGCCCGATCCCGCCCGGTCGGCGACGCAGTACTTGTCCGGTACGTAGCCGTCCCGCACCGCGTTGTCGTGCACCTGATACCTGGCGGTGGCCCGGTACGTGAGGGCGCGGGCGGCGACGGCCGCGCCGGGGTCGTCGCGGGCGGCGGGGGTGGTGGCGGGGGCCAGGGCGAGCGAGGCGGCCGTGGTGAGGACGAGAGCGAGACTACGGACCATGCGCGGACTCCTTGCTGCGTGTGCGGCGGCACCAGCAGCCTGTCCCCCCGCTCCGCGCGCCCGCCACGCGGCCGGACCGGACGGCGGACGCGGGCTCACTCGATCGAGCCAGGGGGGTTTCGCGGTCCGCTCCGCCAGGGAACCGGTGTGTCCGCAGACCGCGAGTGTCACGGAGGGTGCGGAACATGACGCAGGAGAAGGCGGCACCGAGCGGCGGGGCAGCGCTGCACGCGATCGTGTCGGCGGTGGCCGCCGGGGCGCCGGAGTACCGTACGTGCCCGCACCCCGTCTACGCCGCACTGCGCGAACAGGCCCCGGTGTGCCCGCTGACGCCTCGGCACGGGGTCGACACCTATCTCATCACCCGCTACGACGACGCCCGGGACGCGCTCTCGGACCCCCGCTTCAGCAAGAACATGCGCGGCGCCCTCGATACCTACCACGCGGTCTACGGCAGCTTCTTCGACGCGCTCGACGACAACGTGCTCTTCTCGGACCCGCCCCGGCACACGCGTCTGCGCCGCGTCCTGCGCGGCGCCTTCACGCCCCGCCGGGTGGAGGCGATGCGGCCGCGGGTCACCGAGATCGCCGAGGGCCTGCTGCGGGAGTGCGCGAAGAGCAACACGGTCGACCTGATGTCGACGTTCGCCTTTCCGCTGCCCATCGCGGTCCTGTGCGAGCTCATGTCCATCCCGGAGGAGGACCGCCCCGAGATCCTGGGGCAGTTCTCGGTGGTGACGCGCGCCCGGTTCGATCCGCGGATGCGGGCGGAGCTCCAGGCGGCGCAGGAGTGGCTCCAGGGCCGGCTGGCGCGGCTCATCTCGTACACGCGCGAGCACCCGTCGGACTGCTTCCTCAGCGACCTCATCCAGGCGGACGAGGCGCTGGACGACGCCGATCTGGTCTCGTCCTTGTGGGTCCTGTTCTTCGCCGGGCACAAGACCACCGCGTACCAGATCGGGAACTCCGTCCTCGATCTGCTCCTGCATCCAGCGCAGTTGGAGATGATCCGGCGGGACCCGCTGCTGATTCCGCGGGCCGTCGAGGAACTCGTACGGTTCGAGGGCTCGGTGGAGACGTCGACCTTCCGGTACGCGGCCGAGGACGCCGAGATCCGCGGGACGGCGATCCCCCGGGGCTCCCTCGTGCAGATCGCCATTTCCTCGGCGAACCGGGACCCGGAGAAGTTCGACTCCCCCGACGTGCTGGACGTGACGCGCGAGGGCCTCCACGGGATGCACCTGGGCTTCGGACACGGAACGCACTACTGCCTGGGGGCGCCGCTGGCGCGGCTCGAACTCGAGATCGCGCTCTCCTGTCTCCTGCGGGAGTTCCCGCGGATGGAGCTGGCGGACGCCGAGGAGAGCAAGGGCGCGTGGCTGAAGGGGCCGGTGGCCGCCTTCCGGGGTCTCGAACAACTCCGGCTCGTGCTGGATCCGTCGCGGCCGGACGGGGATCTCGCGCCGATGGCCTCCGTGGCCACCTGACAGCAAACCAGACCCGACGGGCGGTGGATTCGGCATGCCGGACGCTTCGCAGACCTCCAGACTGAGCCTCCTGGGAACACCGGAGGAGGAGCCGCGGCTCTCCCTGGTGCGGGAGGATTCGACCCCGACACCGGTCGAACGACACGCGGCCCAGTCGAAGATCGACATGCACCACCACTTCTGCGCCCCGGAATGGCGCGAGTGGGCCGAACGGCACGAGCTGATCAAGCCGCAGCAACTGCCGCCGTGGGCACGGCTCGACCTGGAGACCTCGGTCCGGTTCATGGACCGGGCCGGCATCTCGACGGCCGTCCTCAAGCCCATGCTGCCGGCGCGCTACCGTTCGTCGGCGCAGCTGCGCGA
This sequence comes from Streptomyces sp. NPDC048337, assembly GCF_043201175.1. Lineage (NCBI taxonomy): Bacteria > Bacillati > Actinomycetota > Actinomycetes > Kitasatosporales > Streptomycetaceae > Streptomyces > Streptomyces sp. NPDC048337. The sequence continues at coordinate 213,956 of NZ_JBICYR010000003.1, forward strand.
AGCCATCAACATCACGCTGCAGTCGATGATCGAGGTGGCGGCTTCGCATCCGGGACGGTTCGCGTTCTACGTGCCGCTGTTCCTGGACGACCTCGACGCGTCCTCCTGGGCCGTGCGGCGCGGGCTCGGGCAGCTCGGCGCCGTCGGTGTGAACGTGACGGCCAACCACGGGGGCGTGTACCTCGGGGATCCGTCCTACGACCGCGTGTTCCACGAGCTGGACGAGCTGTCCGCCGTGGTCGACACGCATCCGCACAACCTCCCCGGCGGTCCGCCCGGCGCGGCGACGGTACCCGGCATCCCGAACTTCCTGTGCGACTTCCTGCTGGACACCACACGGGCCGCCGTGAACATGATCAGCAAGAGGACGCTGGACCGCTTCCCGAACATCTCGGTCATCCTGCCGCACGCGGGCGGGTTCCTGCCGTACATCGCTCCGCGCATCGAGGCCCTCGGGCGGTTCTGCGACCCGCCGATCGACCCGGCCGCCGTCCGCGACCACCTGCCCCGCTTCTACTACGACACGGCCGGCCCGATGGCGGCCGCGGCGACCCTCCTCACCCACGTGCCCGCCGACCACGTCCTCTTCGGCACCGACTGGCCCGCGGCCCCCGCCGACACGGTCATGGAGCTGGCGCTCCCCGCCCTCGACCGCGACCCGGCCTTCACGGCGGAGCAGCTCCAGGGGATCTACCACGACAACGCCCTGCGTCTGATCCCGCAGTTGGCGACCGTCTGACGGCGGCCTACCCTGCGGGGGTGAAGTCCCGCTGCACCGCCGAGGTCCGAGGAGCTCCATCTTCCACGACGTCGTCGCGCGCGCCGCGGCGCTCGGCCCCGACGGCACGTGGCTCGTCGCCGCGGGCCACGCGAGCCTCGGGGGGCTGGCCCTCGCCCGCGGACAGGCGGACCAGACCATCTTCCACCTCGACGCCGCGGTGGCGGCCGGCTTCAACGACTGCCTGGCGCTTCACACGGCCCCCATACGTCCGCTGCACCACGACCCCCGCTTCCAGGCCCTGTATCAGCGGATGCGCATCACCTCGGCCGACCTCGACGAGCTCTTCTGGCTGCACCGGGAAATGCAGATCATGTCGGAGGACGCGACGAGAGCGAGCATCGACAACATCGGCCGCCTCGACACCGGGGTGTCGCTGCTCCCGCAGGCCCCCATGCCGACCCGCGAACCGGACACCCTCGGGCTCCTGATCACCCGCATCGAACTCGCCGCGACCCGGACCGCGCTCCAACAGGCTGCCCTGAAGTGGGAGTTCCAGCGCAGCTCCGGCAATACCAGCCTCGGTCTGATCGACGACTCGTGGGACTACGACCGCGCCCGGCGCGATGCCTGGGACGCCGACTCCCTGGAATCCCAGCGCGAGCAGGCCGCCGCGGCCCGGGCCTTCGTCGCACGCCCGGGCGCCGACACCAGGCTCATCCCCTGCCCGCCGCTGGGCTCGATCCCCTACCCGGGCTGAGGAGGGCGGGACCGGCCGGCCGGGCGAGCGCGGCGGCCTCCGGGGGGCCCTCGTCGGCGCTGAACACGTGGACCACCAGGCCCGTCGTCTCGGCGGGCGAGGCGGGGACGTGCAGGGTCTCGAAGTCCGGGGTGAGCAGCCCGGCCTCCGGGTGCCGCGGCCGCTTGCGGCCCGCCGCACCGTCGGCCTGGAGCTGCACGTCCGCCCGCGCGGCCGAGCCCCCGCCCACCCCGCCCTGGCGGGGGCGGGGCGGACGGGGGCGGCTCCGGGCTATCGCTCCAGGAGTGCCGCCGCGACGGACTGCGGTACCGCCGCGAGGGGTGCCGGGCGGGTGGTGAAGGTGCCGCGGCCCTGCGTGCGGCCGCGCAACCGGGACGCGTAGCCGAAGAGTTCGGCCAGCGGCACTGCCGCCGTGATCACCGCCGTTCCGGACTCGGTCGTGGAACCGGAAACCCGGCCGCGGCGGGCCGCGAGGTCACCCAGGACTCCCCCGACGCCGTCCTCCGGGACGGTCACCGTGACCTCCACCACCGGCTCCAGCAGCTCGACCGTGCTCGCGCGCAGCGCCTCGCGGAGCGCGAACCGGCCCGCCGCGCGGAACGCCATCTCCGAGGAGTCCTTGGAGTGGGTCGCCCCGTCGGTGAGCGTGACCCGCAGCCCGGTCACCGGGAACCCGGCCAGTGGTCCCTCGGCGAGGGCATCGCGGCAGCCGGCCTCGACGGCACGCGCGTACTCCTGGGGCACGCGGCCGCCGACGACCGTCGAGCGGAACTCGAATCCCACCTCCTCCAGTGGCTCGACATCGATGACGACGTGCGCGAACTGGCCCGCGCCACCGTCCTGTTTGACGTGCCGGTAGACCAGACCGGTCACGCCCCGCACGACGGTCTCCCGGTACGAGACCTGCGGCCGGCCCACGACGACCTCCACCCCGTGGCCCCGGCGGATCTTCTCCACCGCGACCTCCAGATGGAGTTCGCCCATCCCCGACAGCACGGTCTGTCCCGTCTCCGCGTCGGAGCGCACCGCCAGCGAGGGATCCTCCTCGGCGAGCCGCGCCAGCGCGGACGAGAGCCGGCCCGTGTCGCTGTTGCTGCGGGCCTCGACCGCCACCGATACGACCGGTTCGGCCACGGTCGGCGGTTCGAGGAGCAGCGGAGCACCCGGCGCGCACAGGGTCGTGCCCGCCCGGGCGGCCTTCAGACCGATCACGGCGACGATGTCACCGGCGACGGCCTCCTCCCGTTCCTCGTACCGGTCCGCCTGGACCCGCAGGATCCTGCCGATCCGCTCCGTGCGTCCCGTACCGGCGTCGACCACGGAGGCGCCCTTGTGGAGGGTGCCCACGTACACGCGCAGGTAGGTCAGCCGCCCGGTCGGCGTCGCCGTCACCTTGAAGGCCAGGCCGGTGAACGGCTCCGCCGGATCCGGGGCGCGTTCCTGCTCCGCGCCGTCGACGGTCCCGCGTACGGGGGGCATGTCGGCGGGCGACGGCAGGTACGCGAGGACCGCGTCCAGCAGCGGCTCGATACCGCGGTTGCGGTACGCGGAGCCGCACAGCACCACCACACCGTGCCCGGCGAGGGTCAGCTCCCGCAGGGCCCGGGTCAGGGTCGGCCCGGTCAGTGCGGAGGCCGCGCAGAACTCCTCCAGTGCGTCGGCGTGGAGCTCGGCCACCGTCTCCTCCAGGAGCCGGCGTCGGCGGTCCGCCTCCTCCCGCAGCGACTCGGGGACCGGCCCCGTCTCGTACGTGTCGGAGCCGGGGTGCCAGATCAGCGCGCGCATCCGGACGAGGTCGACGACACCGGTGAAGCCGTCCTCCCGCCCGATGGGCAGTTGGACCACCAGGGGGACGGCGCCCAGCCGCTGCCGGATGGACGCGACCGCCGTGTCGAGGTCGGCGCCCGCCCGGTCGAGCTTGTTGACGAAGGCGATCCGCGGGACGCCGTGCCGGTCGGCCTGCCTCCACACCGATTCGCTCTGCGGCTCGACGCCGGCGACGGCGTCGAACACCGCGACCGCCCCGTCGAGCACGCGCAGGGACCGCTCGACCTCGTCGGCGAAGTCGACGTGCCCCGGGGTGTCGATCAGGTTGACGCGGTGCCCGTCCCAGGTGCAGCTGACGGCCGCCGCGAAGATGGTGATGCCGCGGTCGCGTTCCTGGGCGTCGAAGTCGGTGACGGTCGTTCCGTCGTGGACCTCACCGCGTTTGTGGATGGTGCCGGTGGCGAACAGGACGCGTTCGGTGATCGTGGTCTTTCCGGCGTCCACGTGGGCGAGGATGCCCAGGTTGCGGACGGCGGTGAGGGAAGTGGTGGCGAGCGGTCGCTCGTTGGTGCGCATGGCCCTAGGCCTTTCGAATGCCGAGTGAAGGGGGCAGCGCGATTCCCGGACGGCAGGCCCGCCCGTCCCACCGGTCATGTGAACACGCGTGGGACGGGACGGACCCTAGAGGTGCGTCAGGGGCATGCGGTGACGGCCGCGCAGCCGGCACCGCTCGCCGAGAGACACCGGGATCACGTCGTACCGGGACGGGGGAACGAAGGCGACGGTGCGGTCGGTGCACATGGCCTGTTCCCCTTCTCTTCGTCAACTCCGCATGAGGCACGCGGTGCCCGGTCGGCAGCGCGTGTGGCGAGTGTAGGGAGCGGAGCCCTCCCGGGGCACGGGATTATTCCGGCGGACCGTGTCCGAGGTGCGTGCTCGCGATCCCGTAGGCTCGGCGGATGGCGAAGTACTTCGATGTGCATCCTGAGAATCCCCAGCCCCGCACCATCGGCAACGTGACGGACAGCATCCGCTCCGGCGGGCTGATCGCGTACCCGACGGACTCCTGCTTCGCCCTGGGGTGCCAGGTGGGCAATCGCGAGGGCATCAGCCGGATCCGGTCGATCCGCGAGCTCGACGACAAGCACCACTTCACCCTCGTGTGCCAGAACTTCGCACAGCTGGGCCAGTTCGTGCACGTCGACAACGACGTGTTCCGGGCGATCAAGGCGGCGACGCCGGGCCCCTACACCTTCATCCTCCGGGCCACGGCGGAGGTGCCGCGCCAGCTCCAGCACCCGAAGAAGAAGACGGTCGGCGTCCGGATCCCCGACCACGTCGTCACCCAGGCGCTCCTCGCCGAGCTGGGCGAACCGCTGCTCTCCAGCACCCTGCTGCTGCCGGACGAGGAGGAGCCGATGACCCAGGGGTGGGAGATCAAGGAACGGCTCGAACACCTCGTGGACGTCGTGCTCGACTCGGGGGACTGCGGCACCAAGCCGACCACCGTCATCGACTTCTCCAGCGGCGAGGCGGAGATCGTCCGCCGGGGTGCGGGCGACACCGCCCGGTTCGAGTAGTCGCGTACCCCGGTCGGACCCCCGGTGCCGCGTGGTGCGGCTCGTGATCGGCGCCCATGGGGCACGTTGGTACGACGCGACACGGGGAGCAGGAGGTACGTGGTGGGCGAAGACGCCGAGGATGATCGCTACGAGCTGGTGTTCGAGGGCGGTGAGCTCGGTGCGGAGGCCGCCGACGTCGTCGTCGTCTCCCGCACCGAGCAGACGGGGCCGGGCGGCCATCCCGTCTACGCCGACGAGACCGGCATCATCCGGGCCGAGATCAGCGACCAGGGCGAGGTACGGATACTGGCCTCGGGCGCCCATCAGGCCCTGCCCCGACCCGTTCGGGCGCGGCGCCCCGCGTCCTGACTAGACGGGGTGGCCGGCGCCGTCGGTGTGGTCGGCCTGGCTGGAGAACTTGTTGAGGAACACGTCGTAGCGCCCGTCGGGGCGCCGGGTGAGGGTCGCGCCGTCCTGCCAGACGCCGTTGTCGTCCCACCACTGGCTGCCGTACGGATCGCCCTGGTTCTGGTGGATGTTGTGCATGCCGAGGCCTTCGTCGAAGGGCTCGCCGAAGACCATGATCGGACGGCCCGGCAGCAGGATCGTCTCCAGGGCCTGGGCGGCCTCCAGGTTGGATCCCGAGACCCACGGCCGGGGCGGGTGCAGCCGGTCCAGGAGGTTCTGCAGCCAGGTCGGCGGGCGGCGGACGAACAGGCAGCCGGGGCGGTCCACGAAGGCCGGGTGGCGGAGGTAGTCGATGGCGCCCGAGCCCGAGGTCATCGAGAGATAGTGGTACCCCGGCGGCAGTGTGGAGGCCGGTTCGAGCACGGAGGCGGCCAGCGTGAACACCTTCCACTGGACGCCTGTGGCGGACTGCTTGCTGTCCACGTCGACGGCGCACCGGTACCGCCCGGCGGGCGCGTCGACTTCGAGGTTGACGTGGAACCAGCGCCCCTGGGAGTCGGGCTGGTCGCGGAAGTGGCGGTGCAGCGTCCCCGAGAGCACGCCGTAGTCTTCGAGCGGCATGCCGTCCAGTCAACCACCGGGCCCGGGCGCAGGTCCGTGACTCGCCGGGATCTCCGCTTCCGCGTGGTGGGCGAGGGGCGGGTGGTCGGTGTGGACGGTGGCCGCGGTCAGTCGCGGGACGGCGCGGATCAGGGCGTGCTCGGCCGCCACGGCCAGCTCGTGCGCCTGCACGACCGTGAGGTCGGGGGCGACGACGATGTCCGCTTCGGCGCGCAGGGCGTGGCCGATCCACCGCATGCGCACCTGCCCGGTGCCCAGTACGCCGTCCACGGCGCGCAGCGCGGACTCCGCGGTGTCGACGAGGGCCGGGTCCACGGAGTCCATGAGGCGGCGGCACACCTCGCGGGCGGCGTCCCCCAGCACCAGCAGGATGGCGAGGGTGATCAGCAGGCCGACGACGGGGTCGGCGGCCCGCCAGCCGAGCGCCGAGCCGCCGGCCCCCAACAGGACGGCCAGGGAGGTGAATCCGTCGGTACGGGCGTGCAGTCCGTCGGCGACGAGCGCGGCGGATCCGATCCGGCGGCCGGTGCGGATGCGGTAGCGGGCGACCCACTCGTTGCCGGCGAAACCGATCAGGGCGGCCACGCAGACCGCCCACAGGTGGGTGACCTCGCGGGGGTGCAGCAGCCGGTCGACGGCCACGTAGGCGGCAGCGGCGGCCGAGGCCGCGATGGTCGCCACGATGACGATGCCGGCCAGGTCCTCGGAGCGGCCGTAGCCGTACGTATAGCGGCGGTTGGCCGCCCGCCGCCCGAGGAGGAACGCGATCCCGAGCGGGACGGCGGTCAGTGCGTCGGCGGCGTTGTGGATCGTGTCCCCGAGCAGCGCCACCGAACCCGACAGGCCGACGATCACGGCCTGGAGCAGGGCGGTCACGGCCAGGACGGCCAGGGAGATCCAGAGCGTGCGCATCCCCTCGCGGGAGGTCTCCATGGCCGCGTCGACCTTGTCGGCGGCGACGTGGGTGTGGGGCACGACCGCGTGGCGGTGGCCGTGCGGGTGGCTGCCGCCGTGGCCCTGGGTGTGGTCGTGCGCGTGGGTGTGGTCGTGCGCGTGGGTGTGGCCTTGAGCGTGGGTGTGGTCGTGGTGGTGAGCCGGGTCGTGGGTGTGGCCGTGTGTGTGCCGATTCCCCTCCATGCGACCCACCGTGGCACACGGATCCCATTGCGGCTACAACCGTCATACGCCCTGTGGCCAGGTGCGATGTCCTCGCAACTACCCGGGGGAGGCGCTAGGCTTCGCGCCGCGCGGCAGTAGGCGAAAACAGGCAGGGAGAACAGTGTTTGAGTCGGTGCAGGAGAATCCGTACCCCGACAGCCACGTCCTCGGCGAGGGGCCGGATCCGCATCCACTGCTCACGCCGGTGCTGCCCCTGATCGGGCGCTGGCACGGCCGGGGGCAGGGCCAGTACCCGACCCTGGAACGGGACTTCCGGTACGAGCAGGAGGTCACCTTCAGCCATGACGGCCGTCCCTTCCTGCGGTACGAGGCGCGCGCGTGGCTGGTCGACGAGTCCGGGGCGCCCGTGCGGCCCGCGGGACGTGAGGCCGGGTGGTGGCGGGTGACGCCCGACGCGTCCCTGGAGGTGGTGCTCGCGCACCCCACCGGCATCGTCGAGACGTACGTCGGACGGGTCTCCGGTACGGAGATCGAGATCGAGACCAAGGACGTCGCGCTGACCCCCTTGGCCAAAGAGGTCACCGCCACCCGGCGCCACTACGCACTTCGGGACGGCGAGATGACGGTGACCCACGACATGGCCGCCGTCGGACAGCCGCTTCAGCACCACCTCACGACGCACCTGCGCCGGCGGGAGTCCTGAGGGAGGGCGACTCCGCACGGGGTGACGTGACATCCTGTCGTCGTGCGCGTACTGATCGTGACGGCTGGATCCTGGGGTGACGTCGCCCCGTACACCGGGCTGGGAGTGCGGCTGCGTGCCGCGGGCCACGAGGTGGTGCTCGCGACCCACACGCGCTTCGAGGAGGCGGTGACGGCCCACGGGCTGGGCTTCCGCGGCCTGCCCGTCGACCCGCGGGCGGAGCTGGCTTCCTCGGCCGGCCAGGGGCTGGCCAGGGCGGTCAGCCCGCCGGTGGCCATGGCCCGGGTGATCCGCATGGCGCGGGAGTTCATGCCCCGGCTCACGCAGGGCGTCGTGGACGTCGTACGGCAGGGCGCGGACGTACTGCTGGCTTCCACGCTCACCGAGCCGATGTGCTCGGCGCTGGGTGAGGCGCTCGCGCTGCCGACGCTCGGCGTCCCCCTCCAGCCGATCGAGCCGACGGCGGCCTTCCCGCCGCTGGTCATCGGGGCCCGGTCGTTCGGCCCGTACGGGAACCGGGTGGCGGCGCAGGCCCTGTGGGCCGCCACCGACCGGATCTTCGCGCCGGCCGTGGGCGCGCTCCGCCGCGAGCTGGGGCTGGCGCCGCGACGGTTCGGCGGGCCGCTCGGGCTGCCGCGCGGGCGCGGCGTCCTCCACGGGTTCAGCCCGCGGGTCGTGGGACGGCCGGCGGACTGGCCCGCGGGCCACGAGGTCTGCGGGTACTGGTGGCCCGCGACCGACCCCGGCTGGCGGCCCGATCCGCGGCTGCTGGACTTCCTCGACGCCGGGCCGCCTCCGGTGTTCGTCGGCTTCGGGAGCCTGGTCGCCGCCGACGCGGAGCGGCTGAGCGCCCTGATCGCCGAGGCCCTGCGGCGGGCCAGGCTCCGGGGCATCGTCCAGTCGGGCTGGTCGGGCCTGCACGCCGAGGGCGACGACCTGCTGACCGTACGGGAGGTCCCGCACGACTGGCTGTTCCCGCGCACGGCCGCCGTGGTGCACCACGCGGGCGCCGGCACCACCGCGGCCGGGCTGCGCGCCGGGATCCCGGCCGTCCCCGTCCCGGCCCAGCTGGACCAGCACTTCTGGGCCGCCCGCCTGACCGCCCTGGGCGTGGCCGGTCCCCCACTCCGCCACCAACACCTGACCGCGCCCCGCCTGGCCGCCGCGCTCACCACGACCACCGGCACCCCCGCCCTCGCCACCCACGCCCGCGACCTCGCCGCCACCCTCGCCCGGGAGGACGGCGCGGGCCCCGTCCTGACGGCGCTGGAGCGGCTCGGCTAGGGCGTGGGGGGCCGGTGGCCGAAATCGGGGGCTCGTGGGACGGGCGGCGCCGGGTGATGATGGCTTGATGGACCGACGCGTGGACACACGACCGGCACCGTACGCAGCGCCGCCGGAGCACCGCCCGAACGGCAGAGGGCGGGGTGAGGCGTATGCCGTGTCGGCCGAGTTCTACGACCTGTTGCACTCCCGGGCGTACCACCGGCACGCGCTGGCCCTGGCCGGGGCGGCGGGTGCGGCGCGGGTCGGGATCGTCGAGGTGGGGGCGGGGACCGGGCTGGTCACCGATGTGCTGATCGGCGCCTCCTGCGTGCCGGTGCATGCCGTCGAGCCCGCGGCGGCGATGCGGTCCGTGCTGCTGTCCCGGCTGCACCCGCCCGTCGGCGGATCCGCCGCGGACCGGGTGACCGTACACGCCTGTTCGGCTCTCGACCTGTCGCTCAGCGGCCAGGCCGATCTCGCGGTCTGCCTGCGGATGGCCGCCGGCCTGCCTCCCGAGGAGCGGCGCGCGCTGTGGCGGGCGCTGGCCGATGTGCTGGTGCCGGGCGGGCTGCTCTTCCTGGACCGCCCGCCCGCGCGACTCCCGGCGCGTCCCGCCCGGCGGTCGCTGGGCGAGGTGCGGCTGGGCATGGACACCTACAGCGGGCAGGTGATCGCCTACGCCGAGGACGGCCGGATCCGCTGCGACTACAGCTATGTGGTGTGCCGCCAGGGGCGGGTGCTGCGCCGGGCCCGGGAGTCCTTCCCGCTCTGGCCGCTGGCCCGGGAGACGCTGTGCGAGGAGCTCGCGGAGGCCGGCCTGGTCCTCACCGGCGACCTGCCGCCGGACCTGCTGCGCGTATGGCGGCCCCTGCCATAGACCGGCCCGGGACTGTGGTGTCCGCACACGTGGGCCGCCCCGGCGTGCGTCTCTTACGTTCCCGCCATGACGAGCGAACTTCACGTGGCTCCCGCCGCGCCGGTGGACCTGTCCGGACGCACCGCGCTGGTGACCGGGGGCGGCAGCGGCATCGGACGGGCCTGCGCGGCGGCGCTGGCCGCGGCCGGGGCTCTCGTGCACGTGGCCGACATCGAGGCGGACGCGGCCGAGGACGTGGCCAAGGCCATCGGCGGCCGTGCCCACGCCGTGGACCTGGCCGATCCCGAGGCCGTCCGCGCGCTGCCCGCCGAGGTGGACGTCCTGGTCAACAGTGCCGGGTTGCAGCACGTGGCGGCGATCGAGGACTTCCCGCCGGACCGCTTCGAGCTGATCCAGCGGGTGATGGTCACCGCGCCGTTCCTGCTGCTCCGCCAGTGCCTGCCGCACATGTACGCGGGCGGGTGGGGGCGGGTGGTGAACATCTCCAGCGTGCACGGACTGCGGGCCAGCGCCTTCAAGTCGGCGTACGTGGCCGCCAAGCACGGACTGGAGGGCCTGAGCAAGGTCGCGGCGATCGAGGGCGCCGCGCACGGCGTGACCAGCAACTGCGTCAACCCGGGCTACGTGCGCACTCCGCTGGTCGAGCGCCAGATCGGCTCGCAGGCCGAGGCCCACGGGATCGCTCCCGAGGACGTCGTGACCGATGTGCTGCTCAAGCGCTCCGCGATCAAGCGGCTGATCGAACCGGAGGAGGTGGCGGCAGTCGCCGTGTGGCTCTGCGGTCCGCACACGGGCTACGTCACCGGCTCGTCCATCCCGCTCGACGGCGGTTGGGGCGCCCAGTGAAGATCGCCTAGGGTCGGACGAACGAGCAACAGGACAGGGGGAATCGCGGCGTGTTCGCAGTGATCTACCGGTGGCGCCTTCACGAGGGCAAGGAGCAGCAGTTCGTCCAGGGGTGGCACCGGGTGACGGCGGCCATCCACGCGCGGTGCGGAAGTTACGGATCGCGCCTGCACCGTGCGGACGACGGCACGTGGGTGGCCTACGCGCGGTGGCCCGACGCGGAGGCGCGCGAGCGGTGCGCGATGCCCGATCCGGAGGGGGCGGCCATGATGAGCGGGGCGATCGAGGAACGCTTCCCCGAGACCCGGCTGGAGATCGTCGACGACATGCTCGCCGAGCCCGAGCCGTCTGCGATCAACGACTAGGATCCCCAGCGGCCGGCCTCGGGCGGGTGCCCGGGGCCGGCCGGTTTGCGTGCGGGCGTGGGCGGTTCAGGCGATCTGCCACAGCTGGTACGTCGAGCCGTTGGCCGGCTGCTGCGTGACCAGGGCGCCGTCGGTGCCGGAGGCGGTGGTCAGCAGGAGGGCGCTCTTCTTGTTGGCCACCGAATAGCCGCCGGAGCCCGCCGCGGTCGTCTTCCAGCGTTGGCTGTCGCCGCCGTTGCAGGTCGCCTGGACCACGGTGGCGCCCGCCGCGGTCGAACCGCCGGCGATGTCCGCGCACAGCGTGGAGGCGCCGTTGACCAGGGTGTAGGTGCCGTCGCCGTTGAGGGTCAGCTGCCACTGCTGGTTGGGGCCGCCGTGCGGGGTCCAGGTGATCAGCTGGGTGCCGGACGCGCTGGAGCTCGCCGGGTCGTCGAGTGCCTTGCCGGCCGCCGTCAGGGTGCGGGTGCCGCTCAACTGGCCTCCGTACACCTCGAATTCGTACAGGGAGTAGCCGTACGAGGTGCCCCGCTGCGTGCCGAGGACGCGGATGTACCGGCCCGACCCGGTCAGGCCGGTGAGCTCCTGGACCCCGCCCGTGCCGGTGGTGGTGGAGTGGACGGTGCGCCAGGTCGCGGCGTCGTCGGAGAGCTGGATCTGGAAGGACTTCCCGTACGCCGCCTCCCAGCGCAGCACCACGCGGCTGACGCTCTGGGTGGAGCCGAGGTCGACCTGGAGCCACTGCGGGTCGGCGTAGGCGCTGGACCAGCGGGTGGCGGGGTCGCCGTCGGTGGCCGAGGCCGCCGGGAAGTTCGAGGTCTCGGTGCTGGAGGCGGTGGTCGGGCGGCCCTTGGCCAGGTTGCCCGGCTGGGCGAGGCCGGGCCAGGCGGGGTTGTGCCCGACGGCGGCGGCGATCGGGGTGAAGGCGGCGTAGGCCGTGGTCAACTTGGGTGATCCCCAGGTCTGTTGGGCCAACGCGCGCAGCGGGTACATGATGCCTGCCGCGATCTGGCCCTCGGTCTCGGCGGTGGGGTTGTCGCACCAGACGTGGATCACGGAGCCGGGGTTCTTCGCAGGGTCGGAGAGGGTGTTGCCGCCCTCGAAGCGGTCCGGGGTCCAGGTCTCGTACATCCACTTGGTGTCCGGCTTCGCGCCGCCGAGCACGTAATACGTGGGGGTCCAGGACTCGTTGGCGACGACGTGGCCGGCGTCGGCCAGCTGCTGCGGCGTGAGGCCGTAGGTGTACCAGTACTCGACGATGATGCCGGGGTGGGGGCGCAGCGTGCCATCGCCGGACTTGATGCCGTCGTTCCACATCCGGGTGGTCTTGCCGCCCGCCCGCACCAGGTCGTCGGCCCAGTTGACGAACCCGTAGTAGGTGTCCTTGGCGGTGGCGCTCGCGCCGTAGTGGGCGCGGGCGTAGCTGAGCAGCTGCGGGTACTTGGCGTAGTCGGTGACGTATTCGTCGGCGCCGATGTGCCAGTACGGGGCCGGGAACAGCGGCAGGTACTCGTTGATCAGGTCCTTGATCAGGGCGTACGAGGCGGGCAGCGAGAGGTCGATGAAGTCGGGGCTGACCGCGCCCGAGCTGCTCTTGAGCTTGAGTTCGGGGTGGGCGGCCAGGACCGCGTTCATGTGCCCGGGGGTGTCGATCTCCGGGACGATGGTGACGTGGTACTTGCGGCCGAGCTCGACCAGGTCGGCGATGTCCTGCTTGGAGTAGTGGTCGGTGGAGACGATCTCCGGGTGGGTGGAGCTCTCCAGGCGGAACCCGAAGGTGTCCGACAGGTGGAAGTGGAAGTAGTTGAGCTTGAGGTAGGCGAGTTCCTTGATGTGCTGCTTGAGCCAGTCGACGGTGAAGAACTTCCGGCCCTGGTCGACCATGAGTCCGCGCTCGGCCTTGGCGGGCCAGTCCACCGCCGTCCCGGCCGGTACCGAGGCGGACTGGTGGAGGAGCTGGAGGACGGTGCGGGTGCCGTGGAACGCGCCGGTGTCGGTCCCGGCCCGCAGGGTGAGGGCTCCGGCGACGGTCATCCGGTAGCCCTCGGCGGGGAGGGTGGAGTCGCCGAGGGTGAGGCCGATGTCACCGGCGGCGGGGGTGCCGGTGACGACGGCCACGGATCGCCCGGCCAGGTCGCCGAGGTCCTGTGCGAAGGTGGCGGCCTCGTCGGAGAGTTGGGCGGTGTAGGCGGGGTCGACGACGACGCGGGTGGCGGCGGTGAAGGTGTACGTACCGGTGCCGGCCGTCCACTGGCGCAGCGCCGGGACGGTCTGCGGCGGGCCGGCGGCCGCCTGCGCGGGTCCGGCGGAGACGCCGGGTAATGCCAGTGCGAACACCGCGCACGCGGTGGCGATCAGTGATCTGAGCAGACGCATGGCTGCCTCCAGCCGGGTGTGGCCGCGCGGAGCGTGTGGGGGGCACCAGTCCAGCGCAGCGCCGACTTCGTGTCAATAGATGCTCGAAACGATGCCTCCGCACGCAGGAAAGCGCAGGATCGCGGGCCCGAGGGCGGGCCGGGAACGGCGTGGCACCGGCCCACCTGCGGCGCGCCCGGGCCCATGGGGCAGGATGGCAGCCCGATTCGGGTGCGTACGCACACGCGTCCGAACGGAGCTCCGCACAGCACGATCTGACAGGTGACAAGGTGACGACACAGCACATACGGCGGCCGGCGACGCCCCTCGCCGGATCCCCGGCCCTCCTCCGCCCGGAGGGGATCCTGTGACCCGGGACCTCGTCCTGCACGACTGGGTGGTGGCCGCCATCGCGCTCGCCGCGGGTCTCGTGGCCGGGGTGCTGCTGCGGGCGCTCCTGCGGTGGCTGGGCAAGCACGCGAGCCGCACGGCGTGGACCGGGGACGACGCCATCGTCGACGCGCTGCGTACCCTCGCGCCCTGGGGCGCCGTCATCGGGGGCGCCGCCGCGGCGGCCTCGGCGCTGCCTCTCACCGATCGGGTGACGGCGGTCGTGAACCAGTCCCTGACCGCCCTGTTCGTCCTCATCGCCACGGTCACCGCGGCCCGGGTCGTCGCGGGGCTGGTGCAGTCCCTGGCGCAGTCCCGTACGGGGGTGGCCGGATCGGCCACCATCTTCGTCAACATCACGCGCATCGTCGTGCTCACCATGGGCGTGCTGGTCGCCCTCGAGACCGTGGGCGTGTCCATCGCTCCGCTGCTCACGGCCCTCGGGGTGGGCGGTCTCGCGGTCGCCCTGGCACTCCAGGACACCCTCGCGAACCTCTTCGCGGGGGTGCACATCCTCGCCTCGAAGACGGTGCAGCCCGGGGACTACATCCGGCTCAGCGGCGGCGAGGAGGGGTACGTCGTCGACATCAACTGGCGCAATACCGTCGTACGCAACCTGTCGAACAACCTGGTGATCATTCCCAACGGGCGGCTCGCGCGGACGAACATGACCAACTTCACCCAGCCGGAGCAACAGCTGTCGATCCTGGTCCAGGTGGGCGTCGGCTACGAGAGCGACCTGGAGCACGTCGAGCGCGTGACCCTCGACGTCGTCGACAGCGTGATGGCGGACGTCACGGGCGGGGTCGCAGATCACCAGGCCGCCGTCCGCTTCCACACCTTCGCCGACTCCAGGATCAACTTCACCGTGATCCTGGGGGTGGGCGAGTTCAGCGACCAGTACCGGATCAAGCACGAGTTCATCAAGCGCCTGCACCGGCGGTACCGGGCCGAGGGCATCTCCATCCCGGCCCCCACCCGGACCGTCTCGGTCCAGCCGTCGGCCGCCGCACCGGTCCCGCACCAGCGCGACGGGGCGCACGGGGGGATCCTGGAAGCAGCCAGGAACAGAGGTACCGGGGTGTGAGGAGGCGCGCGATGACACACGCCGAGGAGTGGAAGGTGGGCGTCTACCTGACCGAGGAGGACGGCACGACCAAGGCCCGGGCGGTGCTCGACACGGGAAAGACGCAGCTGGTCGGGCAGGGCAAGGCGCGCTGCAACCCCCAGGACGTGGAGATCCCCGCAATCGGTGACGAGCTGGCGGCGAGCCGGGCGATGCGGGACCTGGCGGGGCAGCTGATGCGGGCCGCCGACCGGGATCTGGCGGCGGTGGGCGCCGTAGCGGAGCCGCCGCGCACCGGATACGGCTGGCCGGAGGACCTGGGGTCGGCGAAGTAGGCCGCTCCGGAGGGGATGGTCGCGGAGGGCGCCCCGGTGGTGACGCAGCGCAGCGTGGGGCGCCCCCCGAGGGGGGGTTGAAACGCGCGCTCATCGCGTGGGATTCCGCCACGCCGGCCGGATTGGTCCAGACCTATTGACGGCGGGTGATCCGGAGCAATAGGTTCCCGGCCAAAGAGCGGTCACGGCATCAACTGCCCCACACCCTCGCGGCATTCGGTATGCGGCAGAGTCCCCGTCCGCGCTGCCTTCCTCTCCCCCACGGAGGTACTCCCTTGCGTACCCGCACCCATACCCGTACGCGCCTGGCCTGCGGGCTCGGCGCCGCCGTCCTCGGCGCAGCGGCCGTGCTGACCTCCCCCGGCTCGGCGTTCGGAGCCAACCTCCTCACCAACGGCGACTTCGAGACCGGCACGCTGAACGGCTGGTCCTGTACGGGAGGCCTGGGCTCGGTCGTGGGCTCGCCCGTGCACGGCGGCGGCAAGGCGCTGGCCGGCGCGGCCAGTTCGAGCGACAACGCCAAGTGCACCCAGACGGTCTCGGTGCAGCCCAACACCACCTACACGCTGTCGAGTTGGGTACGCGGCAACTACGTGTACCTCGGCGTCACGGGCGGCGCCTCCACCTGGACCCCGGCCGCCGCCGGCTATTCCAAGCTCACCCTCTCCTTCACCACCGGCGCCTCCCAGACCAGCGCCGAGATCTACCTCAACGGCTGGTACGGGCAGGGCACGTACTACGCCGACGACATCAGCCTGGACGGCCCCGGGGGCGGCACCGACACCACCGCCCCGACCACTCCCGGCGGCCTCACCTCCACCGGCAAGAGCTCCTCCAGCGTCTCGCTCTCCTGGGCGGCCTCCACCGACAACGTCGGCGTCACCGGCTACGACGTCTACCGGGGCGGCACGAAGGTGGCCACGTCCACCACGACCGGCGCGACGGTCACCGGGCTCACCGCCAACACCTCGTACACCTTCACCGTCCGCGCCCGCGACCTGGCGGGGAACACCTCGGCCGCCTCCGACTCCCTCACCGTCACCACCGACGGCACGACCACTCCCCCGACCGGCTTCAAGCAGGCCGCCCCCTACCTCTACCTCGGCTGGGGCAACCCGCCGAGCGCGACGACGGTGATGAACGCGACCGGTGCGAAGTGGTTCACCATGGCGTTCATCCTCTCCTCCGGCGGGTGCAACCCGGCCTGGGACGGGCAGCGCGCCCTCACCGGGGGCGTCGACCAGAGCACCATCAACGCGATCCGGGCGGCGGGCGGGGACATCGTTCCGTCCATCGGCGGCTGGCAGGGCAACAAGCTCGGCCCGAACTGCTCCACCCCCGAGGCCCTGGCAGGCGCCTACCAGAAGGTCATCGACGCCTACGGCCTCAAGGCCGTCGACGTCGACATCGAGAACACGGACGAGTTCGAGAACGCCGTCGTCCAGGACCGGATCCTGGGCGCGCTCAAGATCGTCAAGCAGAACAACCCCGGCCTGAGGACGATCCTCACCTTCGGCACCGGCACCACGGGCCCGACCTCGTGGGGCAACCGCCTGATCGAGCGGGCGAGGGCGCTGAACGCCGGCATCGATGTCTTCACCATCATGCCGTTCGACTTCGGCAACGCGTCCACCGACATGTACGCGAGCACCGTCAGTGCCACCGAGGGCCTCAAGACCAAGCTCAAGTCCACCTTCGGGTGGGACGACGCCACCGCCTACGCCCACATCGGCATCTCCGGGATGAACGGCATCAGCGACACCCAGGAGACCACCACCATCCAGAACTGGACCGACATCCGCGACTGGGCCAACTCCCACCACATCGCCCGCCTGGCCTTCTGGTCCGTCAACCGCGACCGCGGCTGCCCGGGCGGCGGCCTGCAGGAGTCCTGCTCCGGCATCGCGCAGAGCGACTGGCAGTTCACCTCCCTCACGGCCGGCTTCACCGGCTGAACGACGCGCGCCGCGGCCCCGCTCGGGGCCGCGCGACTCCTCCGTGATCAAGCCTCTACTCTTGACCCCTCCAAGCGGTCGATCGACGAGTGGTTCTGGAACGGAGCGTGCGGTGCCAGCGGGTGAAGCGAACGACGGCGAGCTGATCGGCAAGATGCTCGGGGGGCGCTACCGGGTGACCGCGATGGTCGGCCGCGGCGGCATGGGAGTCGTCGCCCGAGCGGTCGACGAACTGCTGGGCCGCGAGGTCGCCGTCAAGATCCTGCGCGCCTACACCGACGCCTCAGCACCCGAACTGGCCGACCTGCGGACCCGGATGCAGCGGGAGGCGCAGGCCGCCGCCCGCATCCGGCACAGCGGCGTGGTCACCTGGAAGCCTGACGCCACGGCGGCCAAACCCACCCCGGCGTCGACCGGTTGCACCGGCTGGAGCCACCGGGACCCGGCTGGGAACGCTCAGGGTTCCGTTGCCCACGGTCTTCACGTCACCGGTTACGGCGTCCCGGTACGTGCCGTTGGGGATGCCGGTGTACGTCGCCCCGTTGGTCACCGCGACCAGCGCGAAGCTGTCGACGCCGCTCCCGGGGTCGGTGTAGCGGCGCTTGAAGGCCATGTCCCCGGAGATGCCCTCGGTGGAGTACTGACCGATCTGGAGCGCGGGGACGGCGCGGCGGATCTGGCCCAGTCGCTGGACGTGCCGGACCAGGGGCTGCGCCAGGGTGGTGGCGACCGCCCCGGACGCGCTGGAGACCGTGCCGAAGTCGGAGGCGGTGACGCTGCCTTCGAGGCCTGCTCCGTAGTAGGCGCGGCCGGTGGTGGCGAGCGGGCAGGTCGGTCCGCAGTCGATCTGCTTCCCGGCCTGGAACTCGGTCTCCGAGCCGTAGTACAGCGTCGGGATGCCGCGGAAGGTCCACATCAGCGACATGTTCTCGGCCCAGGCGTCGGTGCCGCCCGCGTAGCGGGTGCTCGACTTGTTCGGGCCGTAGTCGTGGCTGTCGACGTAGACGACGTTGTAGGTGGCGTCGTTGGTGGAGTCGTCGGAATCGCGGCCGTTGTTGAAGGCGTTGGAGGCATCACCGAAATTCATGTGCATGCGCATGTCGATGATGTTCATCCCCGAGAACCGGGTGTGGTCCGGGGCGTGGTAGCTGTTCCCGTGCAGGAAGGCGTTGTCGGAGGTCGGCTGGCCGCCGGTGCCGAGCTGCTCCTCGTAGGTGTACTGCTCCAAGGCGGCCGCGGCGTCGTCCGCGCTGTACTCCTTGCGCTCCTTCCAGGTGTAGAACTGCGCGGAGTGGTTGACCGAGCCTCGGTTCCACTTGTCGTTGACGAAGGCCGCGACCTCGCCGAAGACGAAGAAGTCCCGGGCCTTGTCCGCACCGAACCTCGCCGTCACCTCTTGCTGGATGGCGGGCAGGAAGCGGCGGTTCCACGTGCTGCGCGGAATGTGCACGGCGGTGTCGACGCGGAAGCCGTCGACACCCATGTCGATGTACTTGTCGTACGCGCCTATGAGGTAGTTCTGCACGGGAGCCGACTCGGTGTTGAAGTCGGCCAGGTCCTCGTGCAGCCAGCAGGAGCGCGAGTCCTCGCCCTCCCAGTTGCCGATCCAGCACTGGTGGTAGTACGCCTTCGGGAACATGCCGGAGGTGGGGCTCGGCCACTGGCAGTTGTAGACGGTGTAGCCCTCGGCGCTCTTCCCGCCGGTCGGTACGCCCCAGTTGACGCAGGTGTTTCCGCTGGGAGCGGTCGTGGACCAGAGGTCGCCGTTGTAGTACGACCTGCCGGAGACCGGGTCGACGGTCAGGCCGTCGTACTCGAAGCCGTCCTGCTTCCGGTCGTAGTACCAGCTCCACTGGGCGTCGCGGACCCCGTAGACCGTGGGTGTGAACAGGCCCTTGGCGCCCCAGCGCGAGCTGTGGTTGTAGACGACGTCCTGGTAGATCTTCATGCCCTTGGCGTGGGCCGCGTTGATCAGGTCCTGGTAGGAGGCGCCGGCGGACTCCAGGCGCGGGTCGACCTTGTAGAAGTCGTAACCGTGGTAGCCGTGGTAGTCGTAGTCGGACCGGTTCAGGACCACCGGGGTGATCCACAGGGCGGAGAAGCCGAGGGCCTTGACGTAGTCGAGCTTCTCGACGAGGCCCTTGAAGTCGCCCCGGAACATGGGGTCGTGGTTGGCGGCGTTGCCGGATTTCACGTCCTGGCCGCCGCCCCGGTTGTTGTCGCTGTCGCCGTCGTAGAAGCGGGCGGTGAGGACGAAGTAGATGGGGTCCTTGCGCGGATCTCCGCCCAGCGGCCGGCCGCTCTCGACGACGGGCCTGTCGCCGGTGGTGGCCGTGACGGTGGTGCTCGCCGCGGAGACGTTCCCGGCGGCGTCGCGGGCGCGGACGACGTAGGTGTAGGCCGTACGGGCGTCCAGCCCGGTGTCGGTGCGGACGGTGGAGGCGGTGTCGGCGACGACGGTGCCCTGGCTGCCGCCGGTGCGGGTGACCTGGTAGCCGGTGACGGCGGTGTCGTCCGTGGCGGCGTTCCAGGACAGCACGACGGAGGTGTCGGTGACGCTCGCCGTGACCCCGGTGGGCGCGGTCGGCGCCCGGGTGTCGGGGACGGCGGCGGCGCAGGGGTCGGCGGCCGAGGCGGTGACCGCCTTGTTCCGGATGGTGGTCAGGCCGCTCTTCAGCGGGTAGTTGGAGCCGTTGTTGTTGTCCCAGGTGCCGTTGCCGTTGTTGAAGGTGGCCTGCCAGGCGGTGGCGGTCCCCAGGTCGACGGTCTTCTTCACCCAGTCCGTACAGGCCGGCTCCATCCCGACCCCCGGCACGGTCGTCCAGGGGCCGCCGGCGGGGGCGTAGTGCAGGTTGTAGGCGGACCAGCCGACGGTGCCGGTGTAGTAGTACACGGTCGCGGAGTTGCCGGGGCCGCCGGTGTCCGCGCACGGGTCGCTGTGGGTGACGACCCCGTCCTTGACGGCGATATTCCCGGTTCCGAGGGCGTAATTGGCGCCGCCGTTGTTGTCCCAGGTGCCCGTGCCGTTGTTGAAGGTGGCCTGGAGTCCGGCCGCGGAGCCCAGGTCCACGGTCTTCTTCACCCAGTCGGTGCAGGCCCGTTCCATCGCCACGCCCGGCACGGTCGTCCACGGGCCGCCGGTGGGGGCGTAGTGCAGGTTGTACGTCGTCCAGGCCTTGGTCTTCGTGTAGTAGAAGACCGTCGCGGTGTCCGCGACCGCGGCCGCCGGTTCCATGCGTGCGTCGCCGGGCTTCGGAAGCACCGGGATCAGGGCGAGCAGCACGGACACCGCCGCGATGCGTGGGGGTGTGCGTCTCATGCGCGGCTCCAAGTGGGGGGAGGCTGCCGCCACACGGGGATGGGGCGGCACGCATGCAAGAACTGCCAGGAATTTCCTGCAAGTTCTTGCATCGCGGAAGCTACCGGTGCGTGACAGCGGCGTAAAGACCTGCGACACGGACGGCGAATCAGCCAACCGGCCGGCGCGCGTTCGACGGCGTCCACGGACGGGCACCCTCAGAGCAGGGCCGCGCGGGGCGGTTCCGGCGCGCGCCGCTCCAGGCCACACCCATATGGAGTAAGGGTCAACTCCCGTACGAGAGGCTGGAGTCCGGCTTTCGATACGGTACTCGCGACCCCTACGATTCTCCTGCCCCATGGAGCGGAAGGCCCCGGGGGCGGAATTCGTGCGCCAGGAGGGGGGAGAAGCAGTGGCGATGTCCAAGCGCGTGCTGCCCTGGCGACTGCCGGAATCCGTGCCCGGCATCGTGGCCGGCGGAGTGGGCACCCTGATCATCGGCGTGGTCGTCGGCCTCGCGGCCGATCCCTCGGCGCTGGTCGGCACCAGAGGTTACGTCTTCGGCGCGGGCCTGCTGCTCGCGATCGGCCTGTTCGGGAGCACGTACGGGATCGACCTCAAGGCGCTGCGCGAGGACCTGCCCGGTGTCCTGGCGGCCGTGACGCTCGGCGTCGTCCTCAAAGCCTCGCTGATCGCGGGCGTGATGGTGGTGGCGTTCGGGCGGCCCGAGTACGTGGTGCTCGGCATCGCGGTGGCCCAGATCGACCCCCTGTCCGTCGCCGCGCTCGGCAGAGGCGGACGCATGTCCCCGCGCGCCCGGTCCCTGCTGTCCGCCTGGGCGTCGTTCGACGACCCGATGACGGTACTGCTGACGCTGTACGTCGCCGGCTACGCCTATACGGCGGCGGGGCACGAGGGCGCGCCGGCGGCCGCGGGGGGCGGCGCGGGCGGCTACGCGACCGGTCTCGCGATGAACGCGGCGCTGCTGGGGGGCGTGTCGCTGCTGTGGTGGGCCGGCCGGAGGGCCGCGCCGCGGCTGCCCTCCTCTCCGTCGGGACGGCGTGCCGGGGTGGCGCTGGCGGGTCTGCTGGTCGTGGCGATGCTGGTGCTCGCCGCGGCGAACATGCTCATGCTCGCGGTGGCGGTCGCCGGTCTCCTCCTGCGCACGGCGGCGTTCGACAAGGCGCTCGACCGGGCCGTCGGCTGCGCCTTCCTGGCCGCGTTCCTCGCGCTCGGCCTGTTCCTGGCGCAGGGGGTGGACCTGTTGCCGGGGTTCGTCCTGGGCGTGGCGGCGTTCGGCGCGCAGGCCGTGGTGGCGCTGGGGGTCATGCCGCTCTTCGTGCGCGGCCTGGACCGGCGGGACCGGATCGCCCTCGGACTCGGCCAGCAGAACGGCATCACGGCCGTCCTCATCGCCCTCACCCTGGAACGCGACTTCCCCGGCACGGTCGCGACCGTCGGGCCCGCCGTGATCACCGTCAACCTGCTGCACGGCACCGCGCAGGTGCTGCGGGCACATCCGCCGCGCCCCTGGTGGGGGCGGGGCGGCGGGGAGGAACGCGAAACCGGCGAGGAACTCGACCCCGGCGAGGAGCGTCCTCTCCCTCACGAGGAGAAATCTCCGCAGGAGCCGTTGAGGTTGGGGGTGTTGGCGGGGGACGGGCCGGCGTCGGAGCCGTTGCCGAACGGGCATTCCCCGGCGTGACACGCGGATCGGGCGTGTGCCGGGGACCAGGGACCGGCACACGGGGAGTCAGACGAGGAGCCGCACAGGGCGGTGAGCCGGACGGGGAGAGTGCGCATGAGGCAGGGGTGGGGGCACGGTCCACTGGCATCGCCGCGCGGCGGCCACCCGCGGCGCGGCGCGCCCGGCCGCCCGCCGGGCCGACCGGGGCGCGCCGTAGCCGCACGGTACGGGCCGGGCAGGGCCGCAGCGGCGGTACTCGTCCTGCTGGCCGCCGCGGCCGCCGTCGGCACGCCCGCGTACGCCGGGACCGCGCCCGGCGGTCCGAAGGAGCGTGACGCGCAGCTCGTGTACTGCCTCGACGCCGCGCACCGCGCGGACCTGGTCACCGCCGCGACCCGCCTCGGCTTCCTCCGGCCGGGCCCTACATTCGACGGGACCGTCCGGCCCGTCGTGTCCGACGTCGGCAGCATGACGCCGGAGCTGTGGGCGGAGCGCCGCAAGAAGGACTTCGGACGGGCCTGTTCCGCACTGATGGCCGCCGCGTCCGACTCCCCGGGCGCCGCGGCCGAGGCGAAACCGGAGGAGGGCTGGTTCCAGACGTTCCTCAAGTCCCTGCCCCTGCTGGCGGCCGGCGCGCTGCTGACCCTGGGCGGCCAGTTCTCCGAGCGCGTGTCGTCCGAACGGCGCCAGCTCAGCCGTCAGTTGGTGAGCCACGAGGCGCTCTACCGGACCGCGGTGCGCGAGTACCTGGCGGCCTACGAGAGCGACCCCCGGGCGGACCACGCCGCGGTGGCCACCGCCCGCGAGGCGCTGCGGGGCGTCCTCACCCAGGTGTCCGGGCCCGCCTCCCGGCGTGCGGCGGCCCGGCGGCTCGCCGAAGAACTTCCCCTGATCCGTCCGCTGCCGGCCGCCCAGGGCGGCGGAGTCCTCGGCACGGAGGATCGCACCCGGCTCGGCCAGGAGGTGTGGCAGTCGGTGGAGACACAACCGCGCGCCGTGATGGAGATCAACCGGCGTGCGCCGTACTGGAGATGGCGTGCGCTGCGCGAGCGCTCGGCCGGCGCCGCACCGGAGGTGACCGCGTGATCATGCCGATCCACCGCAACCCGTACGCCGTGCACGTACCGGTCACCAAACGGGGCCTCCCGAAGCCCCCGCCGCGGGACGACCACCCCCTGATCGCGTGGGAGGACGAGAACCACGTGCACCAGTGGGTCGACGTGGACCACGCGGAGGAGCAGCTGCAGCGCTTCGACGAGGCCCTGAGCAGGTTTGCCGACGTCATCAACCCCGGTGTGGACCAGGGCAGTCTGGTGGTCGTGACCGGCCCCCGGGGCATGGGCAAGACCACCCTCATACACCACTGCATCTACCTGGCGCAGCAGCGCATCGCACAGATGTGCCGTGACGCCGAGGCGGCCGGGAACCCGCTCCCGATCGCGCAGCACATCGTGGCGATGACCGCCGGTTACGGCAACAACGGCCGCCCCATCAGCAGGGACGAGAACGGCGAGATTGCGTCCGCCGCGGTGATCAACGCCAACATCCGGGAGAAGGTCATCGCCGCGCTGCGCGCGCATTTCCCGGCCCTGGAGCTCGACCCCTCGATCTCCGAGGAGCGGCCGTTCAAGGCGTTCAGCAGGATCAGCACCGTGCTGGCCGAGCACGACTCGCTGCTGTTCGTGGTCGTTCCGCACATCGACTGGACCGACCAGGGCGGTCTGCGGACCCAGTTCCTCGACACCTGTCTGACCGCCGCGCAGAGCCGGATCGTCCTCTTCGTCGAGATCTCCCACGAGACGGTCGCGACGGCGGGCGAGGTGATCGAGGCGCTGCTGCCCAACGACGCCGTCACCCATCTCATGCTCGGCGGGCTCAAGCCGGGGGACACCGCGAAGTTCAGCCAGGGTGCCCGCGCGGCGCATCCCGACCCGGACGACCTGCCCCCGAGCGTCTGGCAGCCCGCCGACGTACGGGAGTTGCGGCAGGCCTGCCACGCGGTGGCCGCCGGCCAGATACGCGACGGCCGACCTGTCCGCGTCACCACCCACGAACTGGACCGGCACGCGGCCGGCCGCAGCCCGCTGGACATCCCGGGGCTTCGGCGCGAGGCCCTGCGCGCACACCCCGAACCCGGTCCCGCCCCGGGCGATCCACCCCGTCCGCCCCGTCAGGCCGGCCCCGCTCCCGACTCCTGATCCCGTTCCCGCACTGAGCCCCCGTCCCCCGCTCGGATCGACCGCAATCGGAAAACACGAGGAGTGCCGCCGTGGCCCCAGACAGTGGAGACATCTGGCACAACAATCCCTTCCCCCTGATCCCCGTCGCGCGCCTCGGCCCCGCGGCCGACCTCGGGGACGCACCGGTCGAAGCGGCGGACTCGGGCAACGCGACCATCGGGACGCCGATCCTCGACGAGCTCTCGCACCTGGTCGTCGACTATCTCGCCGAACGGCCGGCCGGCGGCCGCAGGGGACGGGCGATCGCCCTGGTGGGCCGGTTCGGTCTGGGCAAGAGCCACGCCCTGCGCGAGGTGTACGCCACGCTCGCCGGGCAGCCGGACGGCCCGGCGATGTGGATCGCCGACGAGCCGGCCCAGGACATGGGGCGGATGTACCGGGACCGCCTGCGCGGCCCCGGCGACACCCCGGAGGGGCGGCGCGCGTTCGAGGAACTGGTCCGGGACTACTACGCGTACGTGACCGCGAACCGCGTCGACGCGCAGGGCAGCGATCCCCGTCTCGGGCCGCTCGACGAGGTCTCGGCAGGACTGCGGGACCGCACCCTCGACCCGGGCAAGGTGGTCTCGGCACTGCGCTACGACCCCACCATCATCCACACCCATCTGCTCGGCACGCTCGGCGAGGTCACCGAGCACCGCCGGTTCGCGATCGCCCTCGCCCTCCTCCAGGAGCCGCCGTTCACCCGGATGGTCTGGGAATGGCTCAGGGGCGGCGAGCCGGCCGAGCCGCTGCGCGAGCGGGGCATCACCGAGGCCATCGGCCCTTCGGCAGGACCCGGCGGACCGGAACAGGCGACGGCCGGCATCCACCGGGTCTTCGACGCGCTGGCCGTGCAGGGCTTCCTCCACGGCCGGGTGGGCCGCCCGTACGCACTGCTCATGGACTCCCTGGAGAAGGTGCTCGACTGGCCGGACGAGATCCGGCGCGCCTTCGTGGACGCCTTCGAACGGCTCGTCGACATCTACACGAGCCGGGGCGGTCTGCTGGTGTTCTGCGTCTCGCCTCGGGGGCTGCGCGAGCTGCGGCCGAGCGTGCACGAGCGGGTGGTCCAGTTGTGGCCGTCCGGTCTCGACGAACAGGACACCGGACGGCTGGTGGCGGCCTACGTCGCGGCGGGCGGCGGCTCCGGCACGACGGCCGACCGGCCCGCGGGACCGTTCGGCCCGGAGGCGCTGCGCCTGCTGTACGAGCTGACCGAGGGGGTGCCCCGCGAGGTCCTCAAGACCTGCCGCCAGGCCTGGCAGCTCAGCGAGGAGGGCGAGCGCCGGGCGGTGCGGGAGGTGACCGCCGCGAAGGTGCTGTCGGCGGTGCGCGAACTGCACGAGAGGGTCTCCCGCCTTCAGGTCGCGCGGGACGTGCACGCCGCCCTGGACCTCGGGCAGTGGCGCATCGCGACGCACGACCCGGTCCCCGCGCGCCGCTCGTCCCCTCCGGACACCCCGGAGGAGGTGCTGTACTGGCTCTCCCCCGCGCCGGACGCCTACCTCGCGGTGATCCTCACCGACTCCGTCCTCGTCGCCGGCGACGTGGAGCGGGTGGTCGCCCACGTGCACGGTCTGCGCAACGCGGTGCGTCCGGCGCGGTTCGAGGCCCTCCTCGTCGTCAGGGGCTACGTCTCGAACCCCATGCAGGACCGGCTCGGGCGCGCGATCGGCTCACGGCCCCTGGTCTACCGGCAGGACGACTTCGCGCAGAGCGTGGACACGGCACTGCTGCAACTCGACAGGCGGCTGACGGACGTACGCCAGGAACAGAGCCTGGTCCGGCTGGGCGAGCGCGTGAGGCGCGGCCTGGAGGAGCAGTCCGCCCAACTGGCCGAACTGCGCCGCGAGGTGGCCTCGTGGGGCGTGCGGCCCCGCTCGGGGGCCGTGGCGCCGTACGAGGAGACGGTGGCGCAGCCGGTGGGCGCACGGCCCCCCGCTGCGCCCGCGCCGGATCCGGCGGCCGCCGACCTGCCGGCACCGGTACGGAGCCACTTCCAGGAGGCCCTCACCGTCCTGGACGTCATCACCCGGAACACGATCGAACGCCGCCTGGCCAAGGGGACCTCGGAGCAACCGGCCGCCGGGACACCGGCGGAACTCGGCGCCCTCGGCTGCGCCACCCTCGTACGGGCGCTGACGGAGAACTTCCGGGGATCCGTCTCCGCCTGGCTCCGCACCGCCGTGTCGGGGGCGACGGTCGAGGACCGGCTGGGCGAACTGCGGCGGATCTGCCGGGAGTACGAGTACGCGGTCGAGGTCTTACCCGTGCACCTGCTGGGCAGCGCGGGCCCCCCGCACCCCCGTACGGCGGCCCGGACGGTCGAGGCCCTCGCGGAGGAGGTGTGGGGCACGCTCAGCGTGACGGCTGCCGCGTCGTGATCTCGCCCAGCGCACGGGCGAGTTGGTTCAGCCTGGTGTCAGCGTTCCCGACCTGCGGCTGGTCGAGCGTGACACCGACGACGAACTCGCTGGGCGAGGTCCAGGTGACGTACACGGCCCCCTCCTGCACGTCGAGCACCAGCCGGTCGACGGGCGGGCCGCCGGGCTCCGGCGGGGCGACCAGGTGCAGGGCGTCGGTGAGACGGCTCAGGTGCCCGCTCAGCCGCTGGGAGAGGTCGCGGTAGGCGCTGCGCCGGCTGCGCACACTGACGTTCAGGAAGCGCGGGCCGAGTTCGGAGGCGTCGAAGACGTCGCCGACGCACACGAGGGTCCAGTCCCGGTAGTAGGCGGCGTACTGGAGGTCGGTGGTGTTCAGGTGGCCCTGCAGGAGATGACGCAGCCGCTCCTCGTCGACGGATCCCGGCTGGGCGGCCGTTCCGAAGTCGACGCGCGGGCACACCTGTTCGGTGGAGTGACCGGGCGCGGCCGCCGGGCTGCCACCGGGCAGCTCGTCCGGCAGCAGGTGCACCTCGGTACGGAGCCGGGTGACGAGGGTGTTCATCGCGGTGTCCATGGCCTCGACGCTCGCGGCCTCCTCGGTGAGCCCCGCGAGGAACTCGCCGGGCTTGACCCGCCCGCCCCAGAGCCCGCCGCCCGCGTTGGCGACGACGGTGCGCATCAGGTCTCCGGTTCCCAGGGGGCGCAGGATCCCGCCCAGGTCCTGGGTGCACAGCAGCAGCCGGCTGCCGGGCAGCGACTCGTCCTGCAGTTCGTCGCCGGCTTCGGCCACCATGCTGCTGAGGGGGCCCCGCTCGGTGCGGCAGACCACGAAGTCGAGGATGCCGTTGCTGTAGTGCGAGAGCGAACGGATCCCGGATCCCTTCGAGGCGACCGCCTCCTGACACAACTCCGTTATCCGGCCGTGCCGTTGCGCGGTCCAGTGGGATTCCTTCAGGATCTCGGTGCGCTGCTGCGCGGGGGCTGTCACGTGCGCTCGCCTTTCGCTCGACGACTGCCTGACGGATGCCTGGCGGATGCCTGACGACTGTCGGGGCGACAGCCTGAACGACCTCGTACCCCTCCGTACGGCTTCTTACAGCTCCGGCAGCTCCAGGTCGATGTCGAAGCCCGAAGCCGGGACCGGGCGGGCGCTCTCGGATCCGGTGAGCCACGCGTGGTGCGCCCGCACCCGGCGGCCGTCCGGTCGGTGGGCGACTCCCAGGTCGCGCAGCCGGGCCAGGGCGCCGTCGGCGAGGGCGACCGCCTCCTCGCCGCGGCCGGCCGCGCCGAGGGTGGCGGCGAGGGAGTTCTCCGCGGCGGCGATCCACGGATGGGCCAGGCCGAGTTTGTGGGTGAGCCGGTCGAGAGCGACACGGCCCGTCGACTCGGCTTGCTCCAGGTCGCCCGTGGCCCGCAGGTACACGCCGTGACGGACGTCGCTCAGCGCCGTGCAGGGGTGGCCCACGCCGAACCGGGCCGCGAGCGCCTCCCCGCACGCGCGCGCCTGCTGTTCGGCATCCTCCGCCTTGCCAAGGGCGTGCAGGTCGGCGGCAAGGCTGAACCGGCAGCGCAGGGTGTCGTAGCGGTCGGCCCCGAAGCGGCGGACGAACTTCTCCAGAGCGCGCTGGTCCCGCTCGTAGGCCATCTCGAAGCCGTAGCGGGGGTCCTTGGCGGCGGGGAACCCGTCGGCGAGCCGGCGCTCGCTGACCGCGAGCCCCACCTCCGTCACCAGACGTGCCTGGTCCCAGGTGTCGCCGTGCCTGCGCAGGCGCTGCCGCAGCAGGTCCTGGGACTCTCCGTCGCGCCCCGTCGCCCGGTACAGGTAGGCGAGGAGATCGGCCGAGAGCCAGGCGTCCGGGTCGTCCTTGCCACCGACGGCCTGCCGGTGGCGGAAGTGCTCCTGCATCCGTCCGAGGGCCGCGGCGATCCGCCCGGTGAGCGCCTCCGTGAGGGCGAGGTTGTGCTCGACCTGGACCGTGGCGGGGTGCTGCGGGCCGAGCAGCAGGGTGAGGCCCTCCACGGTCGGCCTGGACTGCATCAGGGCGTCGTCGAACCGGCCGAGTGTGCGCAGGGTCGCGGCGTACGAGTCGGCCGAGAGGAGCGTACGGGGGTGCATGAGGCCGAGGAGCCTGCGGTGCCCGCGCAGGGCTTCCTGGGACATCTCCCGGGACTTGCCGTACGAGCCGCGCAGGCGGTGGGCGCGGGCGATGAAGTTGAGCAGGCGCAGGTACTCGGGTGTGTGCTCGTCGCCCTCCTGCCACCAGCAGGCGCGGGCCCGGTCGGCGATGTCGAGGAGGCGGGCGAGGTCGACGGCCTCGCCGCGGGAGGCGAGCGCCTGGAGGTGGCGCAGCAGTGAGCGGCGCACCCGGGGCCGGGTGTCCTCCCACAGGCGCAGCGAGTACACCTCGCGCGCCCAGTCGGGGGGCAGGTTCTCGTCCCGCCGTCCGTACTCCGCGAGCACACCGCGCAGCACCGACTCGACGTGGGCCCGCTCGGCGGGGTCCATGGCGTCGCGAATCACGTCGCGCAGCGCGTGGTGCTGTGCGAGGGGCTGTTCCCTGTTGTCGAAGTCGACGTCGAGCAGGCCGACCTGCGCCAGCGCCCACAGGGCGACGCTCACCATGTGCTCGTCGGGCAGCTGCACCTCGTCGGGGTGCCGGTGGAGGAGGGTGCCGGCCGGGGGCCGGCCCGGTCCGGCCAGGTCGTCGCGGGCCAGCTCGGACAGGATGCGGCGGGAGCGGAGGAGATCGAGTCCCATGCCGCGGCCCGTGAGGAGGGAGGCGGCGCTCAGGAGCCAGCCCAGGGCGTCGCGTTCGGCACTCTCGCCCCGCCAGGCGGCGGCGCCGGGGGTGCCTTCCGCGACCCGGCGGGCGACCCGCACCACGACGGCCACCGGCGATACGGCAGCGGTCTCGGCGAGGAGTTCGGTCTTGGCGGTGCGGTAGGCGGCGCAGAAGTCCGCGACGGCCGCACGGACCGAGGCTTCCTGGGTCATGTGGTCGTCGCGGCGGTGGGCGGCGGCCCGCTCGGCGAGGCAGCGGGCGGCCACCTGGAGCGCGAGGGGGACGAAGTCCACGACGCTGCCGACCTGTTGGACCTGCTCGGCGGTGAGCTCGGCGACGCGTTCGCCCAGCAGGGCGTGGGATTCGGCGGCCGTCAGGGGGCTCATGGGGAAGGCCGTCAGGTGCGGCGGGCGGTCGTCCCGCCGCCGCTCGACCGGCCGGCTCCTGCTGGTGATCAGCAGGTGGCCCCGCTCGTGCGGTACGGGGAGCAGGCCCCGCAGTTCGGCGGGGTCCGTCACGCCGTCGTAGACGATCAGCCAGCTGAGCGAGTCCGTGCCGGGGCGCGAAAGGCGGGTGAGGAGGCGGGAGACGCCGTCGTCCTCGGCCACCGCGCCGCGCCGGTCCTCCGGCGCGCCGAGGAGGGCGGCCAGTCGGGCGAGTCCCCGGCGGACGCGGTCCGGATCCCAGGAACGCACCCACCAGACCACGTCGTAACCGGGGCCGTAGCGGTGGCACAGCTCCCGGGCGGTCTCGCTCTTGCCCCAGCCGCTGGGACCGTGCAGCACCAGGCCCGCGCCCTCGTGGCCGGCCTGCCACAGCTCCTCCTCCAGGGTGGTGAGCAGGTCGTCGCGGTCGGCGAAACTCCCGTTGCGCGCGGCGACGTTGGTGGCTGCGGGCAGGCGCGGGAAGCGGGCGCCCGCGGCGCCCTCGCCGGGCCGGGCGGGGCCGAGGCCGAGGCCCGCGTACAGCACGCGCAGCGCCTCGCCCTCGGAGGCCTCGCGCAGGTCGATCCGCTCGTGGTGCGCCGCCTCGGCGTTGGGGAAGGGTTCGTCGACGAGCACGATCCGTACGTCGGTGTGGTTGAGCGCGCCGATCTGGGCGAGGAGGGTGTCGTCCGCGTCGCCCGGGGCGAGGAAGAGCAGGGCCCGGCCGGGCTCGGGGCTCTCGCCCGTGTAGATGTCCCCCCGGCGCAGCTCGGTCCGAACGCCCTGCTCGCCGAGCCGCTCCCGCAGCCAGGCGGCCCAGGTGGCGTGCCGCGGGAAGTGGACGACGGTGGCGTCGGTGAACCGTGCCGTGCGGCGCGCCAGCAGCCAGTCGGCGAGCCGCTCGTAGGACGGGCGCAGTCCGGTGACGGTCCCGGCGTCCTCGGTCTCGACGGCGAGGCTGCGGCTGTCCCGGTACAGGGGGTTGTACGGGATCTCCAGGAAGGGGAACCCGCTCTCCCCCCGGGCCCGGGCGAGGGGCGAGAACTTGCGGCGCACGCGTTCGCGGCCCTCGCGCAGCCGGTCCCGGACCGCGGGGTCGCTCTTGAGGCCGAGGGTGAGCAGCCGTACGGGCCGGCCGGCGCGGCGGCGGCCGGAGAGGTCCTCGGCGAGGGCGGCGGCGCCGTCGACGGACCAGGCGGTCAGCGCGAAGCAGACCACCAGCGCGTCGGCGAGGTCCACCAGCAGGCCCGGCTCCACCGCGCCGGGAGCGTCCGGCACGGGCGCCTCGATCAGGATGTGGTCGTAGCGGGCCGCGACGGGGTCGTCGCCGAGCGCGGTGAACTCCTCCGGGGTGGTGCGCGCGACGGTGGCGACCTGCCCGGGCTCGGGCTCCGGCACGGGCCCGGTGGCACCGCCCCGGGCGCCGGGACGGCCGTCCACGAGCAGCACGCTGCGGTTGCCCTCGGCGAGGACGTCCGCCGTGTTGCGCAGGGTCGTGCTCAGCCCGAGGTTCTCCGAGGTCGCGAGGAAGACGGTGCACGAACCCGGGCGTTCCTGGAGGTTGGAGTCTGGCATGACCTCTCCGCTCGGCGAGGTGGCAGCAACTGAACGTGGACATAACAGACATGCGGGGGTGTCAGTATAGGGCTCGGCGCCCGATCTCCCGGAGAGGTCCGCGCCGCGTCCGCCGTGTCCGGCGGACGCCGCCGACCGGACGGGGAGAGCCCTGTCACTGGCTCTCCCGGTGCCCGGTGACGAACGGGTCGCCGGCCGCGCAGCTGTCGTGTATCCGGCGCAGCAGGGCACCGAGCACGGAGTCGGGAAGGGCCGCCACGTCCTCGAGGTCCAGCCCGGCCAGGTCCACGACGACGGACTCCGCGTCGGCCGTGTCCGCTTCGGCGAGCACGCCCGGCGCACCCTCCTCGGCAACTGTCATGCGGTCCAATGGGGTCCACCCTCCGGCGCGTCCGGGGAAACCGGTGTCCGCCCAGGGTAGCGCCGCGGCATGCCCCCGCGGCAGTCGAAGGCGCCCCCAAGTGCCCCAACTGCGCTTCTTGTACGCCCTCTTGGCTCATTCGTGATGTTGACGGTCCGCGGACTGCGACCAAATACTGGCCGAACGGAGTGTGGCCCGGTCCCGAGGTACGAGGGACGAGTACGACGGACGCGCACCACGGACGCGTACGAAGGATCGGCGGCGCACGTCTTCGGGGGGAGCGGATGAGTCGACCGCCACTGCGCCATGCCGAGCCGCCCTGGCCGAGGGCCGCCGACGTGGCGGCACGGGAGGCGGCGGGCTGGGAGCCGCATCCGCTCCATTCCTTCGTCCTCAAGGTGCACAGCCGCTGCGACCTGGCCTGCGACTACTGCTACATGTACCGCTCGCACGACCAGAGTTGGCGGAAGCAGCCGCGCGCCATGGCCCCGGCCGTCGTCGACCGTACGGCCGAGCGCATCGCCGAACACCTGTCCGCGCACGGACTGCGCGAGGCGGGTGTGGTCCTGCACGGGGGCGAGCCCCTGCTCGCCGGTGACGCCGCGCTCGCCCGTACGGCCCGGGTGCTGCGCGCGGCCGTCGGCGACGGGGTGCGGCTGCACCTGTCCCTGCAGACCAACGGGGTGCGCCTCACCAGGGAACGGCTCGACCTGTGCGGCGAGTCGGGCATCACGGTCGGAGTGAGCACCGACGGCGGGCGCGCCGCCCACGACCTGCACCGGCGCGGGGCCGACGGGCGCGGCAGCCACGCCCGGGTCGAGGCGGCCCTGGAGCTGCTCGCGAGCGCGCCCTACCGGCCGCTGTTCGCCGGGCTGCTGTGCACCATCGACCTGCGCAACGACCCCGTACGCACCTATGAGGCGCTGCTCGCCCATCGTCCGCCCGCCGTCGACTTCCTTCTGCCGCTGGGCAATTGGCACACCCCGCCGCCGGGACTCGCCCCCGGGGGACGGCGCACGCCGTACGCGGACTGGCTGTGGGCGGTCTTCGAACGCTGGTACGGGGCCCCGGTGCGGGAGACCGGAGTCCGGCTCCTCGACGACGTCATGGCGCTGCTGCTCGGCGACGCCCCGCGGACGGAGTCCCTCGGTCTCGGCCCGGCGCGCTATGCCGTGGTGGAGACCGACGGCTCCCTCGCCCAGGACGACTCCCTGCGCACCGCGTACGAGGGGGCGGCGCGCACCGGCCTCGACGTGTGGCGGCACTCCTTCGACCGGCTGCTGCGCCACCCGGGCATCGCGGCCCGCCAGTGGGGAGCCGACGGGCTGTGCGCCGAGTGCCGCGCCTGCCCGCTGCACCGGGTGTGCGGGGGCGGCCACTACGTCACCCGCTACCACCGCGCCACCGGGTTCGCCAACCCGAGCGTGTACTGCGCGGACCTGGCGTCGCTGATCCGGCGGGTGCGGGACCGACTGGCGCGGGACGTGGCGGAGTTGACGGTCGGCACGGAAGGCACGGCGGCATGACCAGGACCCCGCTGCCGCACCGCTTCCCGGGCGGGCTGTTCGACGCGGTCGCCGCGGGCGGCGGCGGGGCCGAGGCCCTGACCCTGCTCGCCCGGGCCGAGCACAGCAGGCGCCTCGCCGTCATGCACGCGGCGACCACCGCCGCCCGTGGGGCCGGAGGCGCCGTGGCCCAGGAGGCGGAGCGCGCCTGGGAGTTGCTCGTCGAGGCCCGCCGTGCGGCGCCCGGGGCCGTGGACGCCGCTCTCACCCACCCGTCGGCGGGCCCGGCGCTCTTCGGCCTGCTCGCCCGTCTGGCGAGGCCCACGCAGGACCCTCCGCCGGTGCACTGGTTCACGGCGCTCGCCGCCGCGGCCGCGGTCCGGGCCGGGCTGCCCGCACGCGTGCGGTGGCGGGTGGCGGGCCCCTGGGTGGCGCTGCCGTCGCTCGGCCGGGCCCATGTCCCGGGCCTGCGCCCCGGCGGCCACGCCGAGCTGCGCGTGGACGCCGGTGGCCGGGCCACGATCGGCGCGACGGTGGCGCATGCCGCCCGCGGCCCAGTGGCGGTTCCGCATGGTCCGTACGGAACGGGCGACCGCTGGCGGGGCGCGCACCTGCTGGCCACGCTGGACACGGGCGCCGAGCTCGCGCTCGACACCCTGGACCCGCCGGCGTTCCCGAGGGCCGCGGGTCGCCCGGAGGGTCCGGGCCCGAACGAGACCCGCCGCTGGGCGGTGGAGGCACGGGACGCCTGCCGGATGCTGCGCACCGACCATCCGGAGGTGTACGAGGAGCTGGCCGCCGGCCCGCGGCTCCTGGTTCCGCTCTCCGGCACGGGCCGGGGCGTCGTCAGCGGCAGCAACGCGGAGACCTTCGGGTGCGTCGCGCTGTCGCCGCCTCCGACGACGGCCAAGTTCGCGGTGACGCTGGCCCACGAGATGCAGCACAACAAGCTGGCGGGCATGCTGCATCTCTTCGACCTGTTCGAGGCGGGCGGCGAGGAGCTGTACTACGCGCCCTGGCGCCCCGACCCGCGCCCTCTGCTCGGCCTCTTCCACGGGGCGTACGCGCATATGGGGGTCGCACAGTTCTGGGGCCGGCACAGCGGTACGGAACCGGACCCCGCCCTGCGGGCGAACGCGCACATCCAGTTCGCGCGCTGGCGCTCGGCTGCCCGCGAGGCGACCCTCGTCCTCCTGGGCTCCGGCAGGCTCACCGCACTCGGTGAACGTTTCGCCGGGCGGATGCTGGAGACCCTCGACGCGCTGTGCCGCGCACCGGTGCCGGCGCCGGCGGTGCGCCACGCCGAGTCCGCGGCCCGGGCCCACCGGACGGCCTGGCAGGACGCCGCGGGGAAGACGCGGGTACTGCCGGTGTGACCACGGGACCGTCCCCGTGCCCGGCCTCCAGGGGGATGGTGGCCGGACACATAGGACGGTCCCGGATTGTGATGTCCCACCACATACGCGGGGGGCCCGGTGGCTTCTACGTTGTGCCGACACGGAAACGTCCCCGCCAACGCCTGGAAGTGGTGTTCATGGCCTCCCCCGAGACCGCTCCCGCGACTGCCGGTTCCATCAAGCGCGTCGTCGCGGCGAGCCTGGTCGGGACCACCATCGAGTGGTACGACTTCTTCCTCTACGGCTCCGCCGCCGCCCTCGTGTTCAACAAGCTGTTCTTCCCGTCCAGCGACCCCCTCGTCGGCACCCTGCTCGCCTTCCTGACCTACGCCGTCGGCTTCGCCGCCCGGCCGCTGGGCGGGATCGTCTTCGGCCACTACGGCGACAGGATCGGCCGCAAGAAGCTCCTCGTCCTGAGCCTGCTGATGATGGGCGGCGCGACCTTCGCGATGGGCCTGCTGCCCACGCACGCCGCGATAGGAGCCGGAGCCCCGATCCTGCTGACCGTGCTCCGCCTGGTCCAGGGCTTCGCGCTCGGCGGCGAGTGGGGCGGCGCGGTCCTCCTCGTCTCGGAGCACGGCGGCGACCGGCACCGCGGCTTCTGGGCCGCCTGGCCGCAGGCCGGCGCACCCGGCGGGAACCTGCTCGCCACCGGTGTGCTGGCGCTGCTGGCCGCCGTACAGTCCGACGCGACGTTCCTGGCCTGGGGCTGGCGGATCCCGTTCCTGCTCTCCGGGGTGCTGGTCGTGGTCGGCCTGTGGATCCGGCTCTCCGTCTCCGAGTCCCCGGTATTCCTCGAAGCCCGGCGGAAGGCGGCCGAGGAGGCCGCCGCGGGCATCAAGGAGAGGCCGCCCGTCGTGCGCGTGTTCCGCGAGGACTGGCGCCAGGTGCTCACCGCGATCGGCACCCGGCTGGGCGAGAACGTCTCGTACTACATCCTCACCGCCTTCCTGCTCGTCTACGTCACCTCCCACCTCAAGCTGCCCAAGAGCGACGCGCTGAACGCCGTACTGATCGGCTCGGCCGTCCACTTCGTCGCCATCCCGCTGTGGGGCGCCCTCTCGGACCGCATCGGCCGCCGCCCGGTCACCCTGATCGGCGCGGTCGGGATGGCAGGCTGGGCCTTCGCGTTCTTCGCGCTGCTCGACGGGAAGTCCTTCCCCGTCATCGCCCTGGCCGTCACCATCGGGCTCCTGCTGCACGGAGCGATGTACGGGCCCCAGGCGGCCTTCATCTCCGAGATGTTCGACACCAAGGTCCGCTACTCGGGGGCCTCCATGGGATCCCAGCTCGCCTCCATCGTCGGCGGGGCGCTCGCGCCGATCGTCGCCGTCGAACTCCTCAAGGACTACGGATCCTCCGTCCCGGTGTCGGTCTACCTCTGCGCCGCCGCCCTCGTCACCACCCTGACCGTCCTGGCGGCCAGGGAGACCCGCGGCCGCGACCTGGCCCAGGACGGTCCGGTCGTCGCGGCACCGGGGCGGGCCCGCGCACGGCACGACTCCGTTCCGCTCGGCGGCTGAGCGGACCGACCGCCGTATGCTCCCCACCGTGACAGCCACCGGCAACCCGAACACCCGGCCCGGCCCGCGGCGCCTCCTGGACCTGCTGGCCCAGGGGGCGCCCGCCGAGGAGTTCGCCCGTACGGCCGCCGAGGCCAAGGAGGCGGGCGCTCCGGCCGACGAGCTGGCCGAGCTCGCGGAGGCCACCGAGGTGGCCCTGCGCATCCGCCGCACCCTCGGCCGGCTCCGCCGCCGCGAAGCGCAGCTCACCGCGCTGTTCGACACGGCCAGCGACCTGGCGGCCCTGCGCGATCTGGACGCCGTGCTGCGGGCGATCGTGCACCGGGCCAAGATGCTGCTCGGCACCGACGTCACCTACCTGTCCCTCAACGACGAAGCCGCCGGCGACACCTACATGCGGGTCACCGACGGATCCGTCGCCGCCTCCTTCCAGCGGGTGCGGCTCGGCATGGGCGAAGGGCTCGGCGGGCTCGTCGCCCAGACCGCACGCCCCTACGCCACCGGCGACTACCAGGCCGACGGCCGCTTCCACCACACCGGCGCCATCGACAGCGCCGTACAGGACGAGGGGCTGCGGGCGATCCTCGGCGTACCCCTGCGCCTGGGCGACCGGGGCATCGGCGTGCTCTACGCCGCCGACCGCACCCCGCGCGAGTTCACCCCCGACGAGGTAGCCCTGCTCTCCTCCCTGGCCGACCACGCCGCCATCGCCATCGACGGCGCCCGGCTGCTGGAGGAGACCCGCACCGCGCTCGTCGACCTGGGCTCCGCCAACGCGACCGTCCGCGCCCAGAGCGAGGCCCTGCGGCGCGCCGAGCACGCCCACGACCAGCTGACCGACCTGGTCCTGCGCGGCGGCGACGCCGCCGGGGTGGCCGGCCGGCTCGCGGACATCCTCGACGGCGGCATCCTGATCCACGACGCCGAGGGCGCCGAACTGGCCCGTACGGGGGCGAAGCCGCTGCCCCTGCCCGACGGGGCGGTCGCCGCGTCGCGGGCCGGCGGCCGGGCCGTGTCCTCGGACGGGACCTGGGTGTGCGCCGTGCTGGCCGGCCCCGAGCTCCTCGGCAGCATCGTGCTGACCGGCCGCCCGGACCTCGCGGACGCCGACCGGCTGCTGTTCGAGCGCGCGGGTGTGGTCACCGCGCTGCTGCTCCTCCTGCGCCGCTCGGTGGCCGAAACCGAGGACCGGGTGCGCGGGGAGCTGCTGAACGACCTGCTGTCCACCAGCGGGGACCCGGGCAGCCTCTCGGCGCGCGCCCGCAGGCTCGGCGTCGATCTCGACCGCCCGTACGGGGTGTTCGTGGCGCACGGCGGGACCGCGGACCGGCAGCGGCTGCTGGCCGCCGCCACCCGGGGCGCCCGGGCGCGCGACGGTCTGGCCGGGCTCCACCACGGGCAGGTGGTGGTCGTGGCGCCGGCCCAGGACCCGGGTGCCACCGCCCACGCCCTGGCGGGCGAGCTCGGGCAGGCGGCGTCCGCCGAGGTCACCGTAGGCGCGGGCGGTCCCGCGGCCGGTCCGGCCGGCCTGCCGGCGGCGCACGCCGAGGCCCACCGCTGTCTGTCCGCCCTGCGCGCCCTGGGTCAGAGCGGCCGCGGCGGCGCCCTGTCCGACCTCGGCTTCGTCGGCGTACTCCTCGGCGACCAGGCCGGGGTGTCCGAGTACGTACGGAGCACGCTCGGTGCCGTACTGGACTACGACACCGCACGCGGTACCGACCTGACGGGCACGCTGGAGGCGTACTTCGCGGAGGGCTCCAGCCTGACCAGGACGAAGACGGTGCTGCACGTCCACGTGAACACGGTCGTCCAGCGGCTGGAGCGGATCGGCCGCCTCCTCGGCCCGGACTGGAACACGCCCGCCAGGGCGCTCGAACTCCAGCTCGCACTGCGCCTGCACCGGCTGGCCACGCACCGCTGAAATTCCGCCAGTTCCACAAAATGTTGACGCGCCTCTATCGGAAATCCCCTCGCCTGACCGACGATCCCGGTATCCTCTCCCGCTTTCACCTGACGACCCGTCGGGGCAGGGAAGGGCGAACCGACCCGTGTTCGTTGGGAGGCACTACGTCATGGAATCCAGCGGAAAGTGTCCCGGCGGCGCCTCACCCGCCGCACCCACACCCGTCACCACACCCGCACCCACCCCCAGCCGTCGCGGCGTCCTGGCCGGCCTGGGGATGGCCGCCGCCGCTCCGCTCGTCCTCGGCGCCGGGCGCACCCGGCAGCGGGGCCCCGCGCCGGCCGCCCGGTCCACGGTCCTGCGGAACGCCGCGCTCGTCCTCACCATGGACCCCGCCCTCGGCGACGGCCCCCTCGGCACGGTCGCGAACGCGGACGTCCTCCTGCGGGACGGCACCGTCGCCGCCGTCGGCAGACGCCTCCCGGTGCCGCCGGGCACGCAGGTCGTCGACGCCGCCGGCAAACTCGTGATGCCGGGCTTCGTCGACGTCCACACCCACCTGTGGCAGTCGTCCATGCGCGGCGGCTGCGCCGACCGCGACCTCTTCGGATGGCTCGCCGACTGCAATTGGACGACCTTCTCCCGCATCCCGGCGGCGGACATGTACCGCTTCGTCCGCCTGGGCGCCCTCGACTCGGTGCAGTCCGGCGTCACCACGCTCGTGGACTGGGTCGACGCCCTCCCGTACGACACGACGGTCCAGTACGTGCGCGCCCTGGCGGACACCGGGATGCGCTTCACCTACGCGATGTTCCAGGCCGAGCGGGAGGCCGCGCTGATCCCCCGGGTGAAGCGGGAGCTCCTCGATCCGGTGCCGCTCGCCTCCGCGCAGGTCGCCACGCACGCGGCGCGGGCCATCCAGGGCCTGAACCGGCTCCACTGGGACATCGCCCAGGAGCTCGGCGTCATGCTCAACAGCCACGTGCTCGAACGCTCCGAGCAGCGCGCGGACGACCCGATCGGCGTCCTGACGGACATCGGCGCACTGGGGCCCCGACTGCTGATGAACCACGCGATCCACCTGACCGACGCCGAGATCGGCGCGCTCGCCGCGCACGACGTACGGGTCTCGCACTGCCCGCTCAGCAACATGCGGCTCGCCTCGGGGATCATGCGGCTGCCGGACCTGGCCCGGCACGGCGTCAAGGTCGGGCTCGGCCAGGA
The DNA here is from genome assembly GCF_043201175.1 of Streptomyces sp. NPDC048337. Taxonomy (NCBI): domain Bacteria; kingdom Bacillati; phylum Actinomycetota; class Actinomycetes; order Kitasatosporales; family Streptomycetaceae; genus Streptomyces; species Streptomyces sp. NPDC048337. The sequence goes on from NZ_JBICYR010000003.1 coordinate 253,353, forward strand.
CGGCGGCACCAACGACTCCTCGGACTTCTTCGCCCTGATGAAGACGGCCATCGGCCTCCAGCGGGCGCGTTCGCTGGACGCTTCGGTGTTCCCGCAGGTCCACGACGTGCTGCGGATCGCCACGCTCGGCGGCGCCGAGGCCATCGGCATGGCCGACAAGGTCGGCTCGCTGACCCCCGGCAAGCTCGCCGACGTCATCGTGGTCGACCCCGCCGCGCTCAACTTCGCTCCGCGCTTCGACTGGGTCGGCCAGCTCGTCTTCAACGCCCGCCCCGAGAACGTCCACGCGGTGTTCGTGAACGGACGGCCCCTCAAGCTCGACGGCCGCCTCGTCGACGTCGATCCCGACCGCGTCGTACGGGAGGCGGAAGCGGCCGCCGGGCGCCTGCGGGCCGCCTCCTGACGGCGCCGGGCGTCAACGGGTCAGTACGGTCGCGAGCTCCGGATAGTCGAGGACCAGGCCGTCCTCGTCGAACTCCACGTCGCTGCGGAAGTCCCCGGCCTCGTAGCGGATGCGCGCGCCGTGCTCGGCGCGGGCCAGATGCGTGTACGTCTGGTGAGTGGCGGTCACTTCGAGGCCGGGGACCGCGACCCAGGCCATCAGGAAGGGGTGAGGTTCGGTTCCGGGCTCCCGGTGCAGACCGTGCCGCAGTACGGGCATGGTGTTCGTCAGGGGGCACAGCCCCAGGTCGCAGTCGAGGGCGCCGTCGAGATCGGGGCGGTGCTCGCCGTCCACCGTCCAGCGGCCCGCGTCGTTGCGCAGGTCGAGGGTCCTGGTCGACGCCGCGCTCTCGACGGTGACGTGCAGGCGGGAGGTCACGTACGCGTCCACGGTGTCGAGCGTGTACGTGACCCAGTACGGCTCGGGGATCAGGCCCACGGCCCGGCCCCGCGCGGTGAACCGGCCCTCGGCGAGGGCGATCCAGGCGGTCGAGTAGCCCCTGCTCGGGAGGATGTCCCAGGTGCGGACGAGGGTGCGGCTGCTCATGCGGCGAGCCTACCGGGCAGGCGGCCCCGGCCCTGGGAAGCCGGACCGGGCTCCGCCGCTCGGCGCATTTCCGTGCGCGCGGGCGTTAAGGCCCCGTCAAGATCTGCTCCATACGCCGCATCGGTGACCGAAATGCGTACGCTTTCCAGCCGGTCGCACTGGTGGCCGGAACCAAGCGATGCAACTGGAGCAACACCATGGCGGCCACCCCTACCCGCCCCTCACGCCTGCGTGCGTGGCTGCTGGAAGGTCTGACCGATCAGAACAGGCGACCCGGCCCGCGCCCCGGGGAACCGGTGACCGAGCACGAGGGCCGCCCGTGGTGGCGTGTCATGTGCCTGACCGGCCTCGACTACTTCTCCACCCTCGGCTACCAGCCCGGCATCGCCGCGCTCGCGGCCGGACTGCTGTCTCCCGTCGCGACGATCGTCCTCGTGCTGCTCACCCTCTTCGGAGCGCTGCCGGTGTACCGGCGGGTGGCCGAGGAGAGCCCCCACGGCGAGGGCTCCATCGCCATGCTGGAGCGGCTGCTGTCGTTCTGGAAGGGGAAGCTCTTCGTCCTGACCCTGCTCGGGTTCGCGGCGACCGACTTCCTCATCACCATCACCCTCTCCGCCGCCGACGCGACCGCGCACCTGGTGGAGAACCCGCACCTCACCAGCACCCTGCACGGCCACGAGGTGCTCATCACCCTCATCCTGGTCGCCCTGCTCGGGGCGGTCTTCCTCAAGGGCTTCAGCGAGGCCATCGGCGTGGCCGTGGTCCTGGTGGGCACCTATCTCGCCCTCAACGCAATCGTGGTCGCGGTCGGACTGTGGCAGGTGCTGAGCGAACCCCACGTCGTCGCGGACTGGTCCGACGCCCTGACCACCGAGCACGGCAACCCGTTCATGATGATCGCCATCGCCCTCGTCGTCTTCCCCAAACTGGCCCTCGGCCTCTCCGGGTTCGAGACGGGCGTCGCCGTCATGCCCCACGTCCAGGGTGACGCGGACGACGCCCCCGACGAGCCGGCGGGCCGGATCCGCGGCACGAAGAAGCTGCTCACCACCGCCGCCGTGATCATGAGCGTCTTCCTGATCTGCTCCAGCTTCATCACCACGCTGCTGATCCCGCCCGAGGCGTTCAAGTCGGGCGGCGAGGCCAACGGCCGCGCCCTCGCCTACCTCGCCCACGAACACCTGGGCTCGGCCTTCGGCACGGTCTACGACGTCTCCACCATCCTGATCCTCTGGTTCGCGGGGTCCTCCGCCATGGCCGGCCTGCTCAACCTGATGCCGCGCTACCTGCCCCGCTACGGCATGGCCCCGCACTGGGCCCGCGCCCTGCGCCCCATGGTCATCGTGTTCACCCTCATCGCCTTCCTGGTCACCTGGATCTTCAACGCCGACGTGGACGCCCAGGGCGGCGCGTACGCCACCGGTGTCCTCGTCCTGATCACCTCGGCCGCCGTCGCCGTGACCATCGCCGCCCGCCGGGCCGCGGAACGCGGCTGGACCATCGGCTTCGGCATCATCTCCGTGATCTTCATCTACACGACCGCCGTGAACGTCGTCGAACGCCCCGACGGCGTGAAGATCGGTGCCTGCTTCATCGCGGGCATCATGGCGCTCTCGCTCCTCTCCCGCCTCGCCCGGGTCTTCGAGCTCCGCGTCACGCACGTGGAGTTCGACGACATGGCGCAACGATTCATCCGCGACACCGCCAACCGCACCATCCGTTTCATCGCCAACGAGCCCGACAACCGGGACCTCGAGGAATACCGGCTGAAGAAGCAGCAGATCCGCGCGGACAACGACATCCCCTCCGAGGACGACGTCATGTTCGTCGAGGTCACCGTCCTGGACGCGTCCGAGTTCGAATCCGGCATGCGGGTACGCGGCGAAGTCCTCCACGACCGCTACCGCGTCCTGACCCTGGAGAGCTCCAGCATCCCCAACGCGCTCGCCGCCCTCCTCCTCCACGTCCGCGACGAGACGGGCCAACGCCCCCACATCTACTTCGAGTGGACCGAGGGCAACCCGCTCGCCAACTTCCTCCGCTTCTTCCTCTTCGGCCAGGGCGAGGTCGCCCCCGTCACCCGCGAGGTCATCCGAGAGGCCGAACCCGACCGCTCCCGCCGCCCCCACGTCCACGCCGGCTGAACCGGCCCGCGGGGGCGGTCACTCGGAGTCGTCGCGGGCGAGGCCGAGGGCCACGTCCTGGAGGATCTGCTCGGTCGACGGTTCCGCGTCGGTCTCGTCGTAGGCGTTCGCGATCGCCTCGAAGGCGAGGATGAAACCGCTGATCAGGGCGCTCAAGGGGTCGGAGAGCTGGTTCAGGAGCGACAGCCCGACCTCCTCGGGGCCCGCCCAGGCCGGAACGACGAACTCCGAGGGGATCACCTCACCGAGCAGTTCGGAGACAAAACCGGGCTCCTCTCCGCCGCGCAGGGCGGTGAGCGCGGCGATGGCCTTCAGCTTGATCTCGTTCTCGGTCATCCTGCGAGCGTAGGAGCGCGGCGGGCACACCGCGCTCAGCCCGGGTGCCGTGTCGTCGTGGCGGCCAGCTGGTCGACCACCGCGTCCAGGCATCCCGCGCGGCGGTACAGCGCGCGCTGGTACGCCGCCCCGTCCCCGCGGGCGGTGAGGCCTGCCAGCAGGCGCCGGACTTCGGGGAGGTCTCCGGTCGCCTCCAGGCCGGGGACGGCCCGGCGCAGGAGGGCGGAGGTCAGCGTGTGGGCGGGTACGGTCTCGCCGGTGAGGGGGTCGAGCGCCTCGCCCCGGTGCCCGTAGTGGGCGGCGTAGCGGTGTGCCGACCAGAGCCGGCGGGCCGGTACCTCCGGGGGTGCGCTGCCGCGGGGTCCGCATTCGGCCAGCATCGTGGCGCACAGACCGCGGATCAGCAGGGCCAGCAGGACGGTGGTGTCCAGGTCCGCGTTGACGTCGGCGATCCGGATCTCGAGGGTCGGCACGTGTTCGGACGGGCGGGCGAACCAGTAGATCATCCGGCGGTCGAGCAGGATCCCGGACCGGACCAGCGCGTCGGCCGTCCGCTCGTACCCCGCCGGATCGAGCGGCGGTGCGGGCCCCGCCGTCGGCCAGCGCCCGAACTCCACCGACCGCCAGCTGGCACAGCCGCTGTCCCGGCCGCCGGCGAAGGGGGAGTTCGCCGCGAGCGCCTGGACGGCGGGGAGGTAGGGGCGCACCCGGTTGGCGAGTTCGAGGGCTCCGGGGCGGTCCAGGGTGCCGATGTGCACGTGGCAGCCGCACACCATCCCCAGCCGGCCGTCCACCAGGGCCCCGTAGTACCGGGCCATGCGCTGGTAGCGCGGGTCGTCGGTCACCGGGATCGGGTCCGCGGGCGGCACGACGGCCGTGCCCGCGCCGACGAGCAGGCACCCCGCCTCCCGCGCGGCCCGGGCGGCGATGGCGCGCAGCTCCGCCAACTGCGCGCGCAGGTCGGCTCCGGAGCGGGTGGGCTGCGTACAGACCTCCAGCTGGCAGGTGTAGAACTCGGCCTGCGCCTGCGGGCCGAGCCGCTCCGAGACCGCGTCGAGCACCTGGGGTGCGCGCGGTACCGGAGCCCGCGTGGAGCGGTCGACGAGGAAGAACTCCTCCTCGACCCCCATGGTGAGCTCCACGGCGGTCGCCGTCATGGCAGCCCGCTGCCCTGCCCTTGATCCGTGCGCTCGCCGACCAACACCTGGGCGGGACGCAGGAGCTGGCGCCCGACCCGGTAGCCGCGCCGCAGTACGGTGGTGCAGACGGGCTGGTCCACCGGGCCGGAGACCACCCGGCCGACGGCTTCGTGGCAGGTCGGGTCGAAGGGGTCGCCCGCGACCGCGAAGGCCTCCAGGCCCAGGGCGCCGAGCTGCGCGTCCAGCGTTTCCGCCACGGCCCGCAGCCCGCCGTCGAGCGGGTCCTCCTCGCGCACCCGGTCCATGGCGTCCAGTACGGGGAGCAGCCCGCGCAGGACGTTGGCGACGGCGATCTCGCCAACGGCGAGCCGGTCGCGCCGTACGCGCTTGCGGTAGTTGTCGTACTCGGCCTTGAGGCGCTGGAGGTCGTCGGTGCGCTCGGCGAGCAGCTCCAGGGGGCCGGCGGCCTCGCCGACGGGGCCGGGGCCGGGGCCGGGCTCACCGCCCGCGCCGGGGCGCTCCGGCCCCGGGTCCCGGGTGGACTCCCCCGGCTGGAGGGTCAGCGGGCCGTCGCCCCGTCGGCCCCGGATCACGGCCAGGGGCGGCTGCCCGCGCCGCGCGGAGCGGTTCGGCCGGTTCACGACCGCTCTCCCTTCTCCCGGTCGTCGTCGACGATCTCGGCGTCGACGACGTCCTCGTCCTCGCTCGCTCCGGGCCCGCCCGGTCCGCCGGCTTCGGAGGGCGCGCCCGCGCTGCCGGCTTCCCTGGCCTGGGCGTAGAGCGCGGAGCCGATCTTCTGGGCGGCCTCGCTCGCCCGCTGGATCGCGGTGCGGATCGCGGAGGTGTCCTCACCCTTGAGCTTCTCCTTCAGCTCGCCGATGGCCGCCTCGACCTCGCTCTTGATGTCGGCCGGGACCTTGTCCCCCTCGTCGCGCAGCAGCTTCTCGGTCTGGTAGACGAGCTGTTCGCCCTGGTTGCGGGTCTCGGCGGCCTCCTTGCGGCGCCGGTCCTCGTCCGCGTACTGCTCGGCCTCGCGGACCATGCGTTCGATGTCGTCCTTGCCGAGCGAGGAGCCGCCGGTGACGGTCATCTTCTGCTCCTTGCCCGTACCGAGGTCCTTGGCCGTGACGTGCATGATGCCGTTCGCGTCGATGTCGAAGGAGACCTCGATCTGCGGGACGCCACGCGGGGCCGGGGGCAGGCCCGTCAGCTCGAACATGCCGAGCTTCTTGTTGTACGCCGCGATCTCGCGCTCACCCTGGTAGACCTGGATCTGCACGGACGGCTGGTTGTCCTCGGCCGTCGTGAAGATCTCCGACCGCTTGGTCGGGATCGTGGTGTTGCGCTCGATGAGCTTGGTCATGATGCCGCCCTTGGTCTCGATACCGAGGGACAGCGGGGTCACGTCGAGGAGCAGGACGTCCTTGACCTCACCCTTGAGCACACCGGCCTGCAGGGTGGCGCCGACGGCGACGACCTCGTCCGGGTTGACGCCCCGGTGCGGGTCCTTGCCGGTGAGCGACTTGACCAGCCCGGACACCGCGGGCATGCGGGTGGAGCCGCCGACGAGGATGACGTGGTCGACGTCGGCGACCTGGATCTTCGCGTCCGTGACGGCCTGGTGGAAGGGGGTCTTGCAGCGCTCCAGCAGGTCGGCGGTCAGCTGCTCGAACTGGGCCCGGGTGAGCTTCTCCTCCAGGTGCAGCGGGCCGTCCGGGGAGGCGCTGATGTAGGGCAGGTTGATGGTGGTCTCGGTGGCGGAGGACAGCTCGATCTTCGCCTTCTCGGCGGCCTCGCGGAGCCGTTGCCGGGCCATCTTGTCCTGGGCGAGGTCGATCCCGTAGCCGTGCTTGAACTGCTTGACGAGGTGCTCGACGACGCGCTGGTCCCAGTCGTCGCCACCGAGGTGGGTGTCGCCGTTGGTGGACTTGACCTCCACCACCCCGTCGCCGATCTCCAGGAGCGACACGTCGAAGGTGCCGCCGCCGAGGTCGAAGACGAGGATGGTCTGGTCCTCCTCCTTGTCGAGGCCGTAGGCCAGGGCGGCGGCCGTCGGCTCGTTGACGATGCGCAGCACCTTCAGTCCGGCGATCTCGCCGGCCTCCTTGGTGGCGGTGCGCTGGGAGTCGTTGAAGTACGCCGGTACGGTGACCACCGCGTCGGTGACGTTCTCGCCGAGGTAGGCCTCCGCGTCGCGCTTGAGCTTCTGGAGCACCCTCGCGGAGATCTCCTGCGCGGTGTACTGCTTCCCGTCGATGGTGCCGCCGTCCGGGAACCGCCAGGCCGCGTCGCCCATGTGCCGCTTGACCGAGCGGGCGGTGCGGTCCACGTTGGTGACCGCCTGCCGCTTGGCCAGCTCCCCGACGAGCACGTCGCCGCCCTTGGCGAAGGCGACGACCGAGGGCGTGGTCCTGGCCCCTTCCGCGTTCGGGATGACGGTCGGCTCGCCGCCCTCCAGTACGCAGACCACGGAGTTCGTCGTTCCCAGATCGATGCCGACTGACCGGGCCATTTCAGCCTCCAGTCCCCAGCCGCGTGCGGATGACAATTTTACTGCGGCGGGTGGGTCGGCGGCCGTGGGGTGGTACGTATGACCCACCCGGCGCCGCCCTCGCGCCGGCGCCGGTCAGGGCATGGGCATGGCCGCCAGGGCCGTGGTGATCATCAGGGGCGGTTTCGCCCGCTCAGCCGTCCAGGCCCGGGAGCGCACGAGGTCCGGGGCGGCTACGGACAGCGCCTCGTCCACGGTCGGGCGGTGCTGGTCGACGTCCACGAAGCCTGCGCGTTCCAGCAGGGCCGGGAGGACCTCGACGGGCCAGGCGTGGTTGTGCACGTCCTGCCAGGTCCCGTCCGTACGCCGCAGCCGCACGGTCAGTGGGTCGCCCGGCGCATACTCCTCGCCCGGGGCGCCGATCCGCAGCGAGGCGTAGTCCATCCCGACGCAGGCGGGATCGGTGGTCAGCAGGACGAACGGGGCGCCGGGCCGCAGCAGTCGGCGGATCTCCGTGAACACCCCGAGCACGGCCTCCCGGGTCGGCAGCGACGCGATCACGTGATTGCACATCACGGCGTCGGCGCTGCCGTCCGCCAGGTCCGTCACCCGGCCGTCCTCGACGAGGTGGTACTCGGCGACCGCCGCACCCGAGGCACGGGCCAGCGCCAGCATCTCGGGGGAGGTGTCCACACCCAGCACCCGCGCCCCGAGCCGCCGGGCGGCGGCATCGGCCACCCTGCCCGGCCCGCAGCCGTAGTCCACCAGGACGTCGTCGTCGCCCATCCGGCGGGACAGGGCCCGGAAGACGAACGGATAGCCGAGCAGCCAGTCCGTGGCCGCTTCGACGGCCGCGAAAGCCTGGGCACCCTCACGTCCTGACCAGTCGCTCACAGCCCCACTATCGACCCGGCGCGGCCGTGCGGGGGGCTGCGACACGAGTTAGCGGGCGGCGGCGAGTACCCGGTCCCGCCAGCGGCTGAAGAGGGTCTCCGGGTCGCCGCTGTAGGACCAGGGGACGCGGGTGGCCCGGTTGTCCAGGAGGGTGAAGACCTCCGCGGACTCGGCCTCCATGCCGCCGTGGACCAGGCCGTGGGCGAGGTAGTTGAGGTCCGCGACATCCTGGGCGTAGGGCCTGGTACGCCTCGCGATCCAGTTCTCCAGCGCCGTCCGCAGGTCCCAGCGGGCCCGCTCGCCGCTCCAGTGGGTGGCCAGGCCGATCGTCGTACGCCCCTGGGTCTCGCTGTCGTGCCGGTACTGCTCCGCGCGCGCCACCTGCGGCAGCACCGCGAGCGGGGATCCGGCGGGCGCGTAGACGGCCCCGTCCCAGGCGAAGTTGTAGGCCTCTCCGTGCGAGCCGTGCCAGCGGGCGGAGAAGTAGCGCAGCACCTGGTGGTGGCCCTCGCGGTGGTGGGGGTCCCGGGCGCGCAGTTCCCGCCACCAGTGGCCCATGTTCGGGTCGCCGCCTTCGTACAGTCTGCCGAGCGTGACGAGGGAGACGTACGGGTGCGGGTCGTCGGGTGCCAGGTCGCAGGCGCGCAGGCAGGTGCGGGCCACCTGGTCCAGGCCGTCCTTGGGGGGCATCGTCCCGCTGCGGGCGGCGGCGAAGAGCCGCATGACCTCGGTCTCCGCGCGCAGGATGGCGGCGTCCGGGTTGGCGGGGTCGGCGGCGTGCCAGACGTCCACGGTACGGCGGTTCGCGGCCGCGTCCGCGAGCAGCCGGATGCGGTGCGCGCGCCGGTCCCAGTCGGTGCGGGGGTGTTCGGCGAGGAGGTCGCGGGCCCCTTCCCAGCGGCCCATGACCATGTCCTGGCGGCATTCCTCGAGACCGCGGTCGCCGAACGCCTGATCGTAGATCGGCGCTCCGGAACGCCGGCGCAGCCAGGCCGCCATGCACACTCCTCGATTCGGTTCTGTTCTGTTCTGTTCTGTTCTGGTCCGCGGGGACTGCGGCCCGTCAGAAGTCGGTGAGGATCCCGTCCCGGCGTTCGGCCGCCGCGAGGCCCCCGGCAGCAGCCGTGCCCCCGTGCAACTCGTCCACGGCGTCCGCCTGTTCGGGGTCCAGCGGGCGGGGCCGGAAGTACGAGACCCCCTGGAGCCGGGAGAGGATCATCGGGATCAGGCCCAGCGCGAGGGCACCGAGGCCGATGGCGAGGGCGCTGCCGGTCAGTTCGGGAACCGACATGACGAAGATCCAGATCATGAACAGGGCTCCGCCGAGCGGCCACAGCCCGATGAAGAGGAAGGTGCCCGCGGACCTGAACAGCACCTTGCGGTAGGCGACGACGACCGAGAGGCCGGCGAGGGCGTAGTAGAAGGCGATGTGCAGGCCGATGCCGCTGACGGCGTCCCGTACGAACTGCGCGCCCGAGCCGGCCGTGGCCGAGAGGGTGACGAGCAGGAGCGCCACGGCCGCCACGGTGACCGTGGCGACGGAGGGCGTCTGCCAGTGGCGGTGGATGCGGCCGAACACGGCGGGCACGGTGCGGTCGCGGCCCATAGCGAACAGGGTGCGGGTGGCCTGGAGGAGGCTCGTCTCCAGGGTGGCGATCATGGACAGCATGACGGCGAGGACGAGCAGTCGGCCGCCCCAGCCCGGCCACACCGCGTCGCCGAGCACGGAGAGGAAGTTGTCGGGGTTCTTCCGGACCGCGTCCGCGCCGATGAGGATGTTGGTGGCGAGGGTGAAGACGACGAAGACCGCGAAGGAGAGCGCGACGCCGATCAGGCCGCCGAGGCCGAAGGAGCGGCGGCTGGTGCGGGTCTCCTCGTTGAGGTTGCTGGAGACGTCCCAGCCCCAGTAGCTGACGCCCGCGATCAGCGCGCCGGCGACGAAGCCGTGCGAGGTGTCGAAGTGGCCGAAGCCGAACCAGGAGAGCGAGAAGTCCGCCGCGTTCCCCTCCTTGGCCAGGGCGGCGACGGCGAAGGCGAGGAGCAGCGCGAGCTGGACGCCGGTGAGGATCCGGCGGGCGTACGGGCTGATCCGGGCGCCCTGCGCGACCACGCCGGCCATGAGCAGGAACCAGCCGGCGCCGACGGCCGTGGCCAGGCCCGTGTCCGCGGCCAGGTCGGGGCTGATGAGGGCGAGCGTGGCACTGCCGGCCGGGAGGGTCGCGGAGACGAGGAAGGCGGTCGCGGCGACGACCAGGGCCCAGCCGCTGAGGAAGCCGAGGAAGGGGTGGAGGGCGCGCGCCACCCAGGCGTAGCTCGCCCCGGCGTTGACGTCGAGGCGTCCCAGGTGGCGGAAGGCCAGGGCGATCCCGATCATCGGCAGCGCGCAGTACAGGAGCACCGCGGGGCCGGCGACGCCGACGGTGGCGATGAGTACGGGGAGGGTCGCGGCGACGGTGTACGCCGGTCCGCAGCCCGCGACCGCCATGACGACGGAGTCGAACGTCCCCAGGGAGCCGGCGCGCAGGCCACCTCCGTCGTTGTTGGCCCTCTTGCCCACTGACTGCCCCTTCTGACCACCGCGCACTGGTGCATGATCATGCACACGGCAGAACGGGTCCACAAGGGCTACTCTTCGGTTTCTTTTGGTAAATCTCTCCTTCCAGGTGCACTTCGGCAGTCATGGCAGCAAGATGCTTCGGATTTCGTTGCAGGAGGCGGATCAGGTCGTCGGGTGCAGCCGGGACGGGGAGGGCGGGGAAGCGTGCGGGTGCGCGGGTGCGTCGGCGAGGGCGCTGCCCGCGAGCCAGGACCGCCAGTCCAGGTTCCAGTCACCGAATCCGTTGGCGAAGGGCGCCATCCGCTCGCCGCCGCTGTTGACCACTTCGACGATGTCCCCTTCGCGGACGGTCTCGAAGAACCATGCGGCGTCCTCTGTGCTCATGCCCGTGCACCCGTGGCTGACGTTCTCCTCGCCCTGCGCGTCGACCGACCAGGGTGCGGCGTGGATGTACTCCCCGCTCCACGTCACGCGGGTCGCGTAGAGGACGGGCAGGTCGTAGAACTCGCTGGTGCCGCGCTTGATGCCGACGCTGTCCCCGCGCATGCGGACCTTGGGCTCCTTGCGCAGGACGACCTTGACGCCGGAGCGGGTGCGGAATCCGGCCTTTCCAGTGGTGACGGGGATCGTCCTGATGATCCGTCCGTTGCGGCGTACGGTCATCTCGTGGGCGGCGGAGTCGGTGACGGCCTCGATCCGGTCCCCGATCGTGAACTCGACGCCGTCGGAAGGACCTCCGTACCCCTGCTCCCCGACCTCGACCCCGTCGAGACCGCTGCGCACGCTCACCACCGCGTGGGCGGGCCAGTACGTGCGCGGCCGGTAGTGCAGGGTCGCGTCGTCGACCCAGTGCCAGGCGCCCTCGACACGCGGCTCCGAGGTCACCTGCAGGGCCTGCTCCACCCGGGCGCGGGCCGGGAGGTCGTCGGCGGGGACCGGCCGGCTGAGCTCGGCCGTGACGATCTCGCCCGCGCCGTACGTCCCGGGGCGGGGCCCGAAATCCGCCGTCAGCCGGTCGTCGTCCGCCGCCGGCGGGGCGGTCCTGAACGCCATGGTCACGCCGACAGGTGTCCCGGCCACGTCCTGGGCGCCGACCTGCACGGTGTAGGTCTCCCCCGCCCGCAGCGGCTCGGTGTTCCGCCAACTCCCCCCGTCCGGGCCGAGTTCGCCGGCCAGCAGGCGGCCGTGCGCGTCGCTGACGGTCACGTCGGTGAGGCGTCCGGGGTCGGCGAGGGCGATCTCCAGCGGCGCGTCGGCGTCCGTGGGGAGCTCGGCGGCGCGGGCGGCGCGCTCGGCGTCGCCCAGCGGCGGCTCCCGCAGTACGGCTCCGCTCCCCCGGGCGGTGGCCCGTACCCGCTGCTCGCGCCAGCCAGTGCACAGCCCGGGGCGGAAGGTGTGCACGTCGCACAGCCCCGCCGCACCCGCGGTGCCACCCTCGTCGAGCGCCCTGCCGACCAGCAGGGTGACGGCCGCTTCCCGCGGACCGCCGCCTGGTTCCCGCAGCGGGCCGTCCGCGTCGTGCGCCCGGCCCGGCGCCGCGGCGACCACCAGCATGGCGCCCGTGACGGCGGCCACCATGCCCCACGCCTTGGTCAGTTGCTTGCGTTGCGCCTGTGGCATGACCACACAGCCCTCCCAGATCTCACACGGCCCGTTGGCAGCATCAAAACGATCGGGAGCCGAAATGATGATCATGAACTCGGCTCTGCGGCCGAACGGGCACCCCAAGAGAACTCGTACGGAGCACACCGGGGGCCCTGCGTAGCATCGGGCCATGCATCGCATCCCGCTCCAACTCCTCCGCCCCGACCACGCCCCGGCCCTGCTCGACTTCGAGCGGGAGAACCGGGCCTGGTTCGCCGCCTCGGTGCCCGACCGGGGCGACCACTACTTCGCCCACTTCGACGCACGGCACGCCGAGCTGCTGGCCGAACAGGCGGCGGGGCAGCACTTCTTCCACGTGCTGGTCGGCGACGGCGGCGAGATCCTGGGCCGGGTCAACCTGGTCGACGTGGCCGACGGTTCGGCCGAGCTCGGCTACCGGATCGCCGAGCGCGCCGCCGGGCGGGGACTGGCCACGGCCGCCGTGCGCGAGGCCTGCGCCCTGGCCGCCTCGGAGTACGGCCTCGGCACTCTGAGGGCCGTCACCACCCTCGACAACGCCGCCTCGCGGGCCGTGCTGGCCCGTACGGGCTTCACCGCCGGCGAGGAGTTCGTCCTGGACGGCCGCCCGGGGTTGTGCTTCGTACGCGACCTGCGGGAGGCCGCCGACCGCGAGGTGCCGGGCCGGTAGGCAGGGGCGACCATGAGGGGATGGAGCCCTCCCTGAGCCAGGTCAGCACCCCGGGGCGGGTGGCGGCCGCCGACGAGGGGGTGAGCCGGGAGGAGCTGGCGCTCGCGGCCCGCAACCACGGGCTGCCGCTGGAGGCCCTGCGCTACGAGGTCACACCGCCCGGACTGCACTACGTACTGGTCCACTACGACATCCCCCTCGCGGACGGCGAAGGCTGGACGCTCTCGGTCGGCGGCCGCGTCCGTACCCCGCTGACCCTGGACCCGGCGGCCCTGCGCCGGTTCCCCGCCGTCACCACGCGGGTCACCATGGAGTGCGCGGGCAACGGCCGGGCCCTGCTGTCACCCCGGCCGGTCAGCCAGCCCTGGCTGGTCGAGGCGGTGGGCACCGCCGACTGGACGGGCGTGCCGCTGCGGGCCGTCCTGGACGCGGCCGGGGTGCGGGCGGACGCCGTCGAGGCCGTCTTCACGGGCGCCGACCACGGGGTGGAGCGCGGGGTCGAGCAGGACTACCGGCGCAGCCTGCCGCTGCAGGTCGCCACCGGGGACGAGCCCGGGGTGCTGCTCGCCTACGCGATGAACGGGCGGCCCCTGCCGCCGCAGCACGGGTATCCGCTGCGGCTGGTCGTCCCCGGCTGGTACGGCATGGCCCACGTGAAGTGGCTGCGCGAGATCACCCTGGTCGACGCCCCGTTCACCGGGTTCCAGCAGTCCGTGGCCTACCGCTACCGGCTGCCCGGCGACGATCCGGACGGCCCGGGCGAGCCCGTGACGCGGATCGCCCCGCGGGCCCTGATGGTTCCGCCCGGGTTCCCCGACTTCATGTCGCGCACCCGCGTCGTGCGCCCGGGTCCCGTACGGCTGGAGGGCCGCGCCTGGTCCGGCTGCGGGCCCGTCACCCGGGTCGAGGTGAGCGCGGACGACGGCACGGGCTGGAGCGAAGCCGCCCTGGCGCCGCCCGGCGCGCACCGGTGGGCCTGGCAGTCCTGGACGTACCTCTGGACGGTCGCGCCCGGTCCGTACGCCCTCACCGTCCGGGCCACGGACGCCGAGGGCCGGGTCCAGCCCCTGCAACAGCCGTGGAACCGCGGCGGCTTCGGCAACAACCTCGTACAGCGGGTCCCCGTGCTGTGCTGCCGGGCCGCCGACCCGCCGCCGGCGTCACCGTGAACGGCGGGCGGCGAGGGAGGCGTTGGCCTTCATCAGGGCCGGGACCAGGACGTAGACGACGATCGGGATGGCGATCGCTGTGAGGACCAGCGTCTGGAGCACCAGCGGTACGTCCTTCAGGACCGGGCGCAGCAGGGCGAGCACGATCGTGATGGTCGGGTACACGGCGACCCAGGTGATCAGCGCGCGGCGGTGGATGGACGGGACGGCCTGTGCGGACATGAGTACCCCCTGTCGAGCGGGTTGGACGCGAAATCTCCAACCCTTCGGTTGGAGTCTGGCACAGTCGGCGGCACAATTCCAACCGCATGGTTGGGAATAACGTAGGATGGCCGCATGGCCTGGGACACCGCGCGCACCAAGCAGCTCCTCCTCGACGCAGCCGTCGAGGAGTTCGCCGAACACGGCCCCGAGGGTGCCCGCGTCGCACGGGTGGCCACCCGCGCCGGGGTCAACAAGGAGCGCATCTACCAGTATTTCGGCAGCAAGGAGAAGCTGTTCGTCGCCGTGCTGGAGGCCGAGCTGGCCAAGCTCGCCACCGCCGTTCCCATGACCCCCGAACAGGCCGAGGACCTGGGCGACTACGCGGGCCGCACCTACGACTACCACCGCGAGCACCCGCACTTCCTGCGCCTGCTGGCCTGGGAGGGTCTGATGTGCCAGGACCGCGTGGTCGCCGAATGCGAGCGCACCGACCACTACGCCGAGAAGATCGCCGCGATCACCGAGGCCCAGCGCCGGGGTGCGCTCACGGCCGAGGTGCCCGCGGCGCAGCTGCTGCACTCCCTCGTCTCGCTGATCAGCGCCTGGTTCACCCTGCCCCAGCTCGCCCGGATCCTCGTACCCGAAGCCCTCGACGCCGGCGAAGGGAGCGGGGGCGGCGACCCGCGCCGCGCGGCCCTCGTCGCGACGGCGCACCGGCTCACGCGCCCCTGAGGGTCGGCGCCCCCGACTAGGACAGCCCGTAGCGGCGGGCCGATTCCTCTTCCTGGGCGAGGCGGTGGAGCGCCTTGAGCACCGGCTGGAAGAGGATGGTCGCCGCGACGGCGGTCTCGACCTTCTCGGCCTCGGAGGGGTGGGTCTCCACGAAGTCCAGGTCCCGCCGGGCCGCTTGGTGCATCAGCTCGGCGTACGGGGCCATCAGCTCGGCGTCCCACGGGTAGCCGAGCCGGATGAGCGTCGCCACGGCCACCACCAGGGTGCGGTGGACGGGCGAGAGCGCGCCCAGCTCGCGGGCGGTCGACCAGCCGAGCATCACGAGGAGCCGGTCCACCTCGGCGCGGGCGGCGACCGTGGCCTCGTCCTCGTCGGCGGGTTCGGGTTCCGGTTCCTGGGGCAGCGCCCAGAGGGCGGCGCCGAGGCGGATGGTACGGCCGAGGGAGTCGTCGTCCACGTGCCGGAGCACCTCCCGGACCGTCGCCACCGGGACCTTGCCGACCTGGATCATCGCGCGCACCAGCCGGAGCCTGCGCAGGTGGCCCTCGTCATAGTCGGCCGTCGTCGCGCTGACCCGGCGGCCCGGCCTCAACAGCCCTTCGCGGAGGTAGTACTTGATCGTCGCGAGGGAGACGCCGCTCCGCTCGCTCAACTCCGCCAGCCGCATCCCTTGAACCTTCCCTTGGACAGTGTCACTATCCAACCACGCAGGCTTGGACAGCGCCGCTATCCAACCAAGCGGCCAGGACGAGGACGAGGACGAGGGGGCATCGTGTTCGCGAAACCGATACCGGGGCACACCACCGCGGACGTCAGGGGTGACGTCGTGGTCCTGCTGATCGGCATGCGCATCAACCGCTTCCGCGGGGTGCACCACTGGCTGCCGGTGCTGCTGGCCATGCCCCGCATGCTCCGCGAACTGGACAAGGACCCCGAGCGCGGGCTGCTCGGACACGTCCTGCTCACCGCTTCGCCGCGCACGTACTACGTGGTCCAGTACTGGGAGTCGAAGGAGAAGCTCTACGCCTACGCCAAGGCGCCGGACATGTTCCACCACAAGGCGTGGTCGATCATCAACCGCAAGTTGCGCGCCGGAGAGTCGCGCGGGCACGTGGGCCTGTGGCACGAGACGTACGTAGTGCCCGAGGGCTCGCACGAATCGATCTACTTCGACATGCCCGCCTTCGGACTCGGCGCGTCCCACGGGGTGGTCCCGGTCGAGGCCCGCGGCCGCCGCGCGGCCGACCGCTTCGCCCACCGCCGCCGGCAGGCCGCCGGCTAGTGCTCTGGCCGGAAAGGTTTGCCGGCTCGCGGCGTCCGGTGCGGTGCATCGCAAGGCGGAGGGCCGCAGCTCGTACTCGGCGTACTCGCGCGGTCCGACAACGCAGCGAGGTGCCGTGCCGGGCGCCGTGAGGCGGTGAACCTTGCCGGTCAGGGCACTAGCTGCCCGGCGCGGGCTCGCGCAGGGTCCGGTGCATGCAGGCGCGGGGCCAGCGGTCCAGGCCGTGGAGCGTCTCGCGCCTGCGGATCTCCCGCAGGCCGGGGGTGAGCCCGCGCTCGTCCAGGAGCCGGAAGCCACAGCGGAGGTAGTACGGGGCGTTCCACGGGACCTCGGTGAAGGTGGTGAGGGTCAGCGCGGGCACCCCGGCCCGCACCGCGTACTCCGCCAGGTGGTCGATCAACGACCGGCCGATACCGCGGCGGGCGCTGTCCGGGTGCACCGACACCTGCTCGACGTGCAGGTTGCCGTCGACGTGCTCGGCGATCAGGTAGCCGACCGGGACGTCGGCCCCGTCGACGGCGACCCACGCCAGTCCGGACCGCAGGCAGGCGGCGAGTTCGTCGAGCGGGAGCGGCTCGTCGTCGGCGATCTCCGGCATGCCGATGTCCCGGAAGCACCGCCCGGCCGCCCTCTCGATGTCCTGGAGGAGGGGCAGTTCGTCCTGTCGTACGGCTCGGATGCTCATGGACGCATTGTTCCGGGCCTGCCGGGCTGTGCCATACGGTTTTCAGGTCAGCCGGCGGCGCGTCCACCAGAAGCAGCCCGCCGCGAGGACGGCGGCCCCGGGGCGGCCAGGCCCTGCTGCCCGGTGAGGACCGACGGCCACAGGGGCGCCCGGATCCGCTCCAGCGCGAACAGCAGGATCCCGCCGGCCACCACCGTGGCGCCCATGGCCGCCACCGTCCGCCGGATCAGCAGGCTCAGGGTGATGCCGACCAGCAGCCAACGCCGAGATCGCCGCCGAGCTGTACATGAGCGTGCCCACGGTCAAGGCACACGTGTCGAGCATCCTGGCCAAGCTGGACGTGACCAACCGGGTCCAGGTCGCCCTGATCGTGCAGGACGCGAACGGGCCGGGGCAGTCCGGCCGGGCGTGACTCCGGGCCTCAGACGACCCCTCAGAGCCCCTCGACCACGGCGCCTAGCGCGTCCATGACGAAGGTGCGCCAGCCCTTGCCCATGATCGTGCGGGCCGCCATCTGTGCCGGGTCGTCCGGGTCGAAGCCCTTGTGGACGAGGAAGAGCCGGGTGCCGCGGCCCTCCGGTTCGAGGGTCCACGTGATCGTCCAGTCGGCCGTGTTGCCGGCGGAGGCGTCGGCGTCCCGCCAGCGGACCGACAGCATCCGCCCGGTCTCGTAGGCGAGGACCTCGCCCGCCGTGGTGCCGGAGTAGCCGGTGTTGGGGCGGGGCAGCGTGGTCATCGTGTAGCGGTGGCCGACCTCCAGGCGGAAGTCCGACGCCATCAGCCACTGGGCGATCAGCTCGGGCTCGGTCAGGGCGCGCCAGACCTTGGCGGGCGGGTGCGGCAGGAACCGGTCGACCCGGACGGTGGTGAGGTCGTCGTCGGGGCCGGGGTCGGGGTCGGGGTATGAGCGGGAGCCGGGTTCGGTGGTCATGTCTCATCGTCGGGCATGCGGTCGAGGAGTGCGCCGAGGTCCTTGAACCGGTCGTGCCAGAACCGCTCGTACGGATGGAGCCAGTCCTGCACCTCGGCGAGCGGCGCGGCCTCCAGCCGGTAGATCCGCTGCCGGCCGGCGCGCTCCTCCGAGACGAGCCCGGCCTCCCGCAGCACCTTGAGGTGCTCCGAGAGGCTGGGGCGGCGCATGTCGAAGTGGTCGGCCAGGGACTGGACGGGCTGCGGGCCGCGCTCGCGCAGCAGGCGCAGGACTTCGCGGCGGGTGCCGTTGGCGAGCGCGGCGAACACGCGGTCCTCTGCGGCACCCGTCGTGACCATGGGGCTAGAAGCCTTCCTTCTCCGTGAGCAGCATCAGGCCGTTGCCGTCGGGGTCGCGGAATCCGGCCATCCGCCCCCAGGGGGCGTCGTCCGGCCCCTCGACCTCGATGCCGGCCGCCGCGAGGCGCGCGCAGTCGGCGTCGACGTCGGCCGTGACGAACATGATCCCCCGGGTGGAGCCCGGCGTGAAATCACCCATCCCCGGACCGGAGAGCGTGAAGACGGTCTGCGCGCCCTTGGGGGCGACCTGGAGCCAGCGCAGGGGACCGACCCGGCGGTCCGTCCGCAGCTCGAAGCCGAGTACGTCGGTGTAGAAGGCGAGGGCCCGGTCCTGGTCGGCGACGGGGAGGGTGACGAAGGAGGCGTGCGTGATGTTCATGCCTCCACGATAGGTAGGGAATCTCCTACGCGTCAAACGTAGGAGATTCCCTACGTGTCACCCCGGCGCGCATGCGACCCCCGGGGAGCCGGGAGGAGGATGGGAGGGGAACCGCTGCGGCGATGGGAGTGATCATGTTCCAGGAGACCAGGGCGTTCAGCAGCTACTCGGTGGGCGACATCAAGAAGGCCCGGGAGTTCTACGGCGGAACGCTCGGACTGCGGGTCTCGGAGGAGAACGGCATGTTGTTCCTCCACCTCGGCGGCGGTGGCAACGTGCTGCTGTACCCCAAGGACAACCACCGGGCCGCGGACTTCACCGTGCTCAACTTCCCGGTGGCCGATGTCGAGAAGAC
Source organism: Streptomyces sp. NPDC048337 (assembly GCF_043201175.1). NCBI lineage: Bacteria > Bacillati > Actinomycetota > Actinomycetes > Kitasatosporales > Streptomycetaceae > Streptomyces > Streptomyces sp. NPDC048337. Next base: position 272,270 of record NZ_JBICYR010000003.1, read on the forward strand.
CGTCGACGAACTCACCTCGATCGGCGTGACCTTCGAGCGCTACCCGGGCTTCGAACACGACGCCAAGGGCATCGTCAGGGAGCAGGGCGAGAGCATGCCGTCGATCGCCTGGTTCAAGGACCCCGCGGGCAACGTGCTGTCCGTCCTCAGTGAGTCGCCGTGAGCGCGTAACCCCGCGCCCTTCCTGTGACGGCACTCACAGGACTTTCCGCCGTCCGGTGTCGACCGGATCCGGGGTGGCGGGCGTATGCCCCGTGAGAGGGACACATGGATCCGGGAGTGATTTTTGACCGTCGAGGAGTTCGAACAGTTCTACGCGCAGGCGGCGGGACGGCTGACAGGACAGTTGTACGTGATGCTCGGCGACCACCATGAGGCGCAGGACGTGGTGCAGGAGGCCTTCGTCAAGGGGTGGGGCCGGCGGCGTCAGCTGGACCGGGACGGCCGGCCGGAGGCGTGGATCCGTACGGTCGCGTGGCGGCTGGCTGTAAGCCGGTGGCGCGGGCGCCGCCGGACCGCCGACGCCTGGCAGCGCAGTGCCCCGGCACGGCACGTGGAGGGTCCGGGGCCGGAGGCCGTGGCCATCGTGGAGGCGCTGCGTCAACTGCCCCTCAAGCAGCGCCGGACGATGACCCTGCACTACGTGTGCGATCTGACGGTCGAGCAGATCGCCGCCGAGACCTCCTTGTCCACCAGCACGGTCAAGACCCACCTCTCCCGGGGGCGGGCCGCCCTCTCCCGCCATCTGCAGGACCCGCGCATTGAGGAGGCGCCCGATGCCTGATTCCCACGACCTCGATCCGCTGCGGTCGCTGTTCCGGGAAGCGGCCTCCGCCGGGCAGACCGGGAGCGGGCTGCCGCCCGTGTCCGTCATCGCCCGGCGCGGGGAACGGGTCCGACGCCGCCGGATCGCCGGGATCGCCGTCGCCTGCTTCCTCGTCCTCGCCGGATCCGGTACGGCCCTGGCCTCGCTCCTGCCGGCCGACCCGGCCCCGGCCCTCCCGGCCACCACGCCCTCTCCCGCGCCGCCGTCCCCCGTACCGACGGGCCCCCTGGGGACGTCCACGGAGCCGGGCCCGCCGCGAAGCACGACGAGCTCCGGCGGGTCCGCCACCGCCACGACCGCCCCCACCGCCACGTCCACGACGCAGCCCCTCCCGTAGGGCCATTGCTCCCCGCGGACACCGGCCCGGACCACGGCCGGGGGTTCTGCACACCCTCAGCCAGGTCAGGAGATCCCCCATGCCCGTTTCCTCCCCCAGCCGGCCGGTCCGGCCGGTCGAGAGGATCGCCGCGCCCGCGGCCGTGCGACGGCGGGTGTTCCCGCGCCCCGGCCGCGCGGACCGCGACGTGCTGTGGCTCTACCTGCTGACCCGCCTCGCGATCTGGACCACGGCGGGGTGCGTCGGCTGGCTCTTCCCCGCCGACGGGCAGGCCCGGCAGCCCCCGTCGTTCCTCTCGCCCTGGCGGCAATGGGACTGGTGGCACTACCTCCACATAGCCCGGGACGGCTACTTCCCGGGCCAGGCCGGGCCCTGGACCGCCGGCTGGGACAACCGGGAGGCCTTCCTCCCCGGCTTCCCGCTCGCCCTGCGCGCCGTCCACGCGGTCGTTCCCCACTGGGCCGCGGCGGGTGCGCTGATCTCCTTCGTCGCGGGCGCGGTCGCCGTGCTGGCGCTGGCCCGGATCGCCCGCCTCCTGCTGCCCGATCAGGAGGCGGGCCGGCGCGCGGTGCTGTTCCTGCTGCTCTCGCCGTGCGCCGTGTTCCTGGCCGCCGGCTACACGGAGGCGCTGTTCCTCGCGCTGGCCCTGCCCGCCTGGCTGGCGGCCCAGCGGCAGAACTGGCCGGCGGCCGCCGCCCTTGCCTGTCTGGCCTGCTCGGTACGGGTCACCGGGGTGTTCCTGGCGGCCGCGCTCGCCCTCCACTTCGTCCTCACCGCCCGCGGCCGCACGGCCCGGCGCGCGGCTCCCTGGCTCCTGCTGCCGCTCCTCGCCCCTGCCGTCTACGGCTGGTACCTGCACACGCGGACCGGAGACTGGATGGCCTGGAAGCACGCCCAGGAGCGCGGGTGGTACCGGGATTTCCACGCGCCGTGGGAGGCCTGGGCGCACACCTGGAAGGCCGCCTTCGGCGAGGTCCAGCCCACCGGCTACGCCCTGATGTGGCAGGCCGAGCTGCTGGCCATGCTGGTGGGCCTCGTCCTCCTGGTGCTGCTCGTACGGCGCCGCCGTCTGCCCGAGGCCCTCTACATCGGCCTTACCCTGTGGGCGCTGGGCACCTCCTACTGGTACACCTCGATCCCCCGTTCCACCCTGCTGTGGTGGCCGCTGTGGACCGGGCTGGCGTCCTGGAGCCTGCGGCGTCCCGCGGTGCAGAGCGCGTACGTCTGCGTCGCGGCCCCGCTCGGCACCACGGTCGCGATCACCTTCCTCACCGGGCGGTGGGCCGGCTGATTCGCGCGCTTGGCCTCGGCGCGGCGGAGGGTCAGCGCCGCAGGCCGAGGACTCCGCGGGGGCTGCCGACGCCGGTGGGGCCGTCGTAGCCGCGGACCGCCCTGCACAGGTAGGTGTTGCCGGGGCAGGTGCCGGCCGTGCCTCGGTCGATGTCCCAGAAGTTCTGGCGGTGGGCGTAAGGGTAGGAGTTGGGGCGGCCGTTGGCTCCGGGGGTGCCGGCCAGGGCGTACATGGCGGCGATCAGCGGCGAGGAGGCGCTGGTGCCGCCGATGATCTTCCAGCCGGTGCCACCGGACCCGAAGGTGTCGTAGACGGCCACCCCGGTGACCGGGTCGGCGACCGCGGAGACGTCGGCGGAGGTGCGGCGGGGGCAGAGGGGGTCGGTCTGGAAGGCCGGCTTCGGCTGGATGGTGGAGCAGCCGGAACCGGCGCCGACCCACGCGGTTTCGTACCAGCCGAAGCGCAGGAACTGCGGGCCCGGTAGGGGGAAGAAGCTGCGCCTGAGCGAGGTGCCCCCGGCGGAGGTGACGTACTGGGAGGCGGCGGGCCAGTGGACCACGCCACCCACGTCTCCGGAGGCGGCCACGAAGGCGACTCCGGGATGGTTGAAGTAGATCTGGTCGACGGTGAGCTGGGCGGCGTGCTCACCGGTGGCGTCGACCCAGCTCATGGAGACGTACTTGGCGCCCTGGCCGGCCGGCAACGGGGGTGCGGGCCTCGGCCACTGCCGTGAGCAGGTTGATGAACAGATCGTTGTCGGCTTCGACGAGCAGGATCTTGCAGGAGGGGCAGGCCGCGCTGACCATGTCGATGTCCAGGGCGGTCTCCAGGGCCCAGCCGGGATCGGTGGCCATCGGCGGTGTAGTGCCGCATGATGCTCCGTTGCCCCGAAGATTCGGCCGGCATCATCGGCCGGGCCCCGGCAGCGGTCCCGTGGACAACACCGGGAAGGCCATCCGATGCAGTAGCGGACTCACCGCAACGGCCCAAATCGCCACCGGGACCGAACGCCTCAGCCCCGCCGCCCTGCCCCGCGGCGGCCGCTGCCCGGCCGCTTCGCCCGGGCCTCCCCCGGCGTGGCGGGTTCGTCGCGCCAGGCGCGGTGCGCTTCCAGCAGTTCGGCGCGCTGCTCCGGCTCCGTGTCGCGCAGGACCATCCGCAGGGTGACCAGGTCCCTCAGGCCCCTTGCCAGAGCGGCGGGCCAGCGGTGCGGCGCACGTACGAGGCGTACGAGCAGGCCGAGGACGACGGGTGCGGCGATCAACGCCAGTTGGGCATTCCCCATGGGAACTCCTCGTACTCCGAAGGGTGTCGGTTCGGGCAAGAGCCAGCGGCCCGGAAGCACCAGGGATAGCCTCGATGCGCGTTCACAGGGGTGATGTGAACCAGAACGCAAGGCCTGCTCAGGGGAGGTGGGGGTGGACGGCGTGAACGGCGCGGGTCCCGAAGGCGCCCACCGGGAGCTGATCGCCCGGATCCGTACCGCGCTGGATGGCCGCAGGCAGAGCGAGGTCGCCCGGGACGCCGGTATCGGGCCTTCGACGCTGAGCAACATCCTGAACGCGAAGACGGTGCCCACCCTCACGACGCTCGACGTCCTCGCCCGCACCCTGGGGATCGGCGGACCGGCCCTGGTGGAGCTGCGCCGGCTGCGGGAGCGGGCCGACGTGCGCACGCGCCGCATCGGCGGCTACCTCACCGCCGCCCGCGACGCCGCGCGCGAGCACCCGTACGCCGGCGTGCTGCCGGGCATCGCCCCGCCCCTCGCGGCGGTCTACCTGAGCCAGCGGGTGCATCCGTGGGAACGGCCGTCCGAGGCGGGAGCCCTGCCCGCCGACGACCTCCTGACCGGCGGGAGTTCCTGCGTGGTCCTGGCGGGGCCGGGCGGCGGCAAGTCGAGCCTGCTGCGTACCTGGCTCCGCCGCGGGACCGAGGAGTGGCTGGACGGGCGGGGCGGCGAACGGGTGCCCGTGCTGGTTCCCGCCGCCGCCCTGGTCCACGCCCCACTGGCGGACGCCGTCGCCGCCTCCGTCAACCTGGAACTCGAAGGCCTGGTGGAGAAGCTGCCGACGGGCTTCTTCGCCACCGAGCCGCAGCCGGGGGCGGGTTGGCTGGTCCTGGTCGACGGGCTCGACGAGGTCACCGACGGGGCCGCCCGGCACAAGGTGCTGCGCCGCCTGGCGGAGATCTCGCGCGGGGAGGGTTCCGGGCTGTACCGGTTCATCGTCGCCACGCGCCCGCTGTCCGGCGGGGAGCTCGACCTGCTGGGCGTCGACCTCCCCCGCTACCAGCTCCAGCCCTTCGGGCGCGAGGATCTGCCGCTCGTCGCCGGGAGCTGGTTCCGGTGCCTGGAGGTTCCGGATCCCGAGGGGACGACGCGGCGGTTCCTGCGGGCGCTGGAGCAGACCCGGCTCGCGGCACTGGCCCACGTGCCGCTGATGACGGCGATGCTCTGCCAACTCCACGCCGCCGCCCCGGAACAGCCGCTGCCGGCCGGACGCGGCCAGGTCTACCGCGACTTCGTCGAACTGCTCCACCGGCAGCAGTACCGGGTCGGTGCGCCGCACCCCCTCCCCCGGCTCAGCGCCGGCCTCCCCGGGGCGCTCGCCGCCGCCGAGCGGACCCTGGGCCACCTCCCCGGGCTCATCGCCCACCTCGCGGCAGCGCGCCTCGCCGGCGACACCGCGCCCGCGATCGACTTCCTCTGCGCCCTGCCCGAGGCCCGGCGGCCCCCGCAGGTCCCCGAGGCGGACTGGCGGGCGTTCCTGGACACCGCCGCCCGGCGCAGCGGCCTGCTCACCGCGGGCGGCGGCGATCTCGTCTTCCTCCACCAGACGCTGCTGGAGCACCTGGCCGCCCAGCACCTCCTGCGGGACCCGAAGGAGGGCGCCCGGGCCATCCGGCGCGTCTTCCACCAGCGCGGCACGTGCGGGCCGCGCGTCCCGCTCTCCGCGTATTCCACCGGTACGCCGCCGGGCGTCAGACCGCGCGTGTGGTTCTTCCGGTACTGGCAGCCGCCCGAAGACCTCTCCTACGCCGGCTTCCTCCTCGACGCCGCGCACGAGGCCGGTCTCACCCTGCGCCGGTCGCCGCTCAGGCGGCTGGCGGCGCGGGGCGGGCTGCCCGGCTGGCGGTTCGTGGCCTCCCTCGCCGCCATGGGAACGCGGCTGCCCGACGACGTGGTCGCCGCGGCCGCCGCATCCCTCCACGCGCAAGCGGCGGACCCCGCACCCGGCAACAGTCACCGCAGGGTGGCCGCCGAGGCCCTGGCCCGTCTCGGCGACCCCCGGGGCGCCGACCTGCTCCACGCCCTCGCCGGGGCATCGGATCACGGGAAGCGGAACTTCGAACGCCTGCGGGCAGCCCAGGCCCTGGTCGAGCACGGCGACCCCCGCGGGCCCGCCGCGCTGCTCGCCCTCTCCCGAGACGCGGGCGCCTCCGGTCCCATCCGCACCGAGGCCGCGGCGGTGTCGGCCCGGATCGGAGACCCCCGGGCGGCGGACGTGCTCCACGCCATTGCCCTCGACACGACCGTCGGCGGCCCGAACCGCCTCCAGGCCGCCACGCTGTCCGGCGGGCTCCACGATCCGCGCGCCGCGGAGGTGCTCCACGTGCTCGCCCTCGACACGAGGGCCGGCGACCACGAGCGCGTCCAGGCGGCCGCGCTGTCCGCCCGACTCGGCGACCACCGCGCCCCGGACCTGCTCCACGGCCTCTCCTTCGACATGACGCTCCCCGTCCTGTTCCGCGTGAGGGCCTCCGGAGTACTGGCTTCCGCGGGCGACCCCCGTGGCGTGCAGCGGCTCCACGGCCTCGGCCACACCCCCGATGTCGGCCCACCGGCGCGGTTGGCGGCCGGTGAGGCACTGGCGGCACTCGACAAGTCCCGGGCCGCGGAAGTGTTCCACGTACTCGCGTCGGAGCAGGACGAGAGGTCGGACGACAGCCGGCATGCCCAGCGCCATCGCGTGCATGCGGCGGAGAAGCCGGTGGAGCTCGCGGATCCACGCGGCCCCGGCCTGCTCCTCGCCCTGTCCCGCGACCCGGATGTCGGTGCGTTCCCACGCGTGCGTGCGGCGGGGTCACTGGCCGCGCTGGGCGAGCCGGCCGCCGCCGGGCAACTGCTCGCGCTGGCCGGGGCCGCCGAACTCCCCGCCGAGGCCCGGCTGGAGGCCGGCGTGGCACTTGCCGGACTCGGTGATCGCCGGGCCTCCCCCGTTCTGCGTCTCCTCGCCCTGCGTCCCGAGGTGTCGGACCGCCTCAGGGTGGCGGCCGCTCAGGCTCTGGTCGACCTCGGCGACCCCGCTGCCGCCGAGCTCCTCCACGCCGTGATCCCACTGTTCAGGCCGAACGTCTTCGGCGCCTACCTGCTGGACGTGCCGCGGCTGCTCGCCGAACTCGGAGATCCCCAGGCCGCCGAGCTCCTCGCGACCCTGCCGGCGGAGACGCGTTACGGGACGTACGACACGGCACAGGTGCAGCGGGTCCTGACGCTGCTCCGCGAGCACCGCCCGGACCCGGCCTAGAGCAGCCCGTGGTCGCGGGCGTAGATCGCGGCGTGGGTGCGGTCGCGCAGGCCCAGGCGGGACAGGACGCGGGAGATGTGGTTCTTGACCGTTCCTTCGCTGAGGAAGAGGCGGCCCGCGATCTCGCGGTTGGTCGATCCCGTCGCGATCAGGCGCAGTACGTCGGTCTCGCGCGGGGTCAGGACGTCGAGCCCGGGGCCTTCGGGCTCGGGGGAAGGGCAGGGCTCCGCCGGCCCGGGGCTGGCGAGGCCCACCGCCAGGCGGCGGGCCACCGCGGGGTCGAGCTGGGCCACGCCCGCGTGGGCCAGGCGTACGGCGGCCGCCAGTTCGGCGGAGGGGAGGTTCTTGAGGAGGTAGCCGATGGCGCCCGCCGCCAGGGCCTGGACCACGTACTCGTCGTCGTCGAAGGTCGTCAGCATGATCACGCGGCAGTCCGGTGCGCGCCGGGCCAGTTCGCGGACGGCGGCGACCCCGTCCATGACGGGCATCCTGACGTCCATCAGGATCACGTCGGGGTGGTCGGCGACGGCGGCCTCGACCGCGCGCAGGCCGTCCGGGACGGCCCCGACCACGGTGATGCCGGGCTGGATGCCGAGAAGCGAGGCGATTCCCTCGCGGACGAGCTCCTGGTCGTCCACGACGAGGACGCGTACCGGTTCGGTCATCGGGCCGCCTCGATTCCGGCGGTGCGGGGCACCGTCACGGTCACGACGGTGCCGCGGCCCGGTTCGGCGTCCACCTCGACGCGGCCTCCCAGCAGGGCGAGGCGTTCGTGCATCGCGCGGAGTCCGAATCCGGCCCGGCGGGCCGGGGAGTCGGCGCGGAAGCCCCGGCCGTCGTCGGCGACGACCAGCCGGGCTTCGCGCTCCCCGTAGAGCGCCGACAGCTCGACCCGGGTGGCGCCCGCGTGGCGGCGTACGTTGGTGAGCCCCTCCTGGGCCGCCCGGTACAGGGCGGTGAGCGCTTCGGGCCGGTAACCGTGCTCGTCGCCCGAGAGGTTGAGCGTGACCGCCGGCGGGCCGCCCGCCTCCTGGTGCACCAAGTCGGCGAGGGCGGTGGACAGCGAGAAGGGCTGCTCCTCGCCGCGCATCGCCCGGACCGACTGGCGGACCTCGTCGAGGGCCCGGTTCGCGGACCGGCGGGCGTCGGCGACGGCCTTCCCGGCGGTCTCCGGGTCCGTGGCCCGGAAGGCGGAGGCCTTCTCCAGCTGGATGGCTATCGCCGTGAGGTGGTGGCCTAGCCCGTCGTGGAACTCCCGTGCGAGCCGGTTGCGTTCCCGCACCGTCGAGAGCTGGGCGACCCGGGCCGCGTAGGCCGTCAGCTGCGCGTGCGAGTCCCGGAGTTCGCCGAGGGTGGCTTCGAGCCGCAGGCGGGTCTCCTGCTCTCCCACGGCGACCGAGGCCATCGAGACGGCGAGTACGAGGCCGAGGCCGGACATCAGCAGGTCGGTGACGGTGCCGGGCCGGAGGTACCAGTCGGGCACCCGCAGGGAGTTCCCCGCCAGGATCACCGCGACGCACGCCACGCCCAGCGCGACCCCGGCCCGGCGTCCGAACGCGAAGTACGCGGTCAGGGGCACCAGTACGAACAGGGCCCGCGAGACCCCGGACGGATCCAGGGCGGCAGCGGCGGCGTACAGGGCGAGGCGCGCGACGAGGAGGACGAGGGCCACCCGCACCGGTGTGCGCCGGGGATGACGGGCGCGCTCGGCCCGGTCGAGGGCGGCCAGCAGCAGCAGGCAGGCGGCGAATCCGCCGAGCCGGGGCCAGTCGGCGGGGCCGGCCGCGACGAGGCCGCCGTAGAGCCCGCCGGCCAGGACGACCGCGTGGACGAGGGGCGGCATCCACGACAGCGGGCGCGGCGCCCCGTCGGCCGGTCCGGGCAACGCGGTCATTCGGTCCCTCCGGTGGGGGTGTGCGGACTGCGTCGAACGATACGCGCGGGCGGCGCGGGCGCGGCTCCCCGCGGGGCAGGTCATGACGGACCTTGGCCAAAGGTCATGTGCCGTTCGGCCGGGCCTGCCCCGCCCGGTGTGGCCGCTCGGCATCTGGGGCCCGGTGCACGGGTCTTCCTAGGGTCGGTGGCGCCGGACAGCGGGGCATCGGCTCCCCGCGGAACCGAAGAGACGAGAAGACAGGAACGCCTCTGATGAGAACTGCCCGCCCCCTCACCGCAGTCGCCGCCGTCGCCGCGGCGCTGCTGGCGGCGACGCTCGGTACGGCCGACGCGAGCGCGGTAGCGGAGCCCGACCGGGCCACCACCTCGCGGTGTTCGGTGCGCGTGCCGGGTGCCGCGTACGTGACCGGCGCCTGCCTGGCCGATCTGACGACGGCCGGGACCCGGAACTCCGGGCACACCGAACCGGCCGACTGGGTCGGCCTCGAAGCGACCGGCGCGGTCAACCCGTCCGGGGTCAAGGGGGTCCAGCTCGACGGCTACTTCCCCGACTCCTCGACCACGAACACCCACCACCAGTGGAATCACGACAGCCAGTTCGTCATCAGGCTCCCCGCCCGCTGGAACGGCGGCCTGGTCGTCGCCGGGCCGCCCGGTACGCGCGCGCAGTACGCCAACGACCGCCTGATATCGGACCACGTACTGGCCCAGGGCTACGCGTACGCGGCCACCGACAAGGGCAACACGGGCCCGAGGATCTACACGGACGGGCAGCGGCCGGGCGACGCGATCGCGGAATGGCACGAGCGCGTGACGCAGTTGGCCGTGGCCGCCAAGCAGACCGCCGCACGGCACTACGGCCGGATGCCCGCTCGCACGTACATGGCGGGCGCCTCGGCCGGCGGCTACCTGGTGCGGTGGCAGCTGGAGAACCACCCGGAGCTGTACACGGGCGGGGTGGAGATGCACGGCCTGCTGTTCACCGAGGACAGCCCCAACATCCTGGACACGGCCCCGGCCGCGCTGCGCGCCTATCCGCGCGTCGTCGCCAAGGAGCCGGGCGCCCGCGAGGCGATGATCGCCGCCGGGTATCCGGCCGAATCCGAGACGATGTGGGGCTTCCACTACGACAAGCAGTGGGACGCGCTCCAGCGGATCATGCGCGAGGAGGTGGACCCGGAGTACGACGGCGACAAGGAGGCCGGAACCCCGTTCTGCAAGGAGGGCACCCAGCCGGGCTGTGACACCGACTACGTCTACGCCGACCGGCCGGACAGCGTGCACGAGACGGTCGGGCGGCTCTCCCTGACCGGTCGGATCGGCCGGCCGCTGATCACCGTACAGGGGACGCTCGACGCGCTCCTGCCGATCTCCAGGAGCGGTGACGTCTACGACAGGATGGTCGAGGACGCCGGGCGCGGGGGTATGCACCGGTACTACCGGATCGAGGGCGGGACGCACTCCGACGGCCTGTACGACAAGTTCGCCGACGTCGGCGTCCGACCGATGTCGCCGTGCCTGCGGACGGCCTTCGACACGCTGACGGCCTGGACGGCGAAGGGCGCCACCCCGCCACCGCCGAGCCACACCGTGCCGAAGGCCCCGGCCGGCACCGACACCGTCAACGCGTGCTCCCTGTAGCGCACCCGGCGCGCCGCTGATCCCCCCTCGCGCGTCCGCGAACCGGCCCCCGTGCCGCTCGCGGGCGCGCATACTCGGAACATGGCTGACACCACCACAGTCGAGGTCGACACCGAGGTCCACGACCGGCTCACCGCGCTCGCCGCGGCCCGTGGCCTGAGCCTGCCCGCCTACCTGGCGGAACTCGCCACCGCACAGGAGAACGAGGCGGGGCTGGCGCGCGCCGCCCGCGCCTTCGACGAGGCGGTCGCGCGGCCCGGTTTCCGGGAGGGGTTCGCGCGCGATTTCGCGTAGGCCGCCGATCTTGCCTGGTGGGCGCATGCGGGGCCACGGAGAGCTCCGGTGAGATCACATTGACGAAAACCTTACGCTTAGGGCAGCCTTACCTTCGCTCGCGCTGAGAGGTGTGGGCTCACCCTCACGTCCCGCCACCGGAGCACCATGTCCACCGCAGATGTCACCTCGATGCGCCGAAGACCGGCGCAGCCGGCCGATCTGCTGCGGGTTCCCGGGTGGTGCGGCCCCACCCTGGCCTCCCTGGCCGTGTGCGCGGTATGGGGCGCCAGCACCTGGGTGGCCGTCCACCTGCGGGCGGACTCCACGCTCCACATGGCGGCGCTGTTCGTGCACCTCGCCTCCCTCGTCGTCGGCTTCGGCGCGGTCCTCGCCATCGACTACTACGGGCTCCTCTGGCTCGGCGGCCGCAAGGCCCTGAGCGAGGTCGTCGGCTTCACCGCGCCCCTGCACGTGCCGGTCTGGGCGGGTCTGGCCGGTCTCATCGCCAGCGGCGCCTTCCTCCACCCCGACCTCTCCTCGCCGCTCACCTGCGTCAAGCTCTGCCTCGTCCTGGTGCTCGCGCTGAACGGCGTCCAGGCCGGCGTCCTGCACCGGCGGCTGGCCGCCCTTGACGGCCGGCCCGCCACCCGCTCCCTCCTCGTGCGGGGCGCCCTGTCCGCGACCGTCTCGCAGATCGCCTGGTGGGGCGCCGTCGCCATCGGGTTCCTCAACAGCCGGAGCTGACCGGTCCGCCGCCGACGGGCTGGGGCCGGGAAAGATACCTATGCTCGGAGAAAGGGGCTGCTCAGGCCCCCGGAGGGCGGCTGTCATGACCGAGCCGAGCGAAGCGGTCCAGGCCGACCGCGCCCTGAAGGCCAAGCACCGCGCGATGTGGGCCCTGGGCGACTACCCGTCGGTCGTCTCCCACGTCATCCCGGATCTGGGCGCCCGGCTGGTCCGCGAATGCGGCGTGCGGAAGGGCGACCGCGTACTCGACGTCGCGGCGGGCTCCGGCAACGCGGCCATTCCGGCCGCCCTGGCCGGAGCCGACGTGGTGGCGTCCGACCTCACCCCGGAGCTGCTGGAGATCGGCCGGCACCTGGCCGCCGTACGGGGCGCCCGGCTGGAGTGGCGGGAGGCGGACGCGGAGTCGCTGCCCTTCGCGGACGGCGAGTTCGACATCGTGATGTCGTGCGTCGGCGTCATGTTCGCCCCGCACCACCAGACCGCCGCCGACGAACTGCTGCGCGTCTGCCGCTCCGGCGGCACCGTCGGGCTGGTCAACTGGACCCCGCAGGGCTTCATAGGCCGGATGTTCGCCACGATGAAGCCGTACGCGCCCCCGCCTCCGCCCGGGGCGCAGCCGCCGCCGCTGTGGGGGGACGAGGAGCACGTCCACGAGCTGTTCGGCGACCGCGTCACCGATGTCGACGCCCGCCGGGAGACCGTCCACGTGGACCGGTTCCCGCAGCCCGCGGACTTCCGCGCGTTCTTCAAGGCCACCTACGGGCCGACCATCGCCGTCTACCGCAGCCTCGCCCACGACCCCGAGCGCGCCGCCGCCCTGGACGCCGAGCTCGACGCCCTGGCGGGCGACCACCTCCGGGACGGCTCCATGGAGTGGGAGTACCTGTTGCTCACCGCCCACCGCCAGGCCTGAGTCGGGGGCCCGCTCAGTCCATCGCCGGGTGCGCCTCCGGGTGGGCGTCCCACCAGGCCTTGTGGAAGGCGTTGTTGTCCACGTTGGCCAGATAGGCCCGGGCCGCGGCCCCGTAGAGCAGCTGCGCCTGCCCGGCGGAGACCGCCGAGCGGTTCCAGGCGAGGCGGATCCGGCCGGTGATGGGCGCGCCGACCAGCGGGCGCATCACCGTGCCCTCCGCCGGCGGGGCCGTCGGCTGGCTCAGCGAGATCGCGCGGCCCGCGGCGATGAGGTCGTAGGCGATCTTGCGGTCGGTGATCCGGTAGCGCAGTGACGGGCTGAACCCGGCCTTGGCGCAGGCGGCGACGAGGGCCTCGGGGCCTCCATCGTCGTCCTCCACCGGCGTCATCCACGACTCGTCGGCCAGGTCGGCGAGGTCGATGCCGTCCAGCGCGGCGAGGGGGTGGCGCGCCGACAGCCGGATGCAGAAGGGCTCCTTCGAGACCAGGGTGCGTGCGAGGGCCCCCTCGGGGAGCGGTACCTCGTGGTCGTTGACCTCGCCGTAGACGATGGCGTCGTAGCGTCCGGCGCCGAGCATCCGGGCGAGCGCGGTGACCGAGTGCTCCAGGTCCACGGAGATCTCCTGACCGTTCATGGACAGGTCGGTCCGGGCGAGCAGTCCGTCGAGCAGGACCAGGAGGATGCAGCCCAGCCGCAGCGGGGTACCGGTGGCGATGGCGCGCGCCTCCGCGCCCAGGGCCTCCATCTCGTTGAGCACGCGGCGGGCCTTGGCGAGCACGAACTGGCCGAGCGCCGTGGGCTCCACCCCGCTCCTGCCCCGTACGAAGAGTTCGCCGCCCGTGACCCGCTCGATGCGGCGCAGCTGGGCGGAGAGTGCGGGCTGTGACACGCCGAGCCGCCGCGCCGCGCCCCCCAGGCTGCCCGCCTCCGCAATCCGGCAGACGGCTTGCAGATGCCTCAACTCCAGCTGCATCCGGGCAGCGTACGCAGCGCGCCGCCACCGCACCATAACGCCGGCCTTATGCCGGCCGGGATGTCCCATTCTCGTCATGTCCACGCTCATACTCGGCCGCGAACGATCCCGCACTCCCAACCCCCCACGATCGGAGTGGACGTTGCAGCCCACCAGATGGACGGCGGCCGTGGCAGCGATGGCGCTGACCGCGAGCCTTGCCGGCGCCCTGGCCGGGACGGCATCGGCGGCGCAGCAGGCGCAGCCCGCACCGTCCCGGAACGACACCCCGGCCGCGCGCGCGGTCGCGGCCGCCGACCAGGCCGTCAACAGCGGTCTCGACTCCCTGGTCAACTCCTCGCAGGAGCGGTACGAACGACGCCTGGTCACCCCCTGGCTGAAGGACCTCTACTCGGTGGCGTACGAGCGCAGCTACCGCGGCCTGCCGGTCGTCGGCGGCGACGCGGTCGTGCTCGCGGACGGCGCGGGCAAGGTACGCGCCCTCCAGTCCGCCTCCTCCGTACGGATCGACGTGGCCACCCGCGCCTCGGTCGGCGCCAAGGACGCCGAGGCCACCTCACGGACGAAGCTGGCCTCGGTCGACAAGGTCGAGAGCAGCCGGCTCGTCGTGCGGCTCAAGGACGACAAGCCGGTCCTGGCCTGGGAGACCGTCCTGACCGGCCGGACCAAGTCCGCGCCCAGCAAGCTCCACGTCTTCGTCGACGCCCGCAGCGGCGCGTTCGTGGACAGCTACGACGACGTGGTCGCGGGCAGCGGCAACAGCAAGTGGAACGGCCCGAACCCGCTCACCATCGACACCACCAACTCGGGCTCCACGTACACCCTGCGCGACCCGAACCGCACCGGCCTGAGCTGCGCGGACTACAGCAGCGGCACGGTCTTCACGAAGTCCTCCGACTCCTGGGGCACCGGAAACCCCACGAGCAAGGAGACCGGCTGCGTGGACCTGATGTTCGCCGCGCAGAAGCAGTGGGACATGCTCGGCCAGTGGCTGGGCCGCAACGGCGTCAGCGGCAACGGGCGCAGCTTCCCGGGCAAGGTCGGTCTGGGCGACCTCAACGCCTACTGGGACGGCAGCTCGGTCACCATCGGGCACAACAGCGCCAACGAGTGGATCGCCGGCGTGGACGTGGTGGCCCACGAGTACGGGCACGCGATCGACAGCAACACCCCCGGCGGCACCAGCGGTCAGGAGGCCGGGCTCGGCGAGGCCACCGGTGACATCTTCGGCGCGCTGACCGAGGCGTACATCAACGAGCCGTCCCCGTACGACACCCCGGACTACACGGTCGGCGAGGTCATCGACCTCCAGGGCCGGGGCCCGATCCGCAACATGTACAACCCGCCGGCCGTCAACAACGACCCGGCCTGCTACAGCTCCGCGATACCGGGCACGGAGGTGCACAAGGCCGCGGGTCCGCTGAACCACTGGTTCTACCTGCTCGCCGAGGGCAGCAACCCGGGCGGCGGCAAGCCCAGCAGCCCCACCTGCAACCAGTCCACGGTGACCGGCGTGGGCGTCCAGAACGCGGGCAAGATCTTCTACGGGGGGATGCTGCTCAAGACGAGCAGCATGTCGTACAAGAAGTACCGGACGGCGACGCTGAGTTCGGCGAAGTCGCTGGACGCCACCTGTGACCTCTTCACCAAGACCAAGGCCGCCTGGGACGCCATCAGCGTGCCCGCCCAGACCGGTGACCCGACCTGCACCCCGAGCCAGAGCAGCGACTTCTCGCTGGCGCTGAACCCCTCCTCGGGCACCGTCCAGCAGGGCGGTACGGTCACCACCACCATCGCCACCACCATCACGACCGGCTCCGCCCAGTCGGTGACGCTGACGGCGAGCGGGCTGCCCGCCGGGGTGAGCGCCTCCTTCAACCCGGCCACCGTGCAGTCCGGCCAGTCCTCGACCCTGACCCTGACCGCCACGGCGAACGCGGCGCCCGGCGCCTCCACCGTCGTCGTCAAGGGGCAGGGCACGACCCTCTCCCACACCGTCGACTACGCGCTGAACGTCGGCGGGACCCAGCCCGGCAACGACCCGCCGGACATCAGCGTCGCCAACGTCCAGGCGCACCTGGCCCAGTTGAACACGATCGCCTCCCAGAACGGCGGCAACCGCCGGGCGGGCAGCGGCGGCTACACCCAGTCGCTGGCGTACGTGAAGGGCAAGCTGCAGGCCGCCGGCTACACGGTGACCGAGCAGAACTGCACCTCCTGCACCTACCCGTCGAACAACCTGATCGCCGACTGGCCGGGCGGCCCCGCCGACCAGGTCGTCATGTTCGGCGCGCACCTCGACGGCGTCTCGGCCGGCCCCGGCATCAACGACAACGGCTCGGGCTCCGCGACCCTGCTGGAGAACGCCCTCGTCCTCGCCCAGAAGAACCCCACGATGACGAAGCACGTCCGCTTCGCCTGGTGGACGGACGAGGAACAGGGCCTCAACGGCTCCGAGTTCTACGTGGGCCAGCTCAGCAGCGCCCAGAAGGCCGCCATCAAGGCCTACTACAACTTCGACATGGTCGGCTCGCCCAACGGCGGCTACTTCATCAACAACGTCAACTCCACCACCGCCGCCCCGCTGAAGGCGTACTGGACCTCGCTCAACCTCGCGCCCGAGGAGAACACCGAGGGCCAGGGCCGCAGTGACGACTACTCCTTCCAGCAGGGGGGCATCCCCACCTCCGGCTACGCGGCCGGGGCCAGCGCCCGCAAGACCTCGGCGCAGGCCGCGAAGTGGGGCGGCACCGCGAACGCGGCGTACGACTCCTGCTACCACAGCTCCTGCGACACCGCCAACAACATCAACGCGACGGTCCTGGACCGCAGCGCGGACGGTGTCGCCTACGCCGTCTGGAAGCAGGCCGTCGGCGGTGAGACGCCCGCACAGGACTTCTCCCTCGCCACCAGCCCGTCCGCGGGCTCCGCGGCCCCCGGCGGCTCCACCTCCGCCACCGTCAACACCACCACCGTGAGCGGCGCCGCCCAGACCGTGGCCCTGTCCGTCTCCGGCGCACCGGCCGGCGTCACCGCCACCCTCAGCCCGACCTCCGTCCAGTCCGGCAGCTCCTCCACGCTCTCCGTGCAGGTGGGCGCGAGCACCGTCCCGGGCACCTACACCCTGACCGTCACCGGCCAGGGCACCGTCAGCCACAGCACCACCTACACCCTGACCGTGACCGGCGGCGGCAGCTGCACGCCGCGCCAGCTGGTGGTCAACGGCGGCTTCGAGAACGGCGCCAGCCCGTGGACCGCGACCGCCGGTGTCATCACCAACCAGTCGGGCCAGGTCCCGCACGGCGGGAGCTACATGGCGTGGCTGAACGGGTACGGGTCCAGCCACACGGACAGCGCCTCCCAGTCGCTGACGATCCCGTCGGGCTGCTCCTCGTACCAGCTCGCCTTCTTCCTGCACATCGACACGGACGAGACGGAGAACGTGGTCTACGACAAGTTCACCGTCTCGGTCGGCGGTCAGACCCTGGAGACCCTCTCCAACCTGGACGCGAACTCCGGCTACGTCCAGAAGACGTACAACCTCGCGCAGTTCGCCGGTCAGACCGTCACCCTGAAGTTCAACGGCGTGGAGGACCAGTCCCTGCAGACCTCCTTCGTCGTGGACGACGTCACGGTCCAGGTGAGCTGACGCCCGCCTGACCACCTGAAGTCCGGCCCGGTCCCCGCACCGCGGGGGCCGGGCCGGACGTCTGTCGTGCCGCCCCGACCGGTGGGCCCCCTCAGCCGGCGGCGGGGCGCCGGCCGGGCGCGCGCATGGCACCGACGGTCGCCACGGACCAGGCCGCGACCCACAGCGCGCCGACCGCGAGCGCCACGACCGCGGTGGCCATGTCGGGGGGTACGGCGCCCAGGCTCGGCGCCAGCCCGGTCGCCCGGGCGGCGAATCCGATGACCCCAGCCCCGACCATCAGGATGCCCGCCCAGGAGACGGCCACCGCGCCCCACCGCAGGAACCGCGCGGCCGGCAGCCGCAGAAGCAACAGGGCGGTGACCGCCATGAGCAGCCCGAGTCCGGCATTGCCCAGCTGGGCGGCCTGGACGTCCGCGATGCCGGCGTAGGCCTCGGGCGGGGCGGGGAAGCCCGGCATCCCGATCTCCCCCTTGCGCGCGAGGTCGATCTTGCCGACGGTGTAGGCGAGCGCACCCGCACAGGCGACGAGTGCGGAGATCCACTGGGTTCTTGTCGTTCGGGTCATGACCCCATCCTGTTCCGGCCCGGGCGGCGCCGCATCCTCCCCCCGGACCGGGTTGCTCCCCCGCGCGGGGGAGGAACCCGAACCGCCGCGCCCGCTACGGCATCAGCCGGTACTCGGGAAAGTTGCCCGGCAGGCGTTCGCCGGGCGGGCCGTCGGTGACGGCGTGGACGAGCAGTTCGCCGCCCACGAACGCGCCGCGCCAGGAGCCGCCGAAGCCACCGAAGAGCTCCTCGCGGTCGCCCCGGGAGCGGGGGGTGCCGTGGCCGAGCTTGAAGGCCCGGATCTGCGGGGCGAGCCGCGCGAAGGTGGCCGGATCGTCCGTGGACAGGGTGGCGACCAGGGCCCCGCCGGAGGCGTTCATGGCGGCGAGCAGCTCCGCCTCGGTGTCGACGAGGACGATCGTGTCGACGGGGCCGAAGGGTTCGGCGTGGTGGAGCGGGGAGGAGGCCGGCGGGCTGAGCAGGGTGAGCGGGGCCACGTACGCGGAGATGTCCTGGCCGGGCAGGAAGCGGGCCGGGTCGAGCGAGCCGCGGAAGAGCGGTACGGCGCCCCGTTCGACGGCCTCGGCGGCCTGATCGGTGAGCTCCTTGGCCTTGGCCGCGTTGATGAGGGGCCCGAAGTCCAGTTCGGGCAGCGGGTCTTCGGGGCGGGCGACCGCGAGGGGGTGGCCCGTACGGATGGAGGCGACGGCCGGGAGGTAGGCGGCGAGGAAGGCGTCGAAGGCGGTGCGCTGGACGACGAAACGGGGGTAGGCGGTACAGCGCTGCTTGCCGTAGTCGAAGAGCTTGGGGATGACGGCCGTCAGGGCCGCCCAGTCCGTGTGCTCCCACACACCCCAGGTGTTGAGGCCCTCCTGCTCCAGGATGTGGCGTTTGCCGAGGTCTGTGACGGCGGTGGCGATCCGCGCGCCGGTGTCGCGGCCGCCGACGAAGGAGACGCAGCCGATCTCCGGGGAGCGGACGAGGGCTTCGGACAGCTCGGCCCCGCTGCCGCTGACGAGGGTGACGGGGATGCCCTCGCGCCGGATCAGCGCGCAGGCGAGGGTCAGGCAGGCGAGGCCGCCGTCGGTGGGTGTCTTCGCGATGACGGCGTTGCCGGCGAGCGCCTGGACGAGCATGGCGTGCACCAGGACGGACATGGGGTAGTTCCAGCTGGCGATGTTGGAGACGGGCCCGCCGAGCGGGGTGCGCCCCGCGACCATGGTCTCGATGTGCTCCACGTACCAGCGGACGCCGTCCACGGCCCGGTCCACATCGGCGCGGGCGAGCCGCCAGGGCTTGCCGATCTCCCAGACGAGCAGGAGCGAGAGCAGTTCACGGTGCTCGGTGAGGGCGTCGAGGGCGGCGCCGACCCGGGCGCGGCGTTCGGGCAGCGGGACGTGGCGCCAGGCGCGGTGCGCGTCGAGGCTCGCCCGTACGGCCCGGCCCGCGGTGGCGGAGTCCAGGCGCGGCGGCCCGGCGATGGGGCTGCCGTCGACGGGGCTGGTCGCGGGCAGACTGCTGCCGTCGTGCTGCCAGGAGCCGCCCCAGAGGTTGAGGACGTGGTCCTCGCGGAAGGCCTCGGGGGCGGCTTCGAGGGCCCGTCGCCAGGCGTCCGGCCAGGCCGTGCCGGGCTTGAGGGTGAGGGTGGGTGCCATCTGTGGTTTCTCCGCTCAGAGGGTGGGCGGGACAGGGAGGTGGCTCGCGTACGGCCGCCGTCGCACCGGGGCGGCCGTACGGCGAGGCTACGGGCGGCGCGTCCGCTCGGCGAGTAGCTCCAAGGCCAGCCGGGCGGTGGCGGACGGGGTCGATCCGACGGCGACGCCGGCGGCCTCCAGGGCGGCCTTCTTGGCCTCGGCGGTGCCGCGGGAGCCGGAGACGATGGCTCCGGCGTGCCCCATGGTCCGGCCCTCGGGCGCGGTGAAGCCGGCGATGTAGCCGACGACCGGCTTGGTGACGTGCGCGGCGATGTGGGCGGCGGCCCGCTCCTCGGCGTCCCCGCCGATCTCCCCGATCAGGACGATGAGTTCGGTGTCGGGGTCGGCTTCGAAGGCGGTGAGGCAGTCGATGTGGGTGGTGCCGACGACGGGGTCGCCCCCGATGCCGACGGCGGTGGTGAAGCCGATCTCGCAGAGCTCGTACATGAGCTGGTAGGTGAGGGTGCCGGACTTGGAGACGAGCCCGATCCGGCCGGGGCGGGGGGCGATGTCGGCGGGGATGATGCCGGCGTTCGACTGGCCGGGGCTGATCAGGCCGGGGCAGTTGGGGCCGATGACGCGGGTGCCGCGGCCGGCGGCGTACGCGTGGAACGCGACGGCGTCGTGGACGGGAATGCCCTCGGTGATGACGACGGCGAGCGGAATGCCGGCGTCGGCGGCCTCGACGACGGCGGCCTTGGCGAAGGGGGGCGGGACGAAGACGACGGTGACGTCGGCACCGGTGGCGTCGATGCCTTCGCGGACGCTGCCGAAGACGGGCACGACGCGGTCGTCTCCGAAGTCGACGTCGGTGCCGGCCTTGCGGGGGTTGACGCCGCCGACTATGTGGGTGCCGGAGGCGAGCATGCGGCGGGTGTGCCGCATGCCTTCGGCTCCGGTCATGCCCTGGACCAGGACGCGGCTGTCCTTGGTGAGGTAGATGGCCATGTGTACCTCCTGCTCGTGGATGGGTGGCCCCCCGCGCCTCAAACGCCGGCGGGGCTGGTTTTGGCCGGCCTCAGCCTGCACGTGCACGCCCAGGCGGTGCTGGATTGCCCGCAGGGCAATTCCAGCCCCGCCGGCGTTTGAGGCGCGGGGGTATGGGGGCGGAGCCCCCACGGGGTCCGGGGCGGAGCCCCGGGGGCGGCGGCCGGGGTCGCGAGCCCCGGTTTCGGGAAGGGGTGGGGTGGGGGTAGCCGCGCGCAGCGGAGGGGGTCAGCGGGCCAGGGCGGCCGCCTGGTGGGCGGCTTCGTCCATCGTGGTGGCCTGCTCCACCAGAGGATGGGCCCGGCGGGAGAGGAGGGCCCGGCCCTCCGGGGCCGCGTTGCCGTCCAGCCGGACAACCAACGGCTTCGTGAGCCGGACCGAGTCCAGCGCCCGGACGATCCCCTCGGCCACCGCATCGCAGGCCGTGATGCCCCCGAAGACGTTCACCAGCACCGCGCGGACCGACGGGTCGGCGAGGATCACCGAGAGGCCATCGGTCATCACCCCCGCCGACGCACCCCCACCGATGTCCAGAAAGTTGGCCGGCCGGGCCCCGCACCCCGCCACCACGTCCAGCGTGGACATCACCAGCCCCGCCCCGTTCCCGATGACGCCGACCTCCCCGTCGAGCTTGACGTAGTTGAGCCCCTCGGCGCGGGCCGCCGCCTCGATCGGGTCGGCGTGAGCGTCAACAGCCGAGCCACCACCCCAACGTGCCTGCCGAAAGGCCGCGTTGTCGTCCACCGTCACCTTCCCGTCCAAGGCGACCAACTCCCCCGCCCTCGTCCGGACCAGCGGGTTGACCTCGACCAGTAGCGCGTCCTCCCGTACGACGACCTCCCACAGCCGCCGCAGCACGGGCGCGGCCTGCGCCGGGAGGCCCGCCGCCGCCGCGATCTCGGCCGCCTTCGCGTCGGTGACCCCCTCCGCCGGGTCCACGGGGATCCTGGTCACCGACTCCGGCCGGCGGGCGGCGACCTCCTCGATGTCCACGCCGCCCTCGGCCGAGGCGATGGCCAGGAACCCCCCGGCCGCCCGGTCGAGGACGTACGAGACATAGAACTCCGCCTGGATGTCGACCGGTTGGGCGATCATCAGCGCGTGCACGGTGTGGCCCTTGATGTCCATGCCGAGGATCTGCCGGGCCGTGATCTCGGTGGTGGCCGGGTCCGCCGCGAGGACGACCCCGCCCGCCTTGCCCCGGCCGCCCACCTTCACCTGTGCCTTGACGACGACCCGGCCGCCGAGCCGTTCCGCGGCCGCCCGGGCCGCCTTGGGATCCTCCACGACCTCGGCCGCCGGGACGGATATCCCATGCTCCGCGAAGAGTTGCCTCGCCTGGTGTTCGTACAGATCCATTGCGGCTCCCGTCTGACACTGACTCGGAAATTGCCGTTCGACCCCTGGACATCGGCCACCGGATGGGTGGATAACAAGGTTCATACAGTATTCGTCGACTGTATGCAATCTCCCAACTCCCCTACGAAGGGACGCGACTTCGCCATGCCCGAGGAACTCATCTCCGGTGGTCATCTCGTCGCCAAGGCACTCAAGGCCGAGGGCGTGGAGGTCATCTACACCCTCTGCGGCGGCCACATCATCGACATCTACGACGGCTGCGTGGACGAGGGCATCGAGGTCGTCGACGTACGCCACGAACAGGTCGCCGCACACGCCGCCGACGGCTACGCCCGCATCACCGGCAAGCCCGGCTGCGCCGTGGTGACAGCCGGCCCCGGCACCACGGACGCCGTCACGGGCGTCGCCAACGCCTTCCGGGCGGAGTCACCGATGCTCCTGATCGGTGGTCAGGGAGCGCACACCCAGCACAAGATGGGCTCGCTGCAGGACCTCCCGCACGTCGACATGATGACCCCGATCACCAAGTTCGCGGCCACCGTCCCCGACACGGCGCGCGCCGCGGACATGGTGTCGATGGCGTTCCGCGAGTGCTACAACGGCGCCCCCGGACCCTCCTTCCTGGAGATCCCGCGCGACGTGCTGGACGCCGAGGTACCGCTCTCCAAGGCCCGGATCCCCGAGGCCGGGCGCTACCGCGCCTCCACCCGCAGCGCCGGCGACCCGGCGGACGTCGAGAAGCTCGCCGACCTGCTCGTGCACGCCGAGAAGCCCGCGATCCTGCTCGGCAGCCAGGTGTGGACCGCCAGGGCCACCGACGCCGCCATCGACCTCGTCCGCACCCTCAACGTGCCCGCGTACATGAACGGCGCCGGCCGCGGCACCCTGCCGCCCGGCGACCCGCACCACTTCCAGCTCTCGCGCCGCTACGCCTTCGCCGGAGCCGACCTGATCATCATCGTCGGCACGCCCTTCGACTTCCGGATGGGCTACGGCAAGCGCCTCTCCCCCACCGCCACCGTGGTCCAGATCGACCTGGACTACCGCACCGTCGGCAAGAACCGCGACATCGACCTGGGCATCGTCGGCGACCCGGGTGTGGTGCTCGCCGCCGTCACCGCCGCGGCCTCCGGGCGGCTGAACGGCGGCGCCGTCAAGCGCAAGGCCTGGCTGGAGGAGCTGCGCGCCGCCGAGCAGATCGCCCTCGACAAGCGGCTGCCCCAGCTGCGCAGCGACGCCGCGCCCATCCACCCGTACCGCCTGGTCAGCGAGATCAACGAGTTCCTCACCGAGGACTCGATCTACATCGGCGACGGCGGCGACATCGTCACCTTCTCCGGCCAGGTCGTACAGCCCAAGTCCCCCGGCCACTGGATGGATCCGGGCCCGCTCGGCACCCTCGGCGTCGGCATCCCCTTCGTGCTCGCCGCGAAGAAGGCACGCCCGGACAAGGAGGTCGTGGCCCTCTTCGGCGACGGGGCGTTCTCCCTCACCGGCTGGGACTTCGAGACCCTCGTCCGCTACAACCTGCCCTTCGTCGGGATCGTCGGCAACAACTCCTCGATGAACCAGATCCGTTACGGCCAGGCGCAGAAGTACGGCCTGGAGCGCGAGCGGGTCGGCAACACCCTCGGCGACGTCCACTACGACAAGTTCGCCCAGATGCTGGGCGGTTACGGCGAGGAGGTCCGCGACCCCGCCGACATCGCCCCCGCACTGCGGCGGGCCCGCGAGTCGGGCCTGCCCTCGCTGATCAACGTATGGGTCGATCCCGACGCGTACGCACCCGGAACCATGAACCAGACGATGTACAAGTGAGGAGCCCGACATGAGCAAGGCTCTCCAAGGCATCCGCGTCCTCGACATGACGCACGTCCAGTCCGGCCCCTCGGCCACCCAGATCCTCGCCTGGCTCGGCGCCGACGTGGTCAAGGTGGAGGCCCCGAGCGGCGACATCACCCGGGGGCAGCTGCGCGATCTGCCGGGCGTCGACTCGCTCTACTTCACGATGCTCAACTGCAACAAGCGCAGCATCACCCTCAACACCAAGACCCCGCGCGGCAAGGAGCTGCTGACGGAGCTGATCCGCCGCTCCGACGTGATGGTCGAGAACTTCGGCCCCGGCGCGGTCGACCGGATGGGCTTCACCTGGGAGCGGATCCAAGAGATCAACCCGCGGATCGTCTACGCCTCCATCAAGGGCTTCGGCGAGGGACCGTACACCGATTTCAAGGCCTACGAGGTGGTCGCCCAGGCGATGGGCGGCTCGATGGCCACCACCGGCTTCGAGGACGGCCCGCCGCTGGCGACGGGCGCGCAGATCGGAGACTCCGGCACCGGCATGCACGCGGTCGCGGCCATCCTGGCGGCGCTCTTCCAGCGCACCCACACCGGCCGCGGCCAGCGGGTGAACGTGGCGATGCAGCACGCGGTCCTCAACCTGTGCCGGGTCAAACTGCGCGACCAGCAGCGGCTCGCGCACGGACCCCTCGCGGAGTACCCGAACGCCGAGGACACGGCCTTCGGCGACGAGGTGCCGCGCAGCGGGAACGCCAGCGGAGGCGGCCAGCCGGGCTGGGCGGTCAAGTGCGCGCCGGGCGGCCCCAACGACTACGTGTACGTGATCGTGCAGCCGGTCGGCTGGGCGCCGCTGGCCGCCCTGATCGGCCGGCCCGAGCTGGTCACCGATCCCGAGTGGGCGACCCCGGAGGCCCGGCTGAACAAGCTCGGCAAGATGTTCCAGCTGATCGAGGAGTGGACGGCCCACCTCCCCAAGTGGCGGGTCCTGGAGGAGCTGAACGCCCACGACATCCCCTGCGGGCCCATCCTCTCCACCAAGGAGATCATCGAGGACCCCTCGCTCGCGGCCAACGAGATGGTGGTCCGCGTGGAGCACCCCGAGCGGGGCTCCTTCACGACGGTCGGCAATCCGCTCAAACTGTCCGACTCCCACGCCGAGATCACGGCCTCGCCCCTGCTAGGGGAGCACAACGCCGAGGTGTACGTCGGCGAACTCGGCCTCGGCGACGAGGAACTGGCCCTGCTCAAGACGATCGGAGTCATCTGACGTGACCGCGCACGACAAGACCGCGCACGACAAGGAAGCGGTACGGGCCCTGCTCGACGCCGTACGGGCCGACGGCCGGACCTCGCTGACCGCCCCCGAGGGCCGGCTCGTCGCCGAGGCCTACGGGATCGCGATCCCGGGCGAGGAGCTGGCCCGGGACGTGGAGGAGGCCGTGGCCTTCGCGGACCGGCTCGGCGGGCGGGTCGTCCTCAAGATCGTCTCCCCGGACATCCTGCACAAGACGGAGGCAGGCGGGGTGATCGTGGGCGTACAGGGGGCGGCCGCGGTCCGCGAGGCCTTCCTCCGCGTCATCGAGAACGCCCGCGCCCACGATCCGGCCGCCCGGATCGAGGGCGTCCAGGTCCAGCAGCTGCTGCCGCCGGGCCAGGAGGTCATCATCGGGGCCGTCACCGACCCCACCTTCGGCAAGGTGGTGGCCTTCGGGCTCGGCGGGGTGCTGGTGGAGGTGCTGAAGGACGTCACCTTCCGGCTCGCTCCCGTCACCTCCGAGGAGGCGGTGGGCATGCTCGACTCGATCCGGGCGGCCGAGATCCTGCGCGGGGTGCGCGGCGCCCCGGCCGTCGACCGGTGGGCGCTGGCCGAGCAGATCCGCCGGGTCTCCCGACTCGTCGCGGACTTCCCGGAGATCGCCGAGGTGGACCTCAACCCGGTCATCGCCACCCCGGACGGCGCGCCGGCCGCCGACATCCGGATCCTGCTGGGCGAAGCCGCGCCCGCGCCGAGGCGCTCGTACGGCCGGGAGGAGATCCTCGCCTCCGTGCGGCGGCTGATGCAGCCGCGGGCGGTCGCGGTGATCGGGGCCTCCAACGAGCAGGGCAAGATCGGCAATTCGGTCATGCGGAACCTCGTCGACGGCGGATTCCCCGGCGAGATCCACCCGGTGAACCCCAAGGCCGATGACATACTCGGCCGTAAGGCGTACAAGAGCGTGATGGACGTGCCGGGTGAGCCCGATGTGGCGGTCTTCGCGATCCCCGCGAAGTTCGTCGCGGCCGCGCTCGAAGAGGTGGGCCGCAAGGGCATCCCCAACGCGGTGCTGATCCCCTCCGGTTTCGCCGAGACCGGCGAACACGAGCTCCAGGCACAGCTGGTGGAGATCGCCGGACGGTACGGAGTACGGCTGCTCGGCCCCAACATCTACGGCTACTACTCCACCTGGCACGACCTGTGCGCCACCTTCTGCACCCCGTACGACGTCAAGGGCGGGGTGGCGCTGACCTCCCAGTCCGGCGGCATCGGCATGGCCATCCTGGGCTTCGCCCGCGCCACGAACACCGGGGTCTCGGCGATCGTCGGGCTCGGCAACAAGTCGGACCTGGACGAGGACGACCTGCTGACCTGGTTCGGCGAGGACCCGCGCACCGACTGCATCGCCATGCACCTGGAGGACCTGAAGGACGGCCGGGCCTTCGTCGAGGCCGCCCGGGCCACCGTCCCCAGGAAGCCCGTGGTGGTGCTGAAGGCGGGCCGAACGGCCGCCGGGGCCAAGGCCGCGGGCTCCCACACGGGCGCGCTCGCCGGCGACGACGCCGTCTACGACGACATCCTGCGCCAGGCCGGTGTGATCAGGGCGCCGGGCCTGAACGAGATGCTGGAGTACGCGCGGGCGCTGCCGGTGCTGCCCGCCCCGCAGGGCGAGAACGTCGTGGTCATCACCGGGGCCGGCGGCTCCGGGGTGCTGCTGTCCGACGCGATCACCGACAACGGGCTGCGCCTGATGGAGATCCCGGAGGACCTCGACGCGGCGTTCCGGGCGTTCATCCCGCCCTTCGGGGCCGCGGGCAACCCGGTGGACATCACGGGGGGCGAGCCGCCGTCCACGTACGAGGCGACGATCCGGCTGGGGCTGGAGGACCCGCGCATCCACGCGCTGGTGCTGGGCTACTGGCACACGATCGTCACCCCGCCGATGGTCTTCGCCGAGCTGGTGGCCCGGGTGGTCGCCGAGTTCCGCGAGCGCGGCATCGAGAAGCCCGTGGTGGCCTCGCTGGCCGGCGACGTCGAGGTCGAGGAGGCCTGCGCGTACCTCTTCGAGCGCGGGGTCGTCGCCTACCCGTACACCACGGAACGGCCGGTGGACGTGCTCGGGGCGAAGTACCGGTGGGCGCGGGCGGCGGGCCTGCTGGGAGGTGGCCGATGACCTGACCCACCCGTGAAGTCGAGGAGGCATTGGACAGGGGGCGCTGGCCAGGAGCTTTCGACACGAGGGGTGCGACGCACAATGACAACGACGAGCACGATCGGCCACACCGTCCCCTACAGAGAGGTGACGGACCCGGGCGGCCGGGTGTACCGGATCGGGGAGACCGACCGGGACATCATGCGGCGGCCGCGCTGGACCATGGTGCTGTGGCCGTGGGTGGGCATGATGGGCATCAGCTCCTCGGAGTACGCCTTCACGTCCGCCGAGGACACGCTGCACGCGGCCCATCTGTGGAGCAGCGGGCACATCTTCTGGCTGATGGGCGTCTGGGTGTTCTTCCAGGCGGCCGTGGCCTTCCCCGCCGGGCAGCTGCGCGAGAGCGGCAGGCTGCCGGCGCGCAACGCGATGATGCTGGGGGCGCTGGGCACGCTGCTCGGCTATCTGTCCCTCGCGTACGCACCCCATGTGGTCGTCGCGTACATCGGGTTCAGTGCCTTCAGCGGTATGGGCGCCGGGCTGGTGTACGCGACCTGCGTGAACATGGTCGGCAAGTGGTATCCGGAGCGCAAGGGCGGCAAGACCGGCTTCGTCAACGGCGGTTTCGCCTACGGCTCCGTGCCCTTCGTCTTCCTCTTCACCTCGGTCCTGGACCTCGGCAACTACCAGGTGCTGCTGGTGTCGGTGGGCATGGGCCTGTGCGTACTGGTCGCGGTCGCGGGCTGGTTCTTCAAGGACCCGCCGAAGAACTGGTGGCCGGCCGACGTCGATCCGCTCAAGGCGGCGCAGGACCCGAAGATCCGTCGGGCCCTGGAGAAGAACCCGCCGGCGGTGAAGCAGTACACGCCGCGCGAGGCGGTACGGACGCCCGTGCTGTGGGCGATGTGGTTCTGCCTGCTCTGCACGGCGGGGATCAACATCTTCGGGATCGCCTTCCAGGTGCCGTTCGGCAAGGACATGGGCTTCGCGAACGGCATCGTCGCCACGGCGATGTCGCTGAAGGCCATCGTGAACGGCACGGGGCGCGGGGTGATCGGGTGGATCTCCGACCGCTGCGGCAGACGGAACACGCTGATCATCGTCTGCCTGGTGCTGGGCAGCGCCCAGTTCGGGGTGCTGGTCTCCGGGTCGATGGGAAGCATGCCCTTCTTCCTGCTCTGCTCGATGGTCTCCGGATTCGGCGGCGGGGCGATCTTCCCGCTCTTCGCCGCCATGACGGCGGACTACTTTGGGGAGAACAACAACGCCTCCAACTACGGGATCGTCTACAGCTCGAAGCTGATCTCGGGGCTGGTGGGCTCGGGGATGGGCGCGGTGGTGGTGGCCGCCTGGGACTACCGGGGCGCCTTCGTGATCGCGGGCTGCGTGGGAATCGCCTCGGCGTTCCTGGCGCTGTTCCTGCGCCAGCCGGGGCGGGCGCAGATCGTGCCGAATCCGCGGCCGATCAGCCGCGACGCCGGGTAGGCGCGACGCGAGGGCCGGGCTCCGGGCGATCCCCGGATCCCGGCCCTCACCCCTTGCGCTATTCCTGGGCCTGCTCGTGGTACGTCGTGCGGGTGTGCTCGGTGTGGGCGCGCATCACCGCGGTGGCCGCGGCCTCGTCCCGCGCCGAGACGGCGGCGATCAGCTCGCGGTGCTCGATCCAGGACTGGCGGCCGCGCAGCCGGGCGACCGGGGTGTAGTACCAGCGGACCCTGCGGTCCACCTGCGAGGCCAGCTCGGCCAGCACGCTGTTGCCCGCCAGTTCCATGACCTTGGCGTGGAAGGCCGCGTTGGTGGCCACCGCGAGGTCCACGTCATCGGCCCCCACGGCCGCCTCGCCCTTCTCGCAGAGCTTCTCCAACGCCGTGATGCCCGCCTTGGTGGCGTTGGCCGCGGCGAGGCGGGCCGCCTCGGCCTCCAGCAGCGTCCGTACGGTGAGCAGCTGGTCGGCCTCGGCCTCCGTCGGCTCGTGCACGAACGCCCCCTGGGCGGGCCGCAGATCGACCCAGCCCTCGGTGTCGAGCCGCTGGAGGGCCTCCCGTACGGGCTGCCGGGAGACGCCCAGATGGCCGGCCAGCTCGCTCTCCACCAGGTGCTGGCCGGGACGCAGCGCCCGGGTCGTGATCAGTTCGAGCAGGGCCTCGTACACCCGCTCGCGCAGTGGACCTGGCCGCTCCAGCCTGGGAACGGTCCCCTTCGGCAGTCCGTTGGTCAACATCCCTACCCCCTCTGCGAATTGGCTTTCGTATGCAGTCTACCGATCCATTGACCGCCATGGGCGAATACTGTAGACAATATTCAGTCGACACATCGTGTGGCCCCGAACGGAGAGCCCAGTGAAAGTCGCAATAGTCGGCGCCGGCGCGATCGGCGCATATGTGGGCGCCGCACTCCACCGCGCGGGCGCCGAGGTCCATCTCATCGCCCGCGGACCCCACCTGGCCGCCATGCGCCAGAGCGGCGTGCGCGTCCTCAGCCCCCGGGGCGACTTCACCGCCCGGCCCCCCGTCACCGACGACCCGGACGAGGTCGGCCCCGTCGACTACGTCTTCCTCGGCCTCAAGGCCAACTCCTACGCCGACAGCGGGCCGTTGGTCCATCCGCTCCTCCACCGGGAGACGGCGGTGATCGCCGCCCAGAACGGCATCCCCTGGTGGTACTTCCACGGACTCCCCGGACCGTACGGGGGACGGCGCATCGAGAGCGTGGACCCGGGAGGCGCGGTCAGCGCGACCCTGCCGCCGCGGCGGGCCGTCGGGTGCGTGGTGTACGCGGCCACCGAGATCGAAGCCCCGGGCGTGGTCCGGCACTTGGAGGGCACCCGCTTCTCCATCGGCGAGCCGGACCGGTCGGTCTCGCGCCGCTGCCTCGACTTCAGCGGGGCCATGCAGGCGGGCGGGCTCAAGTGCCCCGTGGAGCCCGACCTGCGCAACGACATCTGGATCAAACTGCTCGGCAACATCTCCTTCAACCCGATCAGCGCGCTGGCACGGGCCACCATGGCCCGGATCTGCCGGCACGACGGCACCCGGGCCCTGGTCGAGTCGATGATGCGGGAGACCCTCGAGGTCGCCGCCTCCGTCGGCTGCCACCCCGAGATCTCGGTCGAGCGCCGGATCGCGGGGGCCGAGCGGGTCGGCGACCACAAGACCTCCACCCTCCAGGACCTGGAGAAGGGCAAACCGCTCGAACTCGACGTGCTGCTCGCCGCCGTGGTGGAACTCGCGTCGCTCACCGGGACCGACGTACCGACCCTGCGCGTCGTGCACGCGCTCGCCGACCTGCTCGCCACGACCACCTCAGGGGAGGGACCCCGATGAACGGACGGAAGAACGGACGCAGGAAGCGCACCCCCGTGGTGTACGAACGTCTCACCCACCCGCTGGTGCGCGGATCCGACGGGGAACTGCGGCGGGCGAGCTGGGCGGAGGCGCTGGACCGGGCGGCCGTCGGCTTCCGCAGCGCCCGGGACGAGCACGGCCCGGACGCCTTCGCGATGCTCTCCTGCGCCCGCGCCACGAACGAAATGAACTACGTGGCACAGAAGTTCACGCGTGTGGTGATGGGCACCAACAACGTGGACTCCTGCAACCGCACCTGCCACGCGCCGAGCGTCGCCGGCCTGACCGCCGCCTTCGGCTCCGGCGGCGGCACCTCCTCCTACGCGGAGGTGGAGGTCACCGACCTCATCGTGATGTGGGGCTCCAACGCCCGCTTCGCCCACCCGATCTTCTTCCAGCACGTCCTGAAGGGCATCCGGGCCGGCGCCCGCATGTACGCCGTCGACCCGCGCCGCACCTCCACCGCCGAATGGGCGGAGAGCTGGCTCGGGCCCAACGTCGGCACCGACATCCCCCTCGCGCACGCCATCGGCCGCGAGATCATCCACGCGGGGCTGGCCAACCGGGCCTTCATCGACCGCGCGACGAGCGGCTTCGAGGAGTACGCGGAGCTGGTGGAGCCGTGGACCCTGCGGGCCGCGTCCAAGGTGACGGGCGTCCCGGCCCCCGCGATCCGCGAACTCGCCCACGCCTACGCGAGCGCCGAGCGGGCCCAGCTGTGCTGGACCCTCGGCATCACCGAGCACCACAACGGCACCGACAACGTCCGCGCGCTGATCAACCTGGCGCTGCTGACGGGGCACGTGGGCCGCTGGGGCTCGGGGGTCCAGCCGCTGCGCGGCCAGAACAACGTCCAGGGCGGCGGCGACATGGGCGCCATCCCCAACCGGCTGCCCGGCTTCCACGACCTCCTCGACCCCGCCGCACGGCACAGGTTCGAGACGGCCTGGGGCACCGTCATCCCTCCCCGCTACGGCATGACCCTGACGGAGATGTTCGAGGCGATGGAGCACGGATCGCTCCGGGCGGTCTACTGCATCGGAGAGAACCCGGCCCAGTCCGAAGCCGACAGCGAGCAGGCACTGCGCCGCCTGCGGACCCTGGACCATCTGGTGGTCCAGGACATCTTCCTGACGAAGACCGCCCAACTGGCGGACGTGGTCCTGCCCGCCACCGCCGCGTGGGCGGAGACGGACGGGACGTCCACGAACAGCGAACGGCGGGTCCAACGGGTACGGGCGGCCCTGACCCCGCCCGGCGAGGCCCGCGAGGACATCGACATCATCTGTGCACTGGCCCGACTCCTCGGCCACGACTGGAAGTTCAGCGGCGCCGAAGCAGTGTGGAACGAGCTCCGCTCCCTCTCCCCCGACCACTTCGGGATGACGTACGACCGGCTGGAGGAACACCAGGGCCTCCAGTGGCCGTGCCCCTCGACGGAGGAACTCCCCCTCTCCTACCTCCACGGCAGGCTCTGGGCGGAGGACGAGACGGCGCGCGGCCGGCGGGCCCCCTTCGGGCTGGTCCGCCACGACCCGCCGGTGGACCTGACCGACGACGTCTACCCGCTCCGCCTGACGACGGGCCGGCGCCTGGATTCGTACAACACCGGCGTCCAGAGCGGCAGTTTCGCCTCCCCGCTACGCCGGGGCGAGTTCATCGAACTGTCCCCGGAGGACGCGGAGGAGTACGGGGTGCGGGTGGGCGAGCAGGTGCGGATCTCCTCGCGGCGGGGCTCGGTGACCGCGCCGGTCTGGGTGGACCCGGCGCTGCGGCCGGGCCTGGCCTTCATGACGATGCACTTCCCGGACGAGGTGGACACCAACCAGCTGACGATCGAGGCCAATTGCCCGATCGCGGGGACGGCGGAGTTCAAGGCCTCGGCGGTACGGATCGAGAAGCTGGCGGTGGTGGGCTGATGGACCTGACCTTCTCCGGGACGGCGGCCCCTTCGGCGGAGGAACGGGGCGCGGTGGACGCGCTGCTGGGCCCGCCGGAGACTCCGTGGGAGGGCGGGGAGGTCCGCACCCCCGACGACCTGCGCTGGGCCCGGGGCGGCGCGGCGGCCGCCCGCGACCGGCGGGACCTCCTCCTCCCCGCCCTGCACGCGGTGAACGACCGGGTGGGGTGGATCAGCCCGGGCGCGCTGGACTACGTGTGCCGCCGCCTCACGGTCCCTCCCGCGGAGGCGTACGGGGTGGCGACCTTCTACTCCCTCCTCTCGGTGACGCCACGCCCGGCGACGGTGGCACACGTGTGCACGGACCTGGCGTGCGGGGCCTCCGGCGCGGCAGACCTGTGCGCCGCCCTGTCCGAGGCGGGCACCCCGTACTCGGAGTCCCCCTGCCTCGGCCTCTGCGAACGCGCCCCGGCGGCCCTGATCCTGCGGGCCGGCCCCCCTGCCGGGAGCTTCTCCCCCACCCCGCCCCTTCCCGAACTGGGGCTCCGCCCCAGACCCTCCCCCAGCTACCGCTGGGGGGACCCCCACTCCTCAAGCGCCGGAGGGGCTGAAAATCCAGCCTCGCCGGCGTTTGAGGCTCGGGGGTCCGGGGGCGGAGCCCCCGCCGGGTCCGGGGCGGAGCCCCGGGAACGGGGTCTTGGGGCGGAGCCCCGAGTTTCGGGAAAGGGCGGGGTGGGGGAGAGACCCGCAGTGCCGGGCCCCCGGGCCGCGGCCGTGGTGGCGCCGGCCACCGCCGCCGCCGTGGCCGCGGCCGCCGCCGAGCCCCTGAGCACCGAGCCGGAGGCGGAGCCTGCGGCAGCCGTGCCGCAGGCCGGGCAGGCGGGGCTCAGCCTGCTGGGGCGGGTCGGGGTCGTCGACCCCGCCGACCTCGACGCCTACCGGGCCACCGGCGGGTACAAGGCCCTGCGCCGGGCCTTCGAGCTCGGCCCCGCCGGAGTCATCCGGGACGTCACCGACGCCGGCCTCCTCGGCAGAGGAGGGGCCGCGTTCCCCACTGGCCGCAAGTGGGCCGCGACGGCGGCCCAGCCGGACCACCCCCACTACCTCGTGTGCAACGCCGACGAGAGCGAGCCCGGCACCTTCAAGGACCGGGTCCTGATGGAGGGCGACCCGTACGCCCTCATCGAGGCGATGACCATCGCGGGCTACGCGACCGGCGCCCACCAGGGCTACCTCTACCTCCGCGGCGAGTATCCCCGCGCCCTCGCCCGCCTGGAGCACGCGATCCTCCAGGCCCGCACCCGCGGACTCCTCGGTCCCGACGTCCTCGGCCACGGCTACGCCTTCGACATCGAGATCCGGCGCGGCGCCGGCGCCTACATCTGCGGCGAGGAGACCGCGATCTTCAACTCCATCGAGGGGTACCGCGGCGAGCCCCGCACCAAGCCGCCCTTCCCCGTCGAGAAGGGCCTCTTCGGCAAGCCCACCGCCGTCAACAACGTCGAGACCCTCGTCAACGTGCTGCCCATCCTGCTCCAGGGCCCGGCGGCCTACGGATCCGGCACCAAACTCTTCTGCGTCTCCGGCAACGTCCGCCGCCCCGGCGTGTACGAACTCCCCTTCGGCGCCACCCTCCGCGAGCTGTACGAGCTCGCCGGCGGCGTCCCCGAGGGCCGGGCACTGCGGGCCGTACTGCTCGGCGGGGCGGCCGGGGGCTTCGTACGGGCCGACGAGCTGGACATCCCGCTCACCTTCGAGGGGACCCGGGCGGCAGGCACCACCCTCGGCTCCGGAGTGGTGCTCGTCCTCGACGACACCGTCGAACTCCCCCGCGTCCTCCTGCGCATCGCCGAGTTCTTCCGCGACGAGTCCTGTGGCCAGTGCGTGCCCTGCCGGGTCGGCACCGTCCGCCAGGAGGAGGCGCTGCACCGCATCAAGGACGCCACCGGCGCGGCCGCGGCCGGGGACATCACCCTGCTCCGCGAGGTCGGCGCGGCCATGCGCGACGCCTCGATCTGCGGTCTGGGGCAGACCGCGTGGAACGCCGTGGAGTCCGCCATCGACCGTCTGGGGGTCTACCGATGACCGCGATTCCGCTCGGACCGCCGCGCAGGCTGGTGGAGTTCACGCTCGACGGCACCCCGGTGCGGGTGCCGGAGGGCTCCACCCTCCTGGACGCCTGCCGGGCGCGGGGGACGGACGTGCCGACCCTGTGCCACGGGGACACCCTCACCCGGAAGAACGCCTGCCGCGTCTGCGTGGTCGAGGTCGAGGGGGCCCGTACGCTCGCCCCGGCCTGCTCCCGCCGCGCCGAACCGGGCATGCTGGTCCGTACGGACACGGCCCGCACCCGGCACAGCAGGAAGCTCGTCCTCGAACTCCTCGCCTCCTCCGTGGACTTGTCGACGACACCGGGTGTGGCCGGCTGGCTCAAGGAGTACGAGGCCAAGCCGGACCGCTTCGGTCCGGACGCGGCCCGGGTGAACGAGGCGCCGAAGAAGGACAACGACCTGTACGTCCGGGACTACGGCAAGTGCATCCTCTGCTACAAATGCGTGGACGCGTGCGGGGACCAATGGCAGAACTCCTTCGCGATCACGGTCGCCGGCCGGGGCTTCGACGCCCGGATCTCCACGGAGTACGCGGCCCCGCTGCCCGAGTCGGCGTGCGTGTACTGCGGGAACTGCATCGAGGTGTGCCCGACCGGAGCGCTGTCCTTCCGCAGCGAGTTCGACATGCGGGAGGCCGGTACCTGGGACGAGTCGGCGCAGACGGAGACGACCACGGTGTGCGCGTACTGCGGTGTCGGGTGCAATCTGACGCTGCACGTCCAGGACAACCGGATCGTCAAGGTCAGCTCCCCGCACGACAATCCGGTGACGCACGGGAACCTGTGCATCAAGGGCCGGTTCGGCTTCACCCATGTCCAGGGACAGGGGGTGGAGTGAGCCGTGGGCCGGGTCACCGAGCGCCGCCCCGTGCTCCGCATCCGCGGCGGCCGCCAGGACCGGCGCCCGGACACCCTCGTGGCGGAGGAGCCCCTGGAGATCCGGCTGAACGGGAAGCCGCTGGCCATCACCATGCGCACGCCGGGGGACGATTTCGCGCTCGCCGTGGGATTCCTGGTGAGCGAGGGGGTGCTGGGGCGGGGCGACGAGCTGCGGTCGGTGAGCTACTGCGCGGGCGCGACCGCGGACGGCTCCAACACCTACAACGTGGTGAACGTCGCCCTCGCCGACGGGGTCGCGCTCCCCGACATCACCCTGGAGCGCAACGTCTACACCACCTCCTCCTGCGGTCTGTGCGGGAAGGCGAGCCTGGACGCCGTGCGTACGGCGTCCCGGTTCGCGCTCACGGACGGCCCGCCGGTGCGGATCACGCCCGCGCTGCTGGCCTGCCTCCCCGACCGGCTGCGGGCGGCGCAACGGGTCTTCGACCGCACCGGCGGGCTCCATGCCGCCGCGCTCTTCTCCCCCGCCGGCGAGCTGATCGACGTACGGGAGGACGTGGGCCGGCACAACGCCGTCGACAAGATCGTGGGGCGGGCGCTGCGCGACGGGCGGCTGCCGCTGTCCGAGTCCGTCCTGCTGGTGTCGGGGCGGGCCTCCTTCGAGCTGGCTCAGAAGGCGGTGATGGCGGGGATCCCGATCCTGGCGGCCGTCTCCGCCCCGTCCTCCCTGGCCGTCGACCTGGCCGCCGAGGCGGGCCTGACCCTGGTGGGGTTCCTGCGCGGCGACTCCATGAACGTGTACGCGGGCGGGCGGCGCATCGCCCCGGCGGCCTCGGCCGTCCCGGGGTGAGGCGGCCCGCCGCCCGCGGCACGGCGGCGGGGCCCGGACCGGCGGGGAGCGCCCCCTGCGCCGGCGGGCCCTACTGCCGCCGCTCCGTCCCCTTCGCGGGGTCGGGGGCGATCAGTGCGGTCAGCCCCGGGTCCAGCTCGGAGCCGTCGACGAGCAGCTTCTCGACCGTACGGGTGGCGGGGTCGATGTCGGCCTCCATGCCCTCGCCGACGTAGCGGGGGTAGCCGGAGGCGCCCGTCTCGCCCGTCGCCTCGACCACGGCCGACCGCAGGGGACGGTCCGGCCGGGGGGCGCCGGGCCGGTTCTTGACGTGCTCGGGGACCAGCAGGATCTCGAAGCGCTGTGGGTCGGTGGTCATGTCCCGACGCTGACACCGTCACTGCGGGCGTGCAACAGCACGCGGCCGGACCGGGCGGTATCCCGACCGGGGGCGTCACCGAGGTCGCCGCCCGTACGGCATGCCAGAGAGCCTCCCGTCCGCGCTGACGGGAGGCTCTGTGACGTGAGGACCGGTGCCGGATCCGCCGACCTCGCGGCCGGCGGCTTACGCCTGCGGAAGGTGCGGACCCGTGGATCCGCGGAGGACAAGCCGGGGCCCCCTTGGGCACTCGCGCAGGCGTCGGAGGCCCCGGCTCGCAGGGGGAACAGTGTCAGCTGTTGGCCGAGACGTTGCCCGACAGGATCGGGATGTTGTCCAGGATGTGCGAGAGGGCCTCGTCGCCCTTGGCCTGGGTGGAGTTCTCGGTGCACTGCTGGTTCTGCGGGTTGGACAGGACGTTGATGTCCTGGACACCGACGTTGACGATGGCAAGGATCGACTCGGCGTTGACCTTCGCCGGCAGGCCGATGCAGGGCTTGTTCAGGGTGCCCTGGACCAGGGAGAGCTGCGGGCTCATCTCGCCGTGGGTCTTCTGGTTGCCGTAGATCTGCTGGGACCCGTTGCCGTTGATGGTGGTGATGCCGTGGTCGTTGCCGATGGCCATGGCCGGGGCGGCCATTGCGGCACCCGCGCCGACGATGGAGGCGGTGGCGGCGGCGGTGGCCATCATCTTCTTGATCATCATTGTCCTTCTGTTGCACGAGTGCACGGTGGTAAGCGCTTTGATCAACGGCCGGATCCCCGCCGGGTTCCGCTGCTTCACCCGATCAGCCCTGCGCACGCACGGCCACGCTCAGATCCACCACGTAGTGCTCGTCCACCCGGCCGCCCGGGAAACGGTCCATGAGGAGGGCGCGTTCCTCGGCGAGGAAGGCGTCCGTGCCGGGTTCGCCGATGAGAAAGAGGGAATGCGTGGACAGTTTGGCCAGATGCGTGTCGACGGGGACCCGGCGCGACCACGGCAGGCGGCGGGTGGTGAACCGCAGCCCCTCCTGCGAGCGGGCCCGCTCGTTGATGTACCAGCCGGGGCCGAAGCGCCGCTCGATGCGGGCCTGTTGATCCGCGATCCAGCCGACGGAGACGTCCGGGTCGTTCGACCAGACCGCCAGCGCGCCGCCGGGGCGCAGCACCCGCAGTGCCTCGGGTACGGAGCGGGCGGGATCGGTCCAGTGCCACGACTGCGCGTAGGTCAGCAGGTCCGTGCCGCCGGAGGCGAGGGGCAGCCGGTTGCCGTCCCCGCGCACGAGCGGTGTTCGCGGATTGCGCCGCCGGAACTCCGCGGCCATGCCCTCCCCCGGCTCCACCCCGATCACCCGGGCCCCGCAGGCCTCCAACAGGGCGGTGGCGATCCCGGTTCCCGCCCCCACGTCGGCCACCCGGGCCCCGGCCAGCGGGAAGCCGGCCAGTTCCGCCAGGGCGGCGAAGAGCGAGGCGGGGTAGGAGGGCCGGTGGTCGGCATAGCGCGCGGCCGCGGAACTGAACGAACGAGCACGGGAGTCGGTCGTCATGCCGTCCATGATGCCGGGCCCCCGGAACGCGCGGCAGTGGGCCTCAGGTGCGGGGCGTGGACGCGTAGGTCCAGAACTCCCGCATGATGTCGGTCGGGGTCGGGCCGGTCATCTCCCGCTGGGTGAGGAGGACGGTGACGGCTCCGGTGGCGGGGACCACGTGGGCGGCGGTGCCGGTGCCCCCGATCCAGCCGTAGCGGCCCGGTACGTTCCAGGGGTCGGTGCGGGCGATGTCGACGGAGCCGCCGAAGCCCCAGCCCTGGCCCTCCAGGAAGAGCGCCCCCTCCGCGCGCTGCGCCGCGGTGAGGTGGTCCGTGGTCATCTGCCGTACGGATTCCGGCGCGAGCAGCCGCCCGCCCTCGTACGCGCCCTCCGCGAGCAGCATCCGGCCGAACGCGAGCAGGTCGTCGGCGGTGGAGACCAGACCGCCCGCCCCGGAGGGGAATACGGGCACGGCGCTCCACTGCCCGTCGGGTGCGTCGACGAGTTCCAGGGCTCCGCCGTCCCCGGCGGCCCGGTAGCGGCTCGTGAAGCGGTGGAGCCGGCCCGGCGGCACGGCGAACGCGGTGTCCCGCATGCCGAGCGGCTCGAAGACGCGCTCGGCCAGGAGGTCCGGGAGGGACTGCCCGGTGGCGCGGGCGAGGAGGACTCCGAGGATGTCGGAGCAGGTGTTGTAGAGCCAGGCCCGGCCCGGCTGGTGGAGGAGCGGGATCCGGGCCAGGATCGCCATCCACGCGTCGGGGTCCTCGACCTGCCCGGGGTGGGGCGGGCCCTGCTTCAGCTCGCTGAACAGCGGGCCCACGGCGGGCAGGGAGAAGTCTGAGGGGAAGCCGTAGCCCGCCCGGAAGGTGAGGAGATCGTCGACGGTGATCGGGCGGTCGGCCGGGACCACGTCGTCGACGGGCGAGGACGGGGTGCGGACGGCCATCGGCGCGGCGAGTTCCGGCAGCCAGCGCGCCACCGGGGAGTCGAGGGAGAGCAGGCCGTCCTCGATGAGCGTCATCGTGGCCGCGGCGGTCACCGGCTTGGTGACGGAGGCGATCCGGAAGAGCGAGTCGCGTGCCATGGGGGCGGTGCCGGCGGTGTCGAGGGAGCCGACGGCCGCCACCTCGACCTCCTCGCCGCGGGCCACGAGGCCCACCGCGCCGGGCAGCGAGCCGTCGTCGACACGGTCCTTCAGGAGGCTGTGCAGATCGCTCATGGTCCACCTTCGCGTGCGTGCGGCGCCGGAAGAACGGGGCCGGCGCGGTTGCCCGTAAGGAAGACTGCCGCCGGTGCGCGCATTCATCGGTCCGACACGGCGCCGTACGACGCGTTACGCGCGCGGCCGCTACGCCGCGGGGACGACCGAGGCCTTCATGGCCGCGGCCCACTCCTCCAGGAGCGCCGCGTGTCGGACGCGCTCAGCGTCCGACAGGCGGCCTTCGGCGCGGGCGAAGAGGCCGCGGATGTCGGCGTTGATCTCGGCGAGGGGACGTTCGGGGGTCGGACTCACGTGATCAAGACTAGGTGGGGGGTCTGACAACCGTGGCGGGTGTCCGTCATGCGGACGGTGGGAGGGCGCGTGCCGGATCTACTGACGGGTGAGTTTGCCCCGCTTGAGGCGGAGGATCTCGTCGGAGGCCGCGGCCACCTGCCGGGAGTGGGTGACGACGATGACGCACTTGCCCTCGTCGTGCGCGAGCTCGCGGAACACCTCGATGATGTCGGCGGCGGTCTCGTGGTCGAGGGCGCCGGTGGGTTCGTCGGCGAAGAGGATGTCCACCTCGCAGGCGAGCGCTCGGGCGATGGCGACGCGCTGTTGCTGCCCGCCGGAGAGCTGGAGGGTGCGGCGGTGCCGGTCGGCCCGGTCGATGCCGAGGAGGTCCAGGAGTTCGACCGCCCGCCGTTTGTCGTGGCCGCCCTTCACTCCGGTGATCTCCATGGCGGAGGTGATGTTCTGAACCGCCGTCATGTAGGTCAGCAGGTTCAGGGACTGGAAGACGGTCGCGGCATGCCGGTTGCGGTACGTGCCGAGTCCGAGCTCCCGTACGTCGCGGCCGTCGAAGCGGACGGTGCCCGCGGTGGGCGTGTCCAGGCCGCTGGCCAGCGACAGCAGGGTGGTCTTGCCACTGCCCGAGGGGCCTACCACCGCGTACATTCGGCCCGCTTCGAAGGCCTGGTCGATGCCCTTGAGGACCGTGCGCCGGCTGGTTCCGGAGCGGTAGGTGTAGCTCACATCGGCCAGTTCGAGGATCGCCGCCATGGTCAGTTGCCCTTCGAGAGGATGTCGCGGGGGGTGAGGCGCAGCACGCGGATGCCGGGGACGAGGGTGGCGAGT
Organism: Streptomyces sp. NPDC048337; assembly: GCF_043201175.1. Classification (NCBI taxonomy): domain Bacteria; kingdom Bacillati; phylum Actinomycetota; class Actinomycetes; order Kitasatosporales; family Streptomycetaceae; genus Streptomyces; species Streptomyces sp. NPDC048337. Next base: position 312,392 of record NZ_JBICYR010000003.1, read on the forward strand.
GCGGCGATGCCGAGGCCGGTCGCACCGATCCTGCCGATGTCGGCGGGGCCGATGCGGATGTCCATCCGGTCGATGGGTTCGACCTTCTCGCCGTCGGCGCCGGCTGACTTCGGTCCGCCCGTCGAGTTGCTCGGGTCCGGCCCCTGCCGGTCGGAGGCGGCCTGGTCCCGGGCCGAGGCGACCTCGCCGGCGAGGAGCTTGTCGCCGATGGCCTGGGAGAGGAACTGGCTGCCCGCCGCCGCGAGGCCGATGGCGACAGCGGCGCAGGCCGCGACCTCCACGAGGTGCTGGGCGAGCAGTTTCGGTTTCTTCTCGCCGAGTGACATGAGGATGCCGAGCTCCCCCCGCCGCTCGCGCAGGTTCGAGGCCACGATCAGGGCGAGGATCGCGGTGCCGCCCAGGGCGACGAGCCATACGGTGACGGTGGCGAAGGAGGCGGTCTTGGTGATCGGGCCGACCAGCGTCCTGTACGCCTTGTCGTTGACGGTCAGCGGGAAGACGTCCAGGTCCGCCCCGGCCGCCTCGGCGTCGGCCTTGAGCCGGTCGAGGTCGGCGGGGCTGCGCAGGGTGAAGGTGGCCGACTTGACCACGCCGCCGTCGGCCCCGGGGTCCTTGCCGAGGAGGCGGCTGCCGCCCTCGGGGGTCACGTAGATCTGGTTGGCGGGGTCCATCATCGCGGGGACGTACCGTCCGGAATCGGGGGTGCCGCTCCGGTAGATGCCGCCGACGACGAACTCGAACCGCCGCCTGTCCGGTTCCTGGCCCGGAGCGGGCGCGTTGCCCACCTGGAGGCTGATCCGGTCGCCGACCGCGAGGTGGTTCGCGGCGGCCAGGCGTTCCTCGATGACGACCATGTCGCCCGCGCTGTCCGGCTTGATGCCCTTGCCCGAGACCAGCCTGTCGTCGCCGTTGCGGAAGGAGGGCAGGGCGTCGAGGTCGCGGATGCCCTCGGCCTTGAAGAAGTCGAGGCCGTCGTCCTTCTGCCCGGCGGGCAGCGGCACCGGCTTGTAGAGCTTCATCCGGTCGGTGGGCGCGGCGCCGGAGTCGGTGCTGTAGTTGCACTGCGCGACGACGGAGGAGGCGCATATCCGGTCGACCAGATCGCGGTGGAGATCGCCGCCGGGGCCGATGAGTCCGGGACTCGCGCCGGCGTTCTTGGAGCCCTTGCCGGAATTGAGCAGGGCATTGAGATCGAGCTGCATGGTGGCGACCGCGCCCACGCTCCGCTTGGCGCTCTCGGCTGCGCGCGCCGCCGCGGCCTGGATGAGGAATCCGGACAGTACGAGCGTGCAGATCACGAAGAAGAGCCCGGTCAGCATGACCGTCTTGCCGAGCTGGGACGCCAGCCGCCACCACGCCCGTTTCAGGAAATTCATTCTTTTCTCATCCTTCCGACGGCTGCCCGAATTCACTTCGCGGCAGCGGAGAACCACGCTAGATTCCCGGGGATTTGAGCCGCGTTTCGCTCGGCGGGGGCCATCGGGCCGGAATCAAACACCGCTCGAATACGTGCTCTGATATCCAGATCGGTGACGGAGTCGAGGACGAAGACGGACGGTCGGACGGAGGCGCGGGCACGTGCGCGTACTGGTGGTGGAGGACGAGGCGTACATGGCCCGGGTCCTGGAGATCGGGCTGCGCCGCGAGGCCATGACCGTCGACGTCGTGCACGACGGGCAGGCCGCCCTGGACCATCTGGCCGTCCACGACTACGACGCGGTGGTCCTGGACCGCGACCTGCCCGGGATACACGGCGACGAGGTGTGCCGGCGCCTGCAGACCCTCGATCCCGGCTGCCGGATCCTCATGCTCACGGCGGCGGGCCGGCTGGGCGACAAGGTGTCCGGGCTGTCGCTCGGAGCCGACGACTACCTGGCCAAGCCCTTCGACTTCCCCGAGCTGGTGGCCCGGCTGCGGGCGCTGTACCGGCGCAGCCCCCTCGCGTACGCGCCCGTGCTGGCCTTCGCGGACGTCACCTTCGACACGCACCGGCGGCGGGTGGCGCGGGCGGGCGCGGAGATCCGGCTGACGCCGAAGGAACTCGCCGTGCTGGAGCTGCTGATGCGGGCCGACGGCGGGGTGGTGAGCTCCGAGCAGCTGCTGGAGAAGGCGTGGGACGCGCACACCGATCCCTTCACCAACGCCGTACGCCTGGTGGTGCACACGCTGCGCAGAAAGCTGGGCGAGCCACAGCTCGTCCGGACGGCGGTGGGCGCCGGCTACCACCTCGGCGAAGCGTGAGCCGGCCGCGTGGTCCGCGGATCCGGTGGCGCGGCCCGCGGATGCGCCGACTGGGCATCCGCGGGCGGCTGTTCGCCGGTTTCGCCGGCGCGCTCGCCGTGTGCGCCGCGCTGATGGTGGCCCTCATCTACGCGGGCATCCGCTACGTACCGACGTACGACATCCCCGTGCGCCAGGACCCGGCGGGCACCGTGGCGCCCCGGGCCGGCGGCGCGCTGCCGGCGGACCGGCAGCCGGAGACCCCGGCGAAGGGCAGCCCGTACGAGGGCGCCGCCACCACCAAGCTGGTCCGTACGAAACAGGACGTGTGGGCGGCGGTGCTCGCCGTCTCCACGGGCGGGGTGCTGGTCATCATGGCGGTGGGGCTGGGCGCCGGATGGATCGTGACGCGGCGTCTGCTCGCCCCGCTGGACGAGGTGAGCCGGGCGGCCGCGAAGGCCCGCGACGGCGACCTGGCCTACCGCATCCACGCCGACGGCCCCGACGACGAACTCCGGCGGCTGGCCGACACCTTCGACGCCATGCTGGAACGGCTGGAGGAGTCCTTCGCGGCGCACCGGCGGTTCGCGGCGAACGCCTCGCACGAACTCCTCACGCCGCTGGCCACCACCCGGGCCATCCTGCAGATCGCCGCCGAGGACAGCAGCGGGGAGGAGCTGGCCGAACTCGCGCCGATGCTGCGCGAGACCAACGAGCGCAACATCGGCCTGGTCAAAGCCCTGCTGGAGCTCGCGGCCGCCGAGCACGCCGACTTCGACGCCGATCCGGTGGACCTGGCCGCGCTGGTCCGGCAGGTGGTGCGGGAGGCCGAGCCCTCGGCCACGGAACGCGGGGTGACCGTACGGACGCGGGCGGAGGGGCACGCCCTCCTGGCGGGGAACGCGGTGCTGCTGCGCCGGCTGGTGACGAACCTGCTCGACAACGCGACCGGCCACAACCTTCCGGGCGGGGAGGTCCGGCTGACCGTCCACCGGGACGACGCCGGTCCGGTCCTGGAGGTCGAGAACACCGGCCCCGCGGTGGACGCGGCCGGCATCGACCGGCTCTTCGAGCCCTTCTACCGGGCGCGGCCGCGGGTCGGGGCGGGGCACGGTCTGGGGCTGGCGATCGTCCGCTCGATCGCGGTGGCCCACCACGGCGCGGTGACGGCGCAGGCCCGCCCGGAGGGCGGCCTGCGGGTGCGGGCCCGGTTCCCGGCGGGCACGAAAGGCCCCCTTACGCTGACCTCATGAAGATCATCGACCTCGAGCCCGGCGATGCGCGGCTGACGCAAGACCTGCTCCCCGTGCTGACCGAGCTCCGCCCCCACCTCACCGAGGAACTGTTCCTCTCCGTCCTCGCGGAGGGTCAGAGCCAGGGCCTGCGCTTCACCGCCGCGTACGACGCGGACGGTGCGTGCGTGGGCGCGGCCGGCTGGCGCGTCGTCGCCAACACCGCCCTGGTGCGCAAGCTCTACGTGGACGACCTGGTCACCTCCGCCGCCGCCCGTTCGGGCGGGGTCGGCCACGCGCTGCTCGCCCACCTGGAGGAGCACGCCCGGGCCGCCGGCTGCACCGCTCTGACCCTGGACTCCGGCACCCAGCGGACCGATGCCCACCGCTTCTACTTCCGCGAGCGGCTGGCCGTGACCGCCTTCAGCTTCGAGAAGCCCCTGACCTGATCACCCCCGGCACCGACAGGCAGGCCACTTGTCGGAGATTGGCCTTCCCGGGGGCGTGATTGGCCCGGCTACGTTCGCGGCATGCGTATCCAGATCGTAGACGCCTTCACGACTCGCCCCTTCGCCGGAAACCCTGCCGGGGTCTGTCTGCTCGCGGCCGGGGAGTGGCCGGACGACCTGCGGCTTCGGCAGATCGCCGCCGAAGTGAACCACTCGGAGACGGCCTTCGCCCTCCCGCTTCCGGCGGGCGGCGACGCCGACTGGGAGATCCGCTGGTTCACCCCGCTCGTCGAGACCAATCTGTGCGGCCATGCCACATTGGCCACGGTCCACACGATGCGCCGGGAAGGGCTGCTGACCGGCCCGGTGCGGTTCCGCAGCCGGTTCAGCGGCATGCTCGCCGCCCGCCCGGAAGCGGACGGGAGCATCACGCTGGACTTCCCGGCCGCTCCCGGCACCGATGTTCCCGTTCCGCGGGGGCTCACCGAGGCCCTGGGGGTGCGGCCCGAGGCCGCGCTGCGTACGGGTGCGCTGGGCGATCTGCTCACGGTGCTGCCCGACGAGGCCGCCGTCCGCGCGGTACGGCCCGACCTCGCGGCGCTCGCGGAGCTGACCCGGCGCGAGGAGCTGCGCGGGATCATCGTCACCGCGGCGGCGGCCTCCGCGGACGCGGAGTACGACTTCGTCTCCCGGTTCTTCTCCCCCGCCGAGGGCATCCCCGAGGATCCGGTCACCGGCAGCGCCCACACCGCGCTGGCCCCGTACTGGGCGGCGCGGCTGGGCCGCCGGGACACCCTGACCGGCCTGCAGGCCTCCGCGCGGACGGGCCTGGTCCGGGCCGCGCTCCACGGTGACCGGGTCCACCTGACCGGGCATGCGGTCACGGTCCTGGAGGCGACCTTGAACGTCTGAGCGGCCGACCCGCCACGCGGCGGCGCGGCCGTGACCGAACCGTCGCCGCTCCGAGGCCCGAACGGGCTCGTCGGCGGGGCGCGGGGTTGTTAGGTTTCCTGCCTCAGCCGACCTTGGGGGAACCGTTCTCATGCCCGCACCTGCCGCACCCCTCCGGGTGCTGTCCGCCGCGGCCGCGGCCGCCGTCCTGCTGGCGGGCCTGACCGGATGCGCCGACAAGGACGGCAAGGCCCCGGCGGCCGCCTCGGTCGCGGCGTCCCCGTCGGGCACGGTCGCGGAGTCCCCTTCGCCGTCCGCCCCGGCCTCCGCGTCCGCGTCGCCCACCGCTCCCGCGTCCGCGGCCGTGTCCTCCGCGCCGCCGGCCACGCCCACGGCCCGGGCCACGACGCCGCCTCCCGCCCCGACCCGGCTGACGGTCGCGGTCGACACCCGGGGCGAAGCGCTCTCCCTCGTACGGGGCGGGGCGGCGCAGGAGTTCACCGTCACGCTGCGGAACGGGAACTCCGCCGCGTACGGGCATCTGCTGGTCGCCTTCCAGATGGAGATCCTCGTCGGCGAACCCGGCGACCGGCCGGGCAGCGGACCCGGATTCGTCCTGGAGCGCTTCGACCCGGCCTCGGGCGGCTGGCGCGCGGCGGCCCTGCGCATCGCCAACGACCGCATGCCGGAGTCCATGTACACCGGCGGGGCTCCGCTCGCCCTCGAGACCGTGCGCGTCGAGCGGTACCGGCTGCGGGCGACCGCGGGCGGGGCGACGGGCAGCACCCCACTGGTGGTGTCCTTCATCGACACCGACGCCGACCACGAGGTCGCGTCCCACGTGGTCCTCCCGCACAGCACGCGCTGACCCGTCCGGGCCCGACGCGTCATACACCCGCAGAAGGTGATGAATCGGTACTGTCTGAGCCGTCCAGGATTCCCCTGGCGGTCGAGAAAGGTACCGGGATGGCCAAGGCCTATCTGGTGGGGAGCGGGATCGCCTCGCTGTCCGCGGCGGCGTTCCTGATCCGTGACGGCGGCTTCGACGGCCGGGACATCGTCATCCTGGAGGAACAGGACCGCGAAGGCGGCAGTCTGGACGCGGCGGGCTCGCCGGAGGACGGGTACACCATGCGCGGCGGCCGCATGTTCGAGATCCACTTCGACTGCACGTACGACCTGCTGGGATCGATCCCGTCCCTGGACGACCCCTCGAAGTCGGTCACCGAGGACACCTTCGCCTTCCACGAGGAATTCGCCTGGGACGATCACGCCCGCCTGGTCGACGCCGCGGGCACGGTGGTCCGCGCCCACTCGATGACCTTCTCCGAGCGGGACCGCCTCGAACTCGTCCGCTGCGTCGCGACACCGGAGCACCAGCTCGACGGCAAGCGCATCACCGACTGCTTCAGCGAGGGGTTCTTCACCACGAACTTCTGGTGGATGTGGTGCACCACCTTCGCCTTCGAGCCGTGGCACAGCGCCATCGAGTTCCGGCGCTACCTCAACCGGTTCGTCCACCTCTTCAAGAACTTCGACACGATGTCGGGCATCTACCGCACGAGGTTCAACCAGTTCGACTCCATCGTGCGGCCCCTGCTGAAGTGGCTGACCGACCAGGGCGTGACCGTGCAACTGGGCACCCGGGTCACCGACCTGCGCCTGGCCGCGGGCGAGGCCCTGACCGTCGAGGCCGTCGAATGGCAGCGCGACGGGCGGAGCGGCCGGACCGACGTGGGCCCGGACGACCTCGTGATGGTGACCAACGGCTCGATGACCGCGGACTCGACGCTGGGCACCACGGACGCGGCGCCGCCCGTCCCGGACACCTCCCGGGGGTCCGGCTCCTGGCGGCTGTGGGAGGCCCTCGCCGCCAGGCGGCCCGGTCTCGGCAACCCCTCGGTCTTCGACTCCTCCGTCGAGGACTCCACCTGGGAGTCCTTCACGGTGACGACCAAGGACCCGACCTTCTTCAAGCTGATGCAGGAGTTCAGCGGCAGCGAGGCCGGGAAGGGGGGCCTGATCACCTTCAAGGACTCGAACTGGCTGCTGACGATCGTGCTCAACCACCAGCCGCACTTCCGCGGTCAGCCCGAGGACACCTTCGTGTGGTGGGGGTACGCGCTGTTCCCCGGGCGCGACGGGGACTACGTCAAGAAGCCCATGTCACAGTGCACCGGACGGGAGATCCTGGACGAGGTGCTCCGGCACCTGGGCTTCGAGCAGCGTCCCCAGATCCTCGAACAGTCCGTCGTGATCCCGGCGCTGATGCCCTACATCACCAGCCAGTTCCTGGTGCGCTCGCAGGGGGACCGGCCGCGGGTGGTGCCGGAGGGGTCGACCAACCTCGCCTTCATCGGCCAGTACGCGGAGGTGCCGGACGACGTGGTCTTCACCGTGGAGTACTCCGTACGCACGGCGTGGACGGCGGTGGCCGGGCTGCTCGGGCTGGACCGGCAGCCGCCTCCCGTCTACAAGGGGCAGCACAACCCCAAGGTGCTGGTGGAGGCGTTGCAGACGCTGCACCGGCGCTAACGGGTCGGTACCGGCTCGCCGAGGGCGCGGGCGGCCGTCCGCCAGGCGGCGGTGACGGCCTCGCGTGCGCGGTCCGTGGCCTCGGACACCCCATCAGGGAGGCGGAGCGGGGCGCCGATGTGCACGTGGAGGCCGGGTCTGCGCAGCGGGGCGGTGGCGGCTCCGGCGAGTTGCTTGGCGCGGCTGCCCGAGCACAGGCGGCGGGCGCCGGCCTGGCCCACGGGTACGACGGGGGCGCCCGTCGCGGCGGCGAGCCGGGCCAGGCCGCTGCGGAAGGGGCCCGGAGCGGACTCGCCCGCGTCGCGGCGCCCCGGCAGCCGGCCCTCGCCGTAGAGCAGCACGCTGCGGCCTGAGGCGAGGGCGACGGCCGCCGCGTCGAGGGAGTCGGCGGCGCGGGCGGTGCCGCGGTGGACGGCGATGTGGCCTTCGCGGCGCAGGGCGGCCCCGAGCAGCGGCACCCGCCACAGGCCGCTGGTGGCCAGGATGACGGGGTCGATCCCGCACCGGCGCAGCGCGGCGACCACGACGGCCGGATCGGCGAGGGAGGTGTGGTTGGCGACGAAGATACTGCCCGCGGCGGGCCGCGCCCCGGGGTCGGCGGTGACCGTCAGTCGGCCACAGGCGGGGACGACGGTGGCGGCGATTCGGCTGAGCATGGACGACCCCGTTCGGGTGGCGCGGTGTTGGTGCGGTCCATCGTCGGCCGGCGGGTGGGCGCGGGCATGAGTAGCGGTACTCACCGGCGGCGCGGCGCCGTGCCCAACCGCGGGGAGTATGACCGAACTGTCACAGGTTCCGGCGGCGGGAACGGATGGGGCACGGCGGACATCTAGGAATCCGGTGGGCGCCGCTGGGGGCCCCACCGGACGGATCGGCAAGACCGGCAGGCCGCCTGGGTGGCCACCGGATGCGAAGGGCGAGGCGGGGCTGGGATGAAGGCAGTATCGGTGGCGGGCGGTTCCTCGGACACCCCGGAGACGGACCCCGAAGCGGTGTCCGCTCCCGCTCGGCGGAACCCGGCCGAACCCGGCCCCCGGCCCGGAACCCCGGCCGCGGATCCGGCCGGCCCGGAGACCGACGGCACGGACGAGGCCGCGCCCCCGGCCACGGAAGTACCCGACACCGCACCGCAGTCGGCGGCGACCGACCCCGCATGGGCGGGCGAGGCTCCCGAGCACGACACCCAGGCCGCAGCGGCAGCGACCACCGAGGCCGACCAAGCAACCGACAGCACACCGCAATCGGCAGGCGGAACCGTGCCCGACACCACGCAGCATGAACCGGCCGAGGCCGGCAAGGGTCCCGAGCGCGACACCCCGGCCACGGCCGAAACCGTGGACACGGCGGCGGAAGCGGCCACCGAGGCCGACCAAACAGCCGACAGCACACCGCAATCGGCAAGCGGAATCGCGACGGACACCGCGCAGGACGAACCCACGGAGGCGGACGCGGATCCCGGGCACGGCGCGCAGGCGGCTGCCGAAGCCGTGGGCACGGCGGTGGAAGGGGGCGGCGGGGGCGAGGAAGCGGCCGATGGCGCAGCTCGGTTGACCGCCGGGGCGCGGGCGGCCGGGGGTGGGCGGAAGGTCCCCTCCTGGGCGCGGGAGGTCGAGAGCGATGCCGAGCGGACGAGTGAGTTCGTAGCGCTGAAGGATCTGGACACCCCGAGGCTCCCCGCGCACCCCGAGGCTCCCGCGACACCCGCGGCCAATGAGGCCCGCACATCCGCCGCAACCCCGGCAACAGCTCCCGCTGCCCGCGCGTCCTCCGCAGCGGCCGCAACCACGGCGGAGCCCGCAGCCCGCGAGCTCGCCGAACCATCCGCGACTCCGGCGGCCCGCACAGCCGCCGCAGCCCCTGCGACCCCGGCCGATCCCGCAACCCCTGCAGCCCCCGCGGACCCCGCAACCCGCGCATCCTCCGCAACCCCTGCGGCCCCCGCGGACCCCGCAGCCCGCGCATCCTCCGCAGCCCCTGCGACCCCGGCGGAGCCCGCAGCCCGCGAGTCCGCCGAGCCTTCGGCGACTCCCGCGGCCCGCACAGCCGCCGCACCTGCGGCAACCCCCGCGGACTCCGCAACCCCCGCGGCCCGCGCGTCCGCCGCGCCCGCCGGGGCAGCCGGGGCAGCCGCGCCCGGCGGGGCAGCCTCCGTGCCCGCCGGGGCGACTTCGGCGCTCGTCGGGGCAACCCCCGCGCCCGGGGTTCCCGTACCGGCGGCCGGGGGGCCGGCCGCGCACCCGCAACCCGCCGAGCCCGCGGCAGCGTTGGCGCTGCTGGCCGAGCTCACCAACACCGCTCCCCCGCCCGAGACCCCCCGCCGCACCGTCCTGCGCCGCGTCAAGGTGTGGACGCCGATCCTGGTGCTCCTCGCCGGGGCCGTCGCCGGGGCACAGATGCTGCGACCCCTGCCCACCCCGCGGCTCGTGGCCGCCGAGACCGTGCACACGCTCCCCGGGCAGTTCGCCGTCCCGTGGCCCGCCAAGGGGCAGGGCGCCGTCCAGGTCCCCGGCTCCGGCGACATCGGCACCTTCGGCGAGCAGAAGCCGGTCCCGACCGCCAGCGTCGCCAAGGTGATGACGGCCTACGTCGTCCTCAAGGGCCACCCGCTGCGCAAGTCCGATCCCGGCCCCGACATCACGGTCGACGCGAAGGCCGTGGCGGACGGCACCGCCGAGCACGAGTCCCGGATCAAGGGGCTGACCGCCGGGACGAAGTTCAGCCAGCAGGACATGCTCAAGATGCTGATGATCCCGTCGGGCAACAACGTGGCCCGGCTACTGGCCCGCTGGGACACCGGCAGCGACAACGAGACGGCCTTCGTCGAGAAGATGAACGCCGCCGCCCGGGAACTCGGCATGAAGGACACCACCTACACCGACCCCAGCGGCCTCGACGCGGGCACGGTCAGCACCGCCGCCGACCAGCTCAAGCTCGCCGAGGCGGTCATGAAGGACGAGGCGTTCCGTACCGTCGTCGCGATGCCCAACGCCACGATCAAGGGGCTGCCCGAACCGATCTACAACAACAACGACCTGCTCACCGCGGGCGGCCTCAGCATCCGCGGCATCAAGACCGGTTCGAGCACGCCCGCCGGCGGCACCCTGATGTGGGCGGCGTACAAGTCCGTCGGCGACGAGACCCCGCTGATCCTGGGCACGCTGATGGACCAGCACGTGGACGGCCCGGACCCGGACGGCGCGAACAGCCTGCTCCTGGTGAAGGCCAACAGCAAGAAGATCATCGAGGCGGTACGGGAGGCACTCGCGGCGGCCCCGGTCGTCCGCAAGGGCCAGACGGTGGGGTACGTGGACGACGGACTCGGCGGCCGGACCCCCCTCGTGGCCACGAAGGACCTGAACACGGTCGGCGTACCGGGCCAGCCGCTGCGGATCTCCCTCGCCCCCGGAACAAAGGGGCTGCCGCACACCGCGAAGGCCGGCGCCGAGGTCGGCGTGGTGACGGTGGGCGACGGGGACGGGGCGAAGAGCGTGCCGGTCGCGGTGGGCGGGGAGCTGATCGAGCCCTCGTTCGGGGCCAGGCTCACCCGCCTCGGCTGAGGACGTCCGGGCAGGACCGGGAGACCCGGCCCTGCCCGGCCCCGACCGGTCAGAGGCCCCCGGTGTTCAGCAGCTTGTTGGGCGTGCCCGGGCTGACGCTGGTCATGACGTCCTTGGTCGACTGCCCGTCGAGGAAGGCGGCGACCTCCGCCGGGGCCGCGGTCGGATGTTCCGCCTTGTAGAGGGCGGCGACGCCGGTGACGTGCGGGGCGGCCATGGAGGTGCCGTTCAGGGCCACCGCGCCGCCGCCCATCCTGGCGGAGTCGATCTGCTCGCCCGGTGCGTAGAGGGCGACGCACGGGCCGTAGTTGGAGAAGTCGGTCTCCTCGTCCCAGTGGTTGCTCGCCGCGACCGTGACCACCCGCGTGGCGGAGGCCGGGGAGACGTTGCAGGCGTCCTTGGAGGAGTTGCCCGCGGCGATGACCGGGAGGACGCCGGCGTCCGTCAGGGCGTCCGCGGCGTTGTTCAGGGCTTCCGACCGGTCCCCGCCCAAGGAGGCGTTCAGGACGGCCGGCTGCTTGGCGTTCTTGGCCACCCAGTCCAGCCCGGCGATGATCCCCGAGAACTCGCCCCTGCCGTCACAGCCGAGCACCCGGACGCTGACCAGGTTGGCCTTGCGGGCCACCCCGTACGTCTTCCCGCCGACCGTCCCCGCGACGTGCGTGCCGTGGCCCTGGCAGTCCGCCCCGTTGCGGCCGTCCTTGATGGCGTCGAACCCGAAGGTGGCACGCCCGCCGAACTCCGTGTGGTAGTAGTCGATCCCGGTATCCAGGATGTAGGCGGTCACCCCGGCGCCGTTGCCCCGTGGGGTGAAGTTGCCGTCGAGCGGCAGATCCTCCTGGTCGATGCGGTCGACACCCCAGGTCGAGGCGGGCGCCTTGACCGTGGTGGGGGTGGCCGGCTTCATCGGTGGGGCGAAGACCTGCGCGTCGGACTCCACCGACTTCACCCCGGGGCTCAGGCGGACGCCGTCCAGCTGCTGCTGGGTCAGCGGCGCCGCGAACCCGTTCATCGCGGACCCGTAGACGAACGTCGGCTTCAGCTTCAGCCGCCCCGCCAGCTTGGCCGCGTCCACGCCCTTGTCGAGGGTCACGATGTACTTGCCGGGAAGGGCGTTGGGCGATACGTACAGCGGGACCGGGGTCGGCTCCGGCCCCACCGCGAACGCCGCCCCGGCGAGTGCGGGCGTCATCACGATCAGGGCCGCGGTGGTCAGGCGGGCGAGCATGCGCATGGAGGAACTCCCTGGGAGAGGGTCGGTCTTCACGAGGCGGCCGCCCCCTTCTCAGGTGCGCCGGGCGCGGCCACCCTCTCCATCGGGTCCGCCGCGGGCGCGACTTGAGGGGCCACCGTCACATGGCCCAACGCCGGACGTCCCGGTCTGCGGTCGGTCGTACCGACCGCAGAAAGGATTGCCCCTCTCCGCCGCAAGACGTACGCCGCGCCCCCACCGGCTCCTCTCAGATCCACCCGTACGGGCTACAGGTCCGGGGCCGGGTCCGCGCCGGGGCGGGCACAACCGGTCGGGAATCGTCCCGCGGCCGTGCCCGCCTGCCGGTTCAGCCGCGGGGCGGCACCCGCGACGGGCGGCCCGAGCCGCGCGTCAGGGAGTAGCCGAGGATGCCCGCGAGGGCGCCGAGCACCCCGCCGGCCGCGGTCCAGAGCCAGCGGTCCGACCACCAGCCGCCGGACCAGCCGTCCTCCGGCTCGCGCAGGGATCCGGTGACGGTGGCCGGGACCAGCGGCGCGGAGAGGGAGCCGTCCACGGCGTGGGCGCCGCCGGTCTCCTTCACCGCGGCCTCGACGGCGGCGCGCACCGGCAGGCCCAGGTCCTCTTCCGGAAGGTCGGTGACCGTCAGGCGGACGTAGTAGCTGCCCGGCAGCGGATCGTTGGCCCAGGGCTCGGCCGCGGCACGGACCGTGCGCAGGGTGCAGGACAGTTCGACCGAGGCGGCTTCCTTGGCGGCCGCCCGGTTCTGGGTGCCGTAGGCGCAGGCCTGGCGGCGGCGCAGGCCGTCGTACACGTCGAGGCGCCAGGTCGCGGCGCCGTGCCGCAAGGCGGATTCGGGCAGCGTGACCTTGGCGTTGACGGTGACGCGCTGCTGCGCGTCGACGGGGAGCACCCAGTACAGGTAGTCGCCGGTGGACGCGCCGGCCGTGGCCTGCTGGCCCGGTCGGAACGGGGTGGCGGTGCGGAAGCCTGTGCCCGCCTCGGTCGGAGCGGGATCGCCCTTGCCGGAGCTCTGGCCCGTGCTGGGGGTGGAGCTCGCCGACGAGCCGGCCGCCGCGGCCGTGCCGGCCACCGCGAGGGCGGCGGTCGCGGCCAGCAGGGCGGCGGTCAGGGTGCGTACGGTACGCATCAGTTGGTCCTCCAGACGGAGATGCGCCAGCGCGAGATCCAGCCCCACACCAGACCGGCCAGCAGTCCGACGAGCGCCAGGGCGGCCAGCAGCCACCAGCCGCGCCCGAGGCCGAAGGCGGCGGCGTCGGAGGCCTCGTCGGGGCCGTCCACCAGCTCGATGGTCAGCTCGACGGGCATGCCCGGGGTGGTCTTGACGGAGGCGGGCGCGGAGAAGGAGTTGCTGACCTGGATGCAGACGGTCTCCGGCGCCGGCTTCGCGTCCCCGTCCTGATCCACGCCGTCATTCTCGGCCTTCGGGTAGCGCAGGCCCGTGGAGAGGACGTCGGTACGTCCGTCACCGGCCTCCGAACCGCGGACGATCTCGCGGCCGTGCACGGTCGTGGCGCGCAGCAGGACGCCGTAGTCGTTGTTGACGGCGCGGTCGGCGGCGATGCTCACCGAGGCGCGCAGCTCCTGGCCGGGGAGGACGTCGACGCGGTACCAGCGGTGTTCGCCGAAGGTCTCGCGGTCGCTGTACAGGCCGGGCTTGAGCTGGGGCGCGTTCGCGCACTGCTTCGCGCCCTCGGTGGCCACCGGGTTGACGACGGGGTCGGCGGCCCGGTCGACCAGTTGGCGGACCCTGCTGGAGAGCTGGTCCTTGTGCTGCACGGAGGTGTACGTGCCGCCGGTGGCCTCGGCGATGCAGGTGAGCTGGGCGCGGGTCTTGGCGTCCGGGACCAGGCCCAGGGTGTCGATGACCAGGTGGATGCCCTTGGCGGCGATGTCGCGCGCCACCTCGCAGGGGTCGAGCGGGGCACAGGTGTCCTCGCCGTCGGTGATGAGCACGATCCGCTTGGTGGCGTCACCGCCGTCGAGGTCCTGGGCGGCGGCTAGCAGGGCGGGACCGATCGGCGTCCAGCCGGTGGGGGCGAGGGTCGCGACGGCGGTCTTCGCCTCCGTCCGGTTCAGCGGCCCGACCGGGTACAGCTGCTTGGTGTCCTTGCAGCCGAGTGCCTTGTCCTCGCCGGGGTAGGTGGCCCCGAGGGTCCGTATGCCGAGCCGGACCTCGTCGGGTACCGCGTCGATGACCTCGTTGAAGGCCTGCTTCGCGGCGGCCATCCGGGACTGGCCGTCGATGTCGGTGGCGCGCATGGAGCCGCTGACGTCGAGGACGAGGTCGACCTTCGGGGGTTCCTTCGCCGTCGGTCCGTCGGCGGCGGTGGCGCTCGCCGGGAGGAGCCCGACGGCCAGGGCGACGAGCAGGCCGCACGCCCGGGCCGCCAGCCGTTTTCTTGTGATCATCGCCGGATCGTATTGAGGATCGTCCGCCAATCCAAAACGGGCTCGGAGCACCGGCTTTCGGACGGTCCCCGCGCCCTCCACCCGGGGCTCGGGGGCTCGTGGGGCCCGATAACCGGGTGCGGGGACGAAGGGTGCGATCTAGGGTGCCGGGATGAGTTCCCGTACTTTTCGCATCACCGTCCGCGGTTCCTTCGACGGGCTCACGCCCGCCCAGCGGGCCGAGCTGCTGGCCGCCGCGCCCGAGCACGACATGCTGCACGCGACCTTCACCGCCGAGGGGAACCTGTCGTACGACCTCGCGACCCGGCCCTTCTTCACCTTCCGCTTCCTGGATTCGGGCGAGGCCGAGGAGGACATCCTCGACGCGACGGCCCGTGCCGAGCTGGCCGCGGAGGGCTGGCTGACGGAGCGCGGCTACGGGTTCAAGCAGCTCAAGTCCCAGGCGGAGGACCTGTCGATGGCTCCGCTGGGCAAGCGGCAGCGCCGCGAGCAGGCCGCCAAGGCCGCCCGGGGCGACGGCCGCTCATGACGGGCCCTGACCGGGCGCGGCGAAGGTGCCCGCGAGGTGCGCCCGCAGCGCCTGTGGGGTCGGCGGGGAGAGGCGGGCGCCGAGGTGGCCGTCCGGGCGTATGACGAACGCCGTGGGCCCGCGGGCCGCGTAGAGGCGGGCGAACTCGCCGGCGCTGTCGCGGTAGGCCGGCAGCCCGTCGGGGGCCGGCGGGGCGTCGGCGGCGAGCAGGGCGCAGGCCTCCATCCGGCCTCCGGAGCACTCCCGTACCGTTTCGGCGAGTTCGTGTACGCCCTGGCCGTCCCCGTAGAGCAGCAGCAGGGGTCCGCGGTCGCGCAGGAGGTCGTACAGCCGCAGCGGGTAGGCGGTGATCGGCCGGGTGAGGCCGGCGCAGTCGGGTGCGCGGTCGCCGGGCCGGGGTCCCGGGCCCTCGCCGGGCGGGTCGGTGATCGGGCCGCCCCGGTAGCCGACGAGCAGTTGGGCCTCGCGCAGGAGCAGGGTCGCCGGGTCGTCCGTGTCGGCCTGGACTCCCTGGGCGGCGTGGCGCACGGTGCGGCCGACGACCTCCTCGCCGACGGGTCGGCGTTCGGCGTCGTAGCTGGCGAGCAGGGCGGGGTGGGCGGCCCCCTCGACCGCCAGGGCGAGTTTCCACGCCAGGTTCCAGGCGTCCTGGATGCCGGTGTTCATGCCCTGGGCGCCCGTCGGTGGGTGGATGTGCGCCGCGTCCCCTGCGACGAAGACCCGGCCGTCCCCGTACCGGTCGACGATGCGGTGGCTGATGCGGAACACCGAGGCCCACCGGATGTCGGAGGCGGTGGCCGGGCGCGGCGACAGCCGGTCCAGGACGGTCTGGATGTCGGGCAGTTCGGGGGCGCGGGTGCTCTGCAGCCCGTGGCTGACGCCCTCGGGGGCCACTTCGCCCTCCCGGGCGGCGGAGAGTCCGGGCGGCACCGTCGTCGAGACCCGGTAGCGGCCCGGTCCGGGCAGCGGGATGCACACCAGGGTGTCGTCGACGGTGCCGGAGGCGTCGCGGTGCATGGAGCGCACGCCGTACTCGTGCGGGAGGTCCCAGTCGACCCGCACGTCGGCGAGCATGAACTCGTCGGGGAAGGCCCCTCCTTCGAAGCCGAGCCCGAGCCCCTTGCGGACGATGCTGTGCGCGCCGTCGCAGCCGACGAGGAACCGGGTCCGTACCTCCTCCTCCGCTCCGGAGGGGGTACGGACCCGGATGGTCACGCCGTCGGCGTCCTGGACGAACGACACCAGCTCGGTGCCGCGTTCGACCTCGGTCCCGAAGCGGGCCAGGAACTCGCCGAGGATGCGTTCGGTCTCGTACTGCGGCAGGGCCGCGAACCCGTACGGGACCTCGGGCGGCAGGACGAGGTCGAGGCGGGGCTGTTCGGCGCCGTTGACGTACGTCAGCTGCCCGCGCAGCGGGACGGCCGCGTCGAGGGCGGCGCGGACCAGTCCCATGCGGTCCCAGATCTCCAGGGTGCGCGGCTGGATGCCCACGGCCTTCGCGAACGGGAGCCGGGCGGGCAGGCGGTCGACGATCCGGCAGGAGACGCCGCGCCTGCGCAGCTCGGCGGCCGCGGTCAGCCCGACCGAGCCGGCGCCGGCGATCAGTACGTCCGTTGCGTAGGCGTGCGCCATGGGCGCCGCCCGGCGTGCGGCCCCCGAACGGGTCGGTGTTCCTCCATCGTGGCCGCCGGCCCGGCGTCCGGCACCTTCGGAGGGGCACGCCGGGCCTGCTCGCGCCCTACTCGATGACGAGGTCGACCTCGATGTTGCCGCGCGTGGCGCGGGAGTACGGGCAGACCTCGTGCGCCTGCTTGACCAGCAGGGTGCCGGTCTCGCCCGCCAGGGACTCCGGGAGCTCGACGCGCAGGACGACGCCCAGGCCGAAGCCGGCACCGTCCTTGCCGATGGAGACCTCCGCGGTGACCGAGACCTCGCTGGTGTCGGCCTTGGCCTGGCGGCCGACGAGGCCGAGGGCGCTGGCGAAGCAGGCCGCGTAGCCGGCGGCGAAGAGCTGCTCGGGGTTGGTGCCCTGTCCGTTGCCGCCGAGCGCCGGGGGCATGGCGAGGGCGAGGTCGAGCTGGCCGTCGGAGCTGACGGTGCGGCCCTCGCGGCCGTTGGCGGTGGCGACAGCGGTGTACAGCGCGTCCATGGGAGGTCCTCTCGCAGAAATGAACCGGTGCGGCGGCCGGTGGTCGACCGCGCCCCACCAGTAGAGCACGCAATTCAGTTGTGCACAATTCAATGCCTCGCAAGTCCACCCCGGGTACACTGGCCGTCATGACCGAGCAGCCGACCGCCACCCACCCCGACCAGGACTTCCTGCGCCTGGACGGCCAGATCTGCTTCGCGCTGAACGCCGCGAGCCGCGCCTTCGGCGGCCTGTACCGCGTGATCCTCAAGGACCTCGGGCTCACCTACCCGCAGTACCTGGTGATGCTGGTGCTGTGGGAGCACGGCGAGCTGCCGGTCAAGGAGATCGGGCAGCACCTGCGGCTGGACTCGGGAACGCTGTCCCCGCTGCTCAAGCGGCTGGAGGCGGCCGGCCTGGTGCGCCGCGAGCGCAGCACCGCGGACGAGCGGTCCGTGCACGCCCACCTCACCGAGGAGGGTGCGGCGCTGCGCGCCCGCGCGGTCGAGGTGCCGCGGCGGATCGCCACCGCGACCGGCTTCGACCTGGCCGAGATCCTGGATCTCCAGGCCCGCCTGAACCGCCTCACCGCCGCCCTCGACGCCGCCGTTCCGCAGGACGCCGCCTGACAGGACGCCGCCCGGCCCCCTTGCCACACTGGGACCAGGAGGTACGCGATGGACCCGGTGGCGGCGCTGGACCGGATCGCCTTCCTGCTGGAGCGCGCGCAGGCGCCCACGTACCGGGTGCGGGCCTTCCGCACGGCGGCGGCCGCCCTCGTACGGATGGGTGAGCGCGAGACGGCCGAACGGGCCGGTGCGGGATCCCTGGAAGCCGTCAAGGGCATCGGCCCGAAAACCGCCCAGGTGGTACGCGAAGCCCTGGCCGGGTCGGTGCCGGCCTATCTGCGGACACTGGAGGACGAGGCCGCGGCCCTCCCCGAGGGCCCGGCCGCCACACCCGCCGCCACCGCGCTGCGGGCCGCGCTGCGCGGGGACTGCCACGTCCACTCGGACTGGTCGGACGGCGGCTCCCCGATCGACGTGATGGGGCGGGCGGCGGCCGCGCTGGGGCACGAGTACGCCGTACTCACCGACCACTCCCCGAGGCTGACGGTCGCCAGGGGCCTTCCCCCGGAGCGGCTGCGGGAACAGCTGCGGGTGGTGGCCGAGCTCAACGAGACCTGGGCGCCCTTCCGGCTCCTCACCGGCATCGAGTGCGACATCCTGGACGACGGATCGCTGGACCAGGAACCGGAGCTGCTGCAACAGCTGGACCTCGTCGTCGGCTCCGTCCATTCGAAGCTGCGCATGGAGTCCCGCGCGATGACCCGGCGGATGCTGGCGGCCGTGTCCAACCCCCTCATGGACGTCCTGGGCCACTGCACGGGGCGGCTGGTGACCGGGCGGACCCGGCCCGAGTCGGAATTCGACGCCGAGGCCGTCTTCGCGGCGTGCGCGCGTGCCGGGACCGCGGTGGAGATCAACAGCCGGCCGGAACGGCTGGACCCGCCCCGGCGGCTGCTGCGCCTGGCCGTGGCGGCCGGAACCCTGTTCTCGATCGACACGGACGCGCACGCTCCGGGGCAGCTGGACTGGCAGATCCTCGGCTGCGAGCGGGCCGTGGAATGCGGCGTGCCCCCGGAACGCATCGTGAACACCTGGCCGGCGCAGCAGCTCCTGACCTGGACCCGCACCCGGCGTACGCCGTAGAGCCTACGGGTCGTCCGATCGGAGGGCGGTGCGGACGCCGATGACGACCACGGCGATCAGGCACAGGGCGATGACGGTCTCCGCCCACAGGAAGGCGAACCAGTCCAGCACGCAGCCGATCGGGGGTGTGCCGGGGGCGTTGTTGCGGAACGCCGAGAGGGCGAACAGGGTGGCGGCCATCCAGGCCAGCGCGGGCCAGACCAGGCCCTGACGGCGGGTCGTCAGGTACCAGGTCGCGATGAGCACGGACGCCGCCAGCGCCCACATCACGAGCATCATGAAGACCACGAAGACGAGCAGGCTGCCCGATCGGGCCAGCGCCAGCTCCAGGGCGGCCTCTTGCGGGGAGGCCGCGGGTGTCGACGAGACCGAGAAGAGGGTGTCGTTGTTGGAGAACCACATCCGCACCGGCACCTGCTTGCCGTCCAGCAGTGCCGAGAACTCGATGTCGGTCTCGTAGGTGTCGAACGGGTAGTCGCTGATCGATCCACCCGTGATCGCGACCTGCACGTCCCTGATCGTGAGCCGCTCGTGCGCCTTGAACGCGAGGTCGCCGAGGGTCGCCTTGGAGGTCTGGAGGCTGAGATCGGCCACCGGCGCGGTCCCCTCCTCCTCGCCGAGGGTCCCGCGCGGGGTGACCCGGACCCGCAGGAGCAGTTCTCTGGCCGCGGCGTCCACGCGTTGGACGGTGGCCTCCACGTCCACCCGGTCGGGGGCCCCGGATCCGACCGTGTGGACCGTGTCGAGCGCCTGCCGCTCGCTGAACTGCAGCCACGACCCCACGGCCACCGCCACCACGATCAGGAGCGCGATGGGGAGCAGGACCGGCAGGAGCGAGGGCCCGGAGCGGCGTTGGGGAGGTGGGTCCCAGGTCGGGGCCACGGGGTCAGGACCCGATCTCGAACTCGGGCGCCTCGAGGCTCTTCAGGCATTCGGTCTTCGGTGCGTCCGGGGTGTCGAAGAACGAGACGGTGATCTCCTGGGCGCACTTCGACGTGGCGAACACGACGTGCGGCTCGTAGGGGACCGTGACGACCTTGGCCTTGCTCAGCGTACGGGCGACGTACGTTCCGTTGTCCGCCCCGGTCTGGGCGTCGAACGCACCGGACACGACGAGGGTGGGGAGGTCGCTGCGCGTGACGTCCCGGATCGAGGGTGCGGCCGGGGGGACCTTCCAGACGTCGCAGGCCTCATGGAGGAAGGGGAGCTGCGGAGCCTGGGCCTGCACCGAGCGGGGGAACGACGGGTACGCTGCCTGTCCGCCCTGGATCGCCGCGTCCTTGCTCTCGTACGGTGTCCACTCGCTGCAGAAGATGCCGTGGGCGAGACCGTGCGACGCCACCCCGATGGCCTTGGGGTTGGTCCTCCAGCCCGCCCACTGCTGGGCGATCCGCTGCGGGTTGCCGTTCGCCAGCTCGTCGAGGGAGCGGGGTACGCCCTCCGCCACGTGGGTCGCGGTGGCCAGCCAGGTCACCAGGGCTCCGCCGTCCAGTACGACCTTCACCGGCTTGTCGTCGCCGGGAACGGTGACGGTGGTGGTGACCGGTTTGGCTTCGAGGTCCCTGACGAGTTTCTCGAAGGTGGCCGGCAGGTTCGGATAGCGCTCGTTGCACGCCGGCTGGGCCGCGCAGGCCTTGAACAGGCCGTTGACGCCCTGCCGGAAGCCGGACCAGGCCACGGCGGACCCGGCCTTGGACGGCGGGAGTATGCCGTCGATGCCCACCGAGCGGAGCCCCTCCGGGTGCAGGCGCATGTAGATGAGCGCCAGGTCGGTGCCGTAGGAGATGCCGAACACGTTCCACTGCTCGACGCCCAGCGCCGTGCGCAGGTCCGCGTAGTCGGCGGCGCTCTCGGTGTCGTTGTACGCACTGAGGTCGGCCCCGGTGCCCGCCAGCTTGTCGCGGCAGGCCTTCGTGGCCTCGGCGCTCAGGCGCCCGGTGGACGGAGCGTCGAAGGCGAGGCCCACGCGTGCGTTGAACTCGTCGATGTTGGGGCAGAGGAGCGCCGGGTCGGCCGAGTACGTTCCGCGCTGGGACATGAAGATCACGTCACGGTCGCGGTTCAGGCCGCCGTCGATCGCCATCTTCGCCTCGCCCACGGAGTCGTCTCCGGGTCCGCCCGCGAGCCACACGATGGGGTCGGGTTTCGGTGTGGCGGCCGCGGCGGGCACGATCGCGACACCGAGTTCTATCGTCTTGCCCCTCGGTTTGGTGCGGTTCTCCGGCACCGTGAGCGTTCCGCAGCGGGCCTCCTTCAGCGCCTCGATCGGTTCCGCCGTCTTGGGGCAGGGGCCCGGCTCGTAGCGGGCGTCGCCCGCCGTCCCGGCGACCGTGCCGATCGGCGCCCCGGACGTGGTGTCGGGGCTCGGCTGCGCATGGGCGGGCGCCGCGAGCAGGCCGGTGGCCAGGAGGCCCGCGGCCATGCCGGCCGATGGGGCCAGGAGTCGTCGTACGGTGCGCCGACGACGGGGCGCGTGATGGCGTGTCATCTGCTCTCCCGGTTACTTCGGGATGATCGTGAAGGGTTCGGGCTCGAGATCGTCCACGCAACCGGTGTCGGGCGCGGTCGGGCGAGCGAGGAACGAGGCCAGCACGCGTTGCGCGCACGGCGACTGTGGGACCACCCAGTGGCCGATTCCGGGGACCTGTATGGCGGTCGAGTTCGACAGGTTCTTGATGACGCCCTGCGCGTAACTCACCGCGGTCTTCACGTCGAACGTGCCGGAGATGACGAGCGCCGGCAGGGAACTGACCGTGGCCACCCGCTGGATCTTCGCGCGGTCCGGAACGTTCCAGATCCCGCACGCCGGGTACTGGAAGGGCAGCTGCGGCGGCTGGGCCAGGACCGAGTCCGGCCATTCGGGGTAGGCCTTGCGCCCGGCGGCCAGCACGTCGGGTTCCGAATACCCCGGCGCCCACTCGGCGCACGCGATCGAGTTCGTCAGGCCGTGCGAGGAGTGGCTGATCTTCTTGGGGACCGAGCCGGCCGCGCGGGCCTGCGCGAAGCGCTCCGGGTTTCCGTTGCCCAGTTCCTCCAGCGCCGCCGGGATGTCCTTGGGCCGGGGGTTGAAGGCGACGATCAGGTTCAGCAGCGCGCCCCCGTCCAGGACGGTCTTGACCGGCTTCCCACCGTCCGGCGGCGTGACGTTGAGCGTCAGGGGCTGTGCCTCCAGCCTGCGCACCTGGTCCGTCAGCAGTTGGGGAAGGTCCGGGTACCGGTCCTTGCAGGCGGGTTGTGCCGCGCACGCCTCGAAGATGTTGCGGATGCCCTCACTGGTGCTGGCCCACGTCCACGGCAGGTTCACGGTCTGGGGAGGGGTGATCGAGTCGATCGCCACCGCGCGGATCCCCTCGGGGTACAGGCGCATGTACGTGAGGGCCAGGTCGCTGCCGTAGGAGTACCCGTAGACGTTCCACAGGGGGATGTTCAGGGCCTTCCGCAGGTCGGCGAAGTCCGCGGCGTTCTCCGTGGAGTTGTAGGCGCCCAGGTCGGCGCCGTCGGCCACGAGACGCGCCCTGCAGTCCGTCACCGCCTTCAGGAAGCCCTGCTCCGCCGGCTGTGCGTCGTAGCCCAGGCCCACGGACCGCTCGTTGAACCGGTCCACCTC
The DNA here is from genome assembly GCF_043201175.1 of Streptomyces sp. NPDC048337. Taxonomy (NCBI): domain Bacteria; kingdom Bacillati; phylum Actinomycetota; class Actinomycetes; order Kitasatosporales; family Streptomycetaceae; genus Streptomyces; species Streptomyces sp. NPDC048337. The sequence continues at coordinate 334,895 of NZ_JBICYR010000003.1, forward strand.
GGGGCAGGTCAGGCTCGGCTGGTCGTAGAGGTTGCCGCGCTGGGCCATGATGATCAGTTCGCGGTCCTTGTTCAGGCCGGAGTCGACGACGAACGGAAGGTCGTCGTACGTATCGCCACCCGGGCCGCCCGCCATGAACACCACCGGGTCTGCGGCGGGCTTCGCCGAGACGGCCGGAACGACCGCCACGGCCAGCTTGATGGTGCGACTCCCGGGGCGGGAGCGGTTCTCGGGGACCTCGAGGAAGCCGCACCGTGCGTTGCTCAGCGCCTCGATGGGCTCGGGCGGCTTCGGACAGGGGCCGGGTACGAACCGGGACGGCGCTGCCGGGCTGGGCTGGGCGGCTGCTGCTGCCGCGGAGCCTGGTGTAAGGCCGAAGGCTGCCAGGCAGACCAGGGCGGCCGCGGCGGTCCCCGCGTGGATGCTGTGCTTTGGCATGTGATCTCGTTCCCCTGCCGGCAGAGGCGGCGGCCCTGCCGGGTCAAGCCGCAGCGATGTGGGCGGAACGCACATTTCGACGCTACCGGGTGACACGTTCGACCGCACGCGGAGCGATCACGACCCGCGGCCCGCCCAACCGCGCATGTGGACCAGCAGGAGCAGGACATCGGCTCCGGCGACGGCCAGCACCGCCAGGAACGGGAGCCGGCCCGCGGGGCGGCGGGACGCGAGGAGCACCGCTGCCGTCGTCGCGGCCAGCAGGAGCCGGCCGTACGGTGTCACCGGTCCCGGCGGCCCCACGACCAGGGTGGCGGCCGAGGCGAGGACCAGGAGCCCCGCCAGCGCGGCCGCCCACCGGCGGCCGAGCCGCTGCGGCAGGCCGACGATCCCGGTGGCCAGGTCGTCCTCGATGTCGGGCAGCACGTTCGCGAAGTGCGCGCCCGCGCCGAGCAGGGCCGCGGCGGCCGTCAGCCACGGCGGCGGCCAGGGCGCGCCGGGCAGGCCGAGCGTGACGAAGGCGGGCAGCAGGCCGAAGGCCAGGGCGTACGGGAGCCAGGACACGGCCGTGGCCTTCAGGCGCAGGTTGTACGCCCAGGCGGCCGCCACGCCGGTCAGGTGCGCGGCGCCGGCGAGCAGCCCGCCGGCCAGCGAGAGCGGAACGCAGACCAGCAGGGCCAGGGCCGCCGCCCGGGACACGGCGGCGGGTGACACCGTACCGGCCACCAGGGGTTTGCCCCGGCGGCCGGTGGTCAGGTCGCGCCGCAGGTCGACCCGGTCGTTGCACCAGCCCACCGAGAGCTGACCGGCGGCCACCGCGCCCACGGCGGCGGCGCCTCCCGCGAGGCCGCGCCCGGCGGCGGTCGCGAGCGCGGCGGCGAGCAGGGTCACGGCGGCCGCCGGGACCGGATGGCATGCGGCGGCCAGGCCCGCCACCGTCGTCGTGCTGCCGCACGGTACGGGTGCGGATCGGGGCGACTGGCGGGTCTTTGCGGTTCGCGCGGGCACGGCGTCACGCTATGCGGCGCCGCGCCCGGTATTCCTGATTCATAACGATGTGTCAGTTATTTCCTATGGTGAATCAATGACACGTGTCCTGGCAGTGCGCAGCGTGTTCCCGCCCCATCGCCACCCCCAGTCCGAGATCACGGCGGCGATGGCCCGCTTCCTCCCGTCGGACGCCGACCGGGCCCTCCTGCGCCGGGTCCACTCCTCCGTCCGCGTGGAGTTCCGCCATCTCGCGCTCCCGCTGGAGCGGTACGGGCCGTCGAACGACTTCGGCACGACGAACGCGCTCTTCGCCGAGCGGGCGCTGGAGCTCGGCGCCGCGGTCCTCGAACTCGTCCTGACCGACGGCGGCCTGCACACGCGGGAGCTGGACCTCGTCATGTCGACCACGGTGACCGGGCTCGCGACCCCCTCGCTGGAGGCCCGCCTCGCCGACCGCGCCGGTCTGCGCCCGGACGTGAAGCGGGTGCCGCTCTTCGGCCTCGGCTGCGCGGCCGGCGCCGCCGGTGTCGGCCACGTCCACGACTACCTGACGGGCCGGACCGGCCACGCGGCGCTGCTCCTGTCGACCGAGCTCTGTTCGCTCACCCTCCAGCCCGCGGACACCTCGATGGCGAACCTGGTGGCCGGGGCCCTCTTCGGCGACGGCGCGGGCGCCCTGCTGGCGGTGGGCCGCGACCACCCCCTGCACGGCGCCGGATCCGGACCCGAGGTGGTGGCCACGCGCAGCCGCCTCTACCCGGGCACCGCGCACCTGCTCGGCTGGGACATCGGCCACTGGGGGCTGCGCATGCTCCTCGGCCGTGAACTCCCGGACCTGGTCCGGCTGCACGTCGCCGAGGAGGTCGAGACCTTCCTCGCCGCGCACGACCTCAAGCCCGCGGACGTCGACGCGTGGATCTGCCATCCGGGCGGCCCCAAGATCCTCGACGCGCTCGCGGACGCGCTGGGGCTGCCCGAGGCGGCCTTCGCGGCGAGCCGGCGCTCGCTGGCGGCCGTCGGCAACCTCTCCTCGGCCTCGGTCCTGCACATCCTGGGCGGCGTCCAGACCGCGGGGCCACCGCCGCCCGGTTCGGTCGGGCTGATGCTCGCCTTCGGGCCGGGCTTCGCCTCCGAACTCGTCCTGCTCCGCTGGTGACCGACGACTGGTGATCGCATGTCCATGTCCATGCCCGTGCCCCTGCCTCTGTCCGTGTCCGTGCCCCTCTCCGGGCTCGACGCCCTGCCCGCCTCCATGACCTGGTACCTGTTGCTGATCGGCCTCGTCGTGCTCGAACGGCTCGCCGAGCTGGTCACGGCCCGCCGCCACCGGGCGTGGAGCCTGGCCCAGGGCGGCCGCGAGTACGGCCGCGGCCACTATCCGGCCATGGTCGCCCTGCACACCGCGCTGCTGGTGGGCTGTGTGGTGGAACCCCTGGCCGCCGACAGGCCGTTCGTGCCCGTGCTCGGCTGGTCGGCCCTCGCCGTGGTCGTGGCGGCCCAGGCCCTGCGCTGGTGGTGCGTCGCCAGCCTCGGACCGCGCTGGAACACCCGGGTGCTCATCGTGCCCGGCCTGCCGCTGGTGGAGCGGGGCCCGTACCGGCTGCTGCGCCACCCCAACTACGTGGCGGTCGTCATGGAGGGGCTGGCGCTGCCGCTGGTGCACACCGCCTGGCTGACCGCGCTCGGCTTCACCGTGCTCAACCTGGCACTGCTGCGCGTACGCATCGGCTGCGAGGAGGCCGCGCTCACGGACGGCGGACGCCTGCGCGCGCCCTCCTCCTTCCACGCGTCGGGCACCCGGCGGTGATCGACCTGCTGATCGCGGGCGGCGGTCCGGCCGGTCTGGCCACCGCCATCCACGGCGCCCTGGCCGGCCTGGAGGTCGTGGTCCTGGAGCCCCGGCCCACCCCGATCGACAAGGCCTGCGGGGAGGGCCTGATGCCGGGTGCGGTACGCCGTCTGACCGAGCTGGGCGTGCCCGTGACCGGGCAGCCCTTCCGCGGCATCCGCTACGTCGACGGAGCGAACGGGCGCCGCGCGGAGGGGGTGTTCCGCTCCGGCCCCGGGCTCGGCGTCCGGCGGACCGCGCTCCAGGCCGCGCTGGCCGGACGCGCCGAGCAGCTGGGCGTACGGGTGGTCCGCCGGCGCGTCGAGGAGGTCCGCCAGGACGAACTGCGCGTCCACGCCGCCGGTCTCACCGCGCGCTACCTCGTCGCCGCGGACGGCCTGCACTCCCCCGTCCGCCGCGGCCTCGGCCTGTCCGTGCCGGCCCCGCCCGGCCGGCCGGCGCGCTACGGCCTGCGCCGCCACTACGCCGTCGGGCCGTGGAGCGACCTGGTCGAGGTCCACTGGTCGGCCCGCTGCGAGGCCTACATCACCCCGCTCGGGCCCGACCGGATCGGCGTGGCCGTCCTGACCTCGGAGCAGGCCCCCTTCGACGTACTGCTCGCCCGCTTCCCGCTGCTGGCGGCCCGGCTGCCCGCGTCCGCCGGTGCGGCGGTGCGCGGGGCCGGGCCGCTGCGGCAAGGGGCTCGCGTACGGGTGGCGGGGCGGGTGCTGTTCGTCGGGGACGCGGCGGGGTACGTGGACGCGCTGACCGGGGAGGGCCTGACCCTGGCCGTGACGGCGGCGGGCGAGCTGGTGCGCTGCGTACGGGCGGACCGGCCGGAGGCGTACGAGCGGGCCTGGCGCGAGCTGTCGCGCAGCTACCGCGCGCTCACCGCGTCCCTGCTGTGGGCGCGTCACCGGCCCCCGCTCGCCCGGCGGATCGTGCCCCTGGCCGCCGGGCTCCCGCGGGTCTTCACGGGGGCGGTGAACCTCCTCGCGGGTACCTGACCGTCACATGCGGCGGCACCCCGCGCCGGGCGCGGGGTGCCGCTCGGGGTCATGGCCCGATCAGGCCGAGTCCTCCTGACGGCTCCTCAGCGCCAGGCCCGCGAGGACGGCGCCGGTCGCCGCGCACAGGATCGCGAGGACGCCGGCCCAGGCCTGTGAACCGCCCACCGCCCCGGCCAGGGGGTCGAAGTCCACCGCGCCGCCCAGCACGTGCAGGGCGACGACACCGACGGCCGTGGCCGCCCCGGCCCGCCACACCATCGTGGTGTCCCGGACCGCCAGCAGCATGCCGAACCCCAGGCACAGCACGGTGGCGAGGAGGGGCAGGAGGTCGGCGGGCGCCGCCGTCGGCGGGACCGTCAGGTCCCGGGGCAGGTGCAGGGCGCCGCTGACCAGCAGGGCCAGCACCACGGACCAGCGCAGCAGGTGCCGCAGCAGCGGAGTGCCGGCCGGTTCCGCCTCGGGGTCGGTGCGCCCGCGCGGTTCCTCGTACGGGGCGTAGGGTGCGTCGTACAGCTCCCGGTACGGGGGCGCGTACGGCTCCTCGTCCATCTCGGGCTCCTCCGCCGTCGGTTCAGCCGTCCAATCAGCCGTCCGCCGCTCGTCCTCCTTCTGTTCCAGCCGCTGCTCCTCGGTGCCCAGGATGGTCACCAGCAGGGCCACGTCCTCGATGGGCCGTCCGACGGCGGCGGCGCGCAGGGTGATGTCCGCCTCGACCACCCGGTGCGGGGGCTCGCCCAGGAGAGCGACCATCCGCTGCACTTCGTGCACCGGCCGGGTCACGGCTGCCGCGCGCAGCGCCTCGTGTCCGGGATTGGGCAGCTGGCCGGACTCCGTGAGGAGGCTCACCAGGGCGGTGACCTCTTCGAGCGGGCGGCAGGTGGCCGCCTCTTCCAGCAGGGTGTGTACGGGGCGGGTGCGCGGAGCGCCGAGTGCGCCGGGTGCGGGGGTGTCGGGGATCCCTTGGCGGTCCGGGTGTTTCGTCGCCGCGAGGGTGATGGGGTCATTCATGAAAAGCTCCGTTCGCCGACACGCGGGTCTACACAATGCGCGCCGGTCATCGTGCGTCATGGGAAGCGCACGCTTTGTTACATTTAGTGCCAATTCCGTCCACTGCGCCATTCGGGGCGGGCAAACGGGGGGCCGCCCGGGGCTCCACGGCGAAAGGGCGTCAACCGTGCCCGAGATGCGCGAGTTCCGGCGCCGGTGCGTGCTGCCGCTGCCCGTCGTCCTGTTGCTCGTCGCCGGGGCCGCCGGGCCGACCCGGCCGGTCGTGGACACCGACGCGGGGCGGGTGCGAGGGCGGACCCACGGCGCGTACACCACCTTCGAGGGCATCCCGTACGCCGCTCCCCCGGTCGGCGCACGACGCTGGCGGCTCCCGGAACCGGCGCCGCACTGGGAGGGCCTGCGCGAGGCGGGGGCTCCCCGCGCGCGCTGCGTGCAGCTGCCCGCGATCGGGCCGGGCGGGCCGAGCGGCTCGGAGGACTGCCTCCACCTGAACGTCACCGCGCCCACGGGCGGCATCGGCCGGAGCGGGGCACGGCCGGTCATGGTCTGGTTCCACGGCGGCGGATTCGTGAACGGCTGGGGCGATCAGTACCGGCCCGAGCGGCTGGCCGCCGAGGGCGACGCCGTGGTCGTGACCGTCAACTACCGGCTGGGCGTCCTCGGCCTGTTCGGCCATCCGGAGCTCGGCGGGGCGCCCGATTTCGCGCTCGCCGACCAGCAGGCGGCGCTGCGCTGGGTGCGGGCGAACGCCGGCCGCTTCGGCGGCGATCCGCACGACGTCACCGTGTTCGGCGAGTCCGCGGGCGGCCTCAGCGTCTGCGCGCACCTCACTTCCCCCTCGTCGGCGGGCCTCTTCCAGCGGGCGATCGTGCAGAGCGGATCGTGCTCGACCACGATGCCGCCCCGGTCCGTGCTGCCCGGGAGCGGCGCCTACGAGCCCTTCGCGCCGCAGTCGCGGACCGTCGCCGACGGGATCGCGGCGGCGGCCCGGCTCGGCTGCGGCGACACCGCGGGCGTACTGGACTGCCTGCGCCGGCTGGACGCGCGGACGCTGGCCACCCGGGAGCTGACCCAGACCTTCTCCGCCCTCTCCTACGGCACCGCCCTGCTGCCGCTGGATCCCCGGCGGGCGCTGGAGGCCGGGCGGTTCCACCGGGTGCCGGTGATGCAGGGCACCACCCGGGACGAGATGCGGATCTTCGTCGGGCAGACCCTGGCGCAGGACCCGATCCGCGACGCGGCCGCCTATCGGGCCCGGCTGGAGGGGTCGTTCGGAGCCGGGACCGCGCGGGCCGTCGAGACGGCCTATCCGGTGTCCGGGTACCCGACTCCGGCGGCGGCGTGGTCGGCCGTGCTGTCCGACGCCTCGTTCACCTGCCCGACGCTGCGGGACAGCGACGCGCTGGCCCGGCACGTGCCGACGTACGCCTACCTGTTCAGCGACGGTGACGCGCCCAACTTCACCGGTCTGCCTCAGGTGGCCGGGCTGCCGTACGGCGCCTCGCACGGCTTCGAACTGCCCTACCTCTTCGCGCTGGCGCCCCTGACGGACCCTCAGCGCGGGCTCGCGGAGCGGATGACCGGCTACTGGACGCGCTTCGCCCGGACCGGTGTCCCGGGGGCGGCGGGCGCCCCCGACTGGCCGCGCTACGGGGCGCCGGGCTCGGTGCTGTCCCTGGCGCCGGGACCGGACGGGGTCAGGACGGTGGACGCGCGGGCCGCGCACCACTGCGCGCTCTGGGACGCGCGGTGGCCGGGGGTCACCACGGCTCGGTGACGATCACCGAGCCGTCCGTGGTCCGCAGCGTCACCGTGCCCTTGTCCCCGTAGACCTCCTGCCGCCAGGCGGCGAAGATCCCGGCCAGCCGACGGGCGTCGTCCCCGCGGCCCTTGCCCACGGCTCGGGTGGAGAAGGTGATCCTCGCCTCTCCGACCGTGTGCACCTTGCGGACGCGTACCTCCTTGACCGAGTCGGAGGACAGGTCGGAGTCCTCCTCGCGCCGGTGCTTGGCGTAGTAGGTGGTGAAGTCCCGGGTCATGTCGAACCAGTCGGCCGGACCGCAGGGACCGCCGCCGTTGGTCACCTCGCCGTCGGTGGGCGGACCGGCGTTGCCGTCGGTCTCCTGGTCGGTGGGCGGGCCCGCGTAGCCGCCCGTCTCCTCGTCGGTGGGAGGCCCGGCGTACCCGCCCGTCTCCTCGTCCGTCGGAGGCCCGGCATAGCCGCCCGTCTCCTCGTCCGTCGGAGGCCCGGCATAGCCGCCCGTCTCCTCGTCCGTCGGAGGTCCGGCGTAGCCGCCCGTCTCCTCGTCCGTCGGCGGGCCCGCGTGGCCACCGCCGCCCTCGTCCGTCGTCTCGTCCGTCGTGTGGTCGAGTCCGCAGTTCGTCGGGGTGAGGGTCGGTACGGGAGCCGGCCCCGCCGACTGCCCCGCACGCGTGGTCCCGCACGCCGCCAGCAGGGCGCACAGCAGCCCCGCCACCACCGCGCGCCCCGCCGTCCCGGACACCGCTGCCTTCGTCATGGTCATCCCCCTTGGTCACAAAGAGGGGATCTCACCGCTCGCGGTTCCCTCGCACGGGGCTACGGTGGCGTCATGACCGCCTTCGCGGCGCGCCCGCTGCTCTTCCTCGACGTCGACGGGCCGCTCATCCCGTTCGGGGCGGGCCCGTACCCGCCCGGGGACGACACCAACCCCCTGCTCGCCCGCATCGATCCGGCGCTCGGGCCCCGGCTGGCGGCACTGCCGTGCGAGCTGGTGTGGGCCACGACCTGGGGGGACGAGGCGAACGAGTGCGTCGCGCCCCTGCTCGGCCTGCCGGAGCTGCCCCTGGTGGCCTGGCCGGAGCCCTCCGAAGAGGAGGTGCTGGGCGGGATCCACTGGAAGACCCCCGCCCTCCTCGCGCACGCGGCGGGCCGGGACTTCGTCTGGGTGGACGACGAGATCACCGGCGCCGACCGGGCGTGGGTGGCCGCCCGGCATCCCGGCCGGGCCCTCCTCCACCGGGTGGATGCCGGCCGGGGACTGACCGATGCGGACTTCGGTGCGCTGTGGGCGTGGTGCGGCGGCCGTCAGTCCCAGGAGGCGGCGACCAGGGAGCGTTCCGCCGCCGCGAGGTGGGTGGCCGACGCGAGCCAGGCCCAGGCGTAGGCGTCGGCCGAGGGGTCGGCGAGGCGGCCGAAGGCATCGCGGGGGCGGCGGTCGGCCTCGGCGGCGAGAGCGGCCGCGAGCTCGGCGGCCGCCGTGAGCCCGGCCCGGCGCAGCGGACCGTACGCGGCGAGGGGTTCGGTGCCGCGCGCCGCTTCGGCCACGGCCCGCCGGCCGCCGGCGACCCCGGTCTCCAGGAGGCGGCGTACGCGCCACAGCGGGGAGTCGGCGAGCGGGTCCGGAGCCGCCGGTGCCCCCTCCGGGGCGGGATCGGCCCGCCGGGGCGGGAAGTGGGCGCCCTGGAGGCGGTCGTAGCCGAGGTCCGCGCGGTCCAGCCACTCCGCGGGCAGCCGCAGGGTGTATTCCGCATCCGGTACGGGGCCCACCGCGAGGGGGCGCAGGGTGGCGGCCCGGTCCAGGTCGGGGCGGCCGAGGACGCGCAGCCGCAGGCCCGGGTAGGAGGCGAGGCGGCGCAGGTTCTCGGTGTGCGGGAGCTCGGGGTGGGGGTGCGCGGGCCGCAGCCGCAGCAGGGGCGCGCCCGGCCGTGCCTCGCGGGCCAGGAGGTGTTCGCCGGCGGCGCCGACGACGGTGACCTCGCAGCCGAGCAGGCCGGCCTCGGCACCCTCCGGGTCGGTCTGCCGGCGGGCGAAGGCCTCGGCGACGGCCTCGGCCGCCGGGCGGGCGAAGAGGGCCGCGGCGGGCTCCCCGGTCCAGGGCGTGCCGCGCAGCGGGGTCGCCCTGACCTCGCGTCCGGCCCCGAGCCGGCCCTCCGGGGAGACGGTCGCGCCGACGATGCGCAGGCCACCGCGGGCGAGCCCGGCATGGTCGAGGGTGGCGCCGCCGAGGGCCACGGAGGCCGATCCCGCTCCGCGGGCGCGGGCCAGGCCGCCGGGGCGCACGTCGGAGACCGAGTAGCGGGCGCCGTCCGGGGCGAGGAGGTGGGTGACCACTCCCCCGTATCCGGTGGCGGACAGCACCGGTTCGCGGCACAGGCCGTACACCTGGAGGCTGCCGCCGGGCGCGTACGCGCGGCGGGCGGTGCCGGTCAGCGCGGGGTCGGCGGAACCGGCCGCCAGCAGCCCGGCGGTGTGCAGGAGTTCACGGAACGCGGTGGTGAGGTCGCCGAGCCGGTGGGCGGCCTGCCGGTCCCGGGCCGCGCGCAGGCCCCGTACCACCCGCAGGGCGGCGGCCTCGGCGCGGGGCAGTCCGGCGAGCCGGGCGGTGTGCGCGGCGCGCAGCAGTTCGGCCTGGACGACGGCGCCGCCGGCGGTGACTCCGGCGGCGAGGGCCTCGGCGGCCGCCTGCCAGAGGGCGGCCGCGGCGCCGAGCTGGGCCCCTGTGAGCGGGGCCGGGCCGGCGGGCTCGGCCGTCACCGGCTCGGCCGCCGCGGGCTCGGCCGCTGCCGACGCCGGCGCGGTGTCCGCGAGCGGAGCCGCGCCGAGGGCGGCGGCCCGGTGCAGGCAGCGCGGCGCCAACAGGCAGCTGCACACGGCCTGTTCGGCTCCGGCGATGGTTCCCTCGGGGCCGGGGCTCAGGGTGACGACGGCGTCCTCGCCGAAGCGCACGGTGACGCTGCCGTCCGCCGCGCGGGCGGCGTTCGCGGCGCAGCTCTCGGTCGTGGCGTCCAGCTTCTTGCGCAGCCGGGCGGTGAGGTTCTCGACGGCTTCGGCGAGCACCTCGGGGGCCACGGGCGGCAGTGGGGGGTGCAGCGGGCTCAACGGGGCTCTCCACGGAGACGGTCGCCCACCCAGCGGGCGAGGGCGAGGGGGCTGAGGGCGGCCACCGGCATGCCGGCCGCGACGAGTTGCCGTGCCACGGGGACCGAGTAGCGGGGCGTGCCCGCGTCGTCGAGCGCGGCGCAGCCCAAGAGGTGGGCGCCGGAGGCGGCGAGCGCGCGGACCTCGCCGAGGAGTCCGCCGATCGGGGCGCCCTCCTCGAAGTCGCTGACCACGACGACGAGGGTGCGGCTCGGGACGGTGATGAGGGAGCGGGCGTGGGCGAGGCCGGCGGCGATGTGCGTACCGCCGCCGACACGGACTTCCAGGAGGAGGGAGAGCGGGTCGTCAACCCGGTCGGTGAGGTCCACGACCTGGGTGGAGAAGGCGAGGAAGTGCGTGGACAGGGTCGGTACACCCCCCAGTACGGCCGCGGTCAGCGCCGACCAGATGACGGAGGCCTCCATGGAGCCGGAGACGTCGACGACGAGGATCAGCCGCCAGTCGGCCTCGCGGCTCGCCCGGGTGCTGAAGACGGGGCGCTCCGGGACGACGACCACGCTGCCGTCGGGCCGCCGCCGGGTGTGCTCCAGGTTGGCGCGCAGGGTGCGGGCCAGGTCGAGGCGGCCGCCGGGGCGGCGCGTGGGGCGCGGGGTGGCGAGGCCGGAGAGGGCGGGCCGCAGCCGGGTGGCGAGCTCCTTGGCGAGTTCGTCGACGAGCCGTCTGACCAGGGGGCGCAGCCGGGCGAGGTGGGCTTCGGGCAGGCCGCCGGCCAGGGACAGTACGGAGCTCAGCAGTTCGACGGAGGGGCGCACGGCCGCCGGGTCGAGCTGGGCCAGTACGTCGGTGCGGCCCGCTTCGGCCGCTCCGGCCAGCACCTCTTCCCGTACGTCGGCGCCGAAGAGGGCTTCCAGTTCCTCGGACCACTCCCGGGCCGTGGGGAAGGAGGCCTCCTGGCCGCCGCCCTGGCCGGGGCCGCCGTCGAGGTCGGAGGCGCCTTCGCCGCGGCCGGCGCCGTACAGCTCGTCGAGGGCGTGGGCGTAGCGGCGGGCGCCGGCGGGGAGCCGGTCGCGCTCGCGGCCGAGCAGGAGCCGCCAGCGGTCGGCGGGGGCGAGTCGTGGTACGTCGGCCTCGCGGGGCGGCGTGTCGCGCGCGGTATCGGGGGCGTCCGGCGCCGGAGCCGGTGCCTGCGTGCCCGGCAGCGGGAGGTCCTTGAGCGCTGCGAGGCCGGCGGCGTCGGCGGCGGCCCAGAGGGCGAGCAGCGCGGGCGGTGCGTCGAGCGCGAGGTCGACGCGGTCGCCGAGCCGTTCGGCGACGGTGTCGAGCAGCCGGTCGCGGGCGGCCGGGGAGAGGGCGTCGAAGCCGCCGCGCAGCGCGGGGAGGCGGTGGAGGAACTCCTCGTCGGTGAGGTGCTCGACGCGGTCGAGGAGCGGGGTGAGGGCGGCCGGGGAGGACTGGAGGAGCGGTCCGGCGGCGGTGAGGACCCCGCCGATCCGGCGGGCCAGGGCGCGCCGGCTGTCGGGGGCGGTGGCGCCGTCGACCCATCCCGCGGCCCGGTCGCCGAGGCGGGCGGCCGGGTCGAGGTCGAGCAGGACCCGCACGGCCAGGGCCGCGCCCTGCATCAACGGGGAGCCGGAGGAGGCCAGTTCGGCGAGGGCCTCGTCGGTGCGCAGGCCCAGGTGGCGGGCGGTGGCGCGGTCGGCGAGGGCCACGAGGGCGGCGGCGTCGGCGGGGTCGTCGCTGCCGGCGAGGCCGGGCAGGGAGCGTACGGCCGCTTCGAGCAGGTCACCGGTGAGCGTGGCGGCGGTGGCCCGTGCGGCGGCCGAGGTCCCGGGGAGGTGTCCGCGCCGCAGGGCCTCCAACAGGTCGAGGGCGTCGAGCAGTTCGGGCAGGGTCGCGGTCTGCGGGAGGGTGGCGGCGGCCTCGTGGAGGCGTACGTCGACCAGCTCGGGCAGATCGCACCGTGCGGCGGCGGCCAGCCCGGCGAGGATCCGGTCCGGGGTCGGCCCGCCCTCGGCGGCGGCGCGGCGGGCGGTGTCGCGGAGGGTCCCGGCGGCCGCCTGGGCGGCGGTGACGCCGCGGACCCCGGCGAGGTCCAGCCGGGCGGGGACGGAAGGGGTCCAGGACAGCCGCCACTTGGTGCCGAGGGCGGTGCCGTCGCCGGTGCCGGACACGGTGACGGGGTCCCCGTAGGAGGCCCCGCAGACCAGGAGCCGCTGGAGCAGCACCTCGCGGCGGGCGTCGAGGGCGGAGCGCAGCGGGTCGAGGCGGACCTCGCGGGAGGCGGGGTCCTCGGGGCCGGGCAGGCGCAGTTCCGCCAGCTCGGCCTCGACGGAGGGGCCGAGGCCGGAGCGGGGGGCGCGCGGGGTGATCCGCCCGCGGGCGGTCCCGACGAGGACGGCCTCCAGGGCACGGGCCAGGGCCCGTCCCCGGCCGAGCGGTTCGCCCTGGCCGAGGACGGTGGTGACGGCCTCGAGGAGCTCGCCGCGGCCGGGCGCGGGGAGCCCGCGCAGGACGGCGAGGTCACAGGCGAGCCTCAGCGTCTCGGCGGCCTCGCCGGTACCGGCCGTGTGCCCGGTCCGTCGCAGCTCCCGGCAGACCCCGGTGACGGCGACGGAGGCCGCCTCCCGCAGCCGCTCGGGGTCACCGCCGGCGCGCAGAACGGCCTGCTGCCACAGCGGATCCCGGATCCCGGCGGGGTACCCGGAACGGGAGTCGAGCAGGTCGAAGGAGTACGGCACGAACGAGGTGACCACCTCGCCTGCCCCTTCGCCTATGGCGGGCACAACCCCGGGTCCGTGCACCCCTGGTGGGGTACCACCGGCACCGGCCGCCCCACCAGGCTCGCCACCACCGCCGGGGGCGACACCCGGCGCCGGCCCCATCCCCGTGCCCTTGCCCGCGGCGAGTACCGGACCCGACTCACCGCCGCACCCGGCGCGGGTACCGCCGCCGGCGGACGGCTCCGGCGAAACACCGCCTGCGGCGGCACCCGGCACCGGACCCAGACCCGTGCCTTCGCCTGCGACGAGTCCCGGACCCGACTCGCCGTCACCGCCCGCAGGGGCGGCCACGACCGCAGCCGAAACCGACCCGGCCCCCTCACGGCGACCGCTCGGCGAGACTCCGCCCGCGGCGAGTGCCGGGCCCGCCTCTCCCGGGCCCCCGGGGTGGGCGCCACGCGCTGCGGGCACCTTCGGCGTGTCGCCGGCGCCCGCCGGGGCGGTACCCGTGGCCCCAGCGGCAGCAGTCGGCCCGCCGGAGGCGAGTGCCGGGGCGTGGAAGGCGCCGATCACCGCCGCCACGCGGTGGCCTCCGGCGGTGGCGGCCGCGATCACCTCGCGCATGTGGGCCTCGCGGGCCAGGTCCCGCGCCGGAACGGCGGTGGCGTCGGCGCGCAGCGCCCATCCCACGCCGAGCGCCGCACGGCGTACCGCTTCCGGGGTGCAGCCCGGTGCGAGCACCTCGACGGCACGGTCCCACAGGTCGTCGCCCTCCCGGCCGGTGCCGGCGGCGCTGAGCGCGTCCGCGAAGGAACCTCCCCGCGGTTCCGGCCCCGGGCCCGGGCCCGGCTCCCCGGCAGGATCCGCACCTTGGGCCGGGCGCGCGCCCGGGAGCGGGGCCTGGCCGGCGGCCGGGCCAGGGGCCGGCGCGCCGGGCCGGGCCGTCCGGCCGGGAGCGGTCAGCGGGAGGTCGCAGCAGACGACGGTCGCGCCCGAGCGGTGGGCCCAGCGGATCGCGGCCAGTTCCGGGGAGAAGTCCGCGAACGGGTAGAAGGCGAGGCTGCCGTCGGAGCCGGTGCCGGCCAGGGCGACCGGGGCCTCGGTCTCGGGGTCGGCCAGGTGCTCGATCCACGGCTGGAAGTCGGCCGGGAGCTCGACGCACACCACCTCCGCGCCGGAGGCGTCCAGCAGCGCCGGCACCACCGCGGCCAGCGCGGGGCTGTGGTGGCGTACGCCCAGGAGGTACGGGGCCCGGGACGCGGCCAGCGCGTCCACCACCGTACGCGGGTCGGAGCCCGGCGCAGCCGTCATCGCAGGCTCCCGCGCAGGTCCCACAGGCGGCGCCACATCGCCGAGCCGTCCTCGGCCCGGCGGCGGACCGGGCCGTCCCAGTAGCCGAGGAGGCGGCCGTGGTCGGCGGGGTCGTCCTTGCGGACCACGCCCAGCAGGTGGCCCGGCAGCAGGTCCAGCACGTCCCCACCCGGCAGGTACGCGGCGGACACTCCCAGCGAGGCCGCCACCTGCACGGCCTCGGCGGTGGACATGACCGTGCCCGGCCGTTCCACGTCCCAGCCCTCGGCGGAGCGCCCGGAGCGCAGGTCCCTGAAGACGGTGACGAGCGCGTCGAGCACGGCGTCGTCGACCCCGAAGGCCGCGCCCGCCCGCTCCACGGCCGCCACCGCCTGGCGGCGGATCAGCGTGGCTTCGGCGTCCGCGTCGGCGATCGGGGCGACCGTCTCGAAGTTGAAGCGCCGCTTGAGGGCGGCGGACATCTCGGAGACCCCGCGGTCGCGCAGGTTGGCGGTGGCGATGACGGTGAATCCGGGGGCCGCGGAGACCACCGCGTCCTCGGTGGCGGTCAGTTCGGGCACGCTGATCCGCCGGTCGGACAGGATCGACACCAGCGCGTCCTGGACCTCGGGCAGACAGCGGGTGATCTCCTCGACGCGGACCACCCGCCCGGTGCGCATGGCGGAGAGCACCGGGGAGTCGACCAGGGCTCCCGCACTCGGGCCCTGCGCGAGCAGCAGCGCGTAGTTCCAGCCGTACCGGAAGGCGTCCTCCGTCGTGCCGGCCGTGCCCTGCACGGTCAGCGCGCTGGTGCCGCAGACGGCGGCGGCCAGCAGTTCGGAGAGCATCGACTTGGCGGTGCCGGGCTCACCGGTGAGCAGCAGGCCGCGCTCTCCGGCGAGGGTGACCACGCACCGCTCCACGAGGGCGCGTTCGCCGACGAACTTGGGGGCGATGGCCAGCTTGGCCGGCAGTCCGGCCCGGCGGCGACCCGGCAGGGCGAGTTCGGCGCCGTCGCTGCCGCAGACGAAGGTGACGACGGCGCGCGGGGTGAGCGCCCAGCCGGGCGGGCGGGGGCCGGGGTCCTGGGCGGCGAGGAAGGCGAGTTCGACGGCGTGGCGCTCCTCGGCGGGGAGTACCTGCCGGGCTGCGGAGGGGGCGGCCGCTGGTTCTGTGACGGTCATGACGGGTCCTTTGCGGTACGGGTGTGGTGTGGTGGTCAGCGGCGGCGCGGGCGGGTGCGCTTCACCTTGAGCTCCTCGAAGCGCGGTGCGTCCCCCTCGCGGACCCGCTGCCAGGCCCGCCGGTAGAGTTCGGCGGCCGGCTCCCCGGGCACCAGGACGCCGAGGCGGCCGTACATCGGGAGCTTCCACTGCTCCACGGGCAGCGTCGGCGCGGCCATGTCGGCCCACCCGCCGGGCAGGAACAGCGAGCGCCCGGCCCGGCTCCGGTCGGCCGTCACCACGAGGTCAGTGGCGGCCAGTTCGGCGCGGGCCGCCTTGAGGCGGGCCGGCTTCCAGCCGGTCCACCGCGCGGTGTTGCGGTCGGTGGGGTCGGGCATGGCGAGCAACCCGAGGTAGAGGGCGGCCGCGTCGGCGCCGAGGCCGTGGGCGGCGCAGACCTCCGCCACGACCTCCGGTACCGAGCGGCTCGGGTCCTGCGGCCACCAGGTGCCGTCCGCGTCCGCGGCACCCGCCGCCGGGGCACCCGGGTCGGCCAGCAGGGCGGCGAAGCCCGGGTCGTGCGCGGCCCGCAGCGCCTCCTCGACGCCCAGGGGACCCTGGTCGGCGCCGCGCAGCAGCGGCAGGTACGGGTCGGAGCCCGTGGAGTCCAGCAGGGTGGGGCGCAGGGCGGGCCGGGGCCGGTCGTCGTGGGTGGGCAGGACGACCGCGCCGTACCGCTCGTAGCCCTCGCCGGTCTCGGTGGGGTTGCCCGCCGCCTTCCGGAATTCGGGCAGGCTGATGTGGTTGAGGGTGCTGAGCAGCAGTTCGGGCGCGGCGAGCCGCTGCCGTACGGCGGTGAGCGCGGGCGGCAGGGCGGCGCGTACGGGATCGCCCGCGGGCAGCCGGTGGGCCAGCCAGGCCGCCGTGGCGAGGATCCCGCACAGGGCGGACGAGGTGAAGGGCTCCTCGGCGGGTTCGCGGGGTTCCGCGTGGTCGCCGTTCACCGTCCAGGCCACGTCGGTGGAGAGGGTGCGCGAGGCCGCCGGGTCGAGCAGCGCGGCCAGGGAGCGGTGGGCGGGCCAGTGGCCGCGGACGGCGCGGGCGGCCTCGGTGGCCAGCCAGTCGGGTACCGGCGTACGGCGGCCCACGTGCCGGTTCCACACCTCCGCGGCGGCGGCCGCGTCGGGGCCCTCGCTCCACAGCCGGGCCGGGTCGGCGGGCAGCAGGGCGGCGAGCACGGCCCGGCGCACCGAGGCGTCGAGGTTCCTGAGCTCGTCGCGGGCCGAGGCCGCGTCGGCGGCCTTGAGCCCGAGGGCGGTCCGCAGCTCGGTGGGCAGGAAGTTGCGCTGCCAGGAGTCGAGGTACGGGAGCCCCGCGACGACCAGCCGGGCGAGGGCGCCGGAGACTCCGGTGAGGCGGGAGAACTCCTCGGCGGCCTCGGGGCGGAAGGGGGCCGGCCCGTCGTGCTCGGCGGCCGCGCCGAGGAAGGCGGACAGCCAGCCGGGGCCGCGCCCGCGGTCGCCGAGCGGGGCTTCGCCGCGCACGGTGTAGGGGCCGGGGACGGTGAAGCGTCCGGTGGGGTCGTGGAGCAGGGCGCCGAACTCGTGCCCGTCGGGGACGGTTTGGCTGTGCTCGGTCAGGGCTACGACGGCCCCGCCGCCGAGCGGGAACACGCACTGGTGCGGGAGCATCCTCATGCGGCCGTCGGGGGTGCTCAGGTGGCTCCGGTCGAGGTGGAGCAGGACCCGGCGCCAGTGCCCGGCGTATCCCTCGGCCGAGTCCATGCCGAGTTCGTCCACGGCGGCGAGCAGGGTGAACAGGGCCGTCCGCTCCTCGTCCGAGGGGACCGGGCCGGCGGCGCGGTAGGCGACGGCGGCGGCCTGGTCGATCAGCGGCGACCAGGGCAGGGTGGAGAACGTCGGGGCCGGGACGTCGAAGTGGAGTCGCCCGGGCACCGCGGCGGCACCCGAGTCCGCGCGGGCGGCGGCGAGGTCGCGCAGCATCCGGTGGGCGGCGTCGGTGTCGCTGCCCCAGCGGTAGTAGCCGTCGTCGATGATGCCGGAAAGGGCGTCGCCGAGCAGCCGGTCGGTGGGCCCCTGTTCGGTCTCCTCGACGGGGCCGGTGTCCGGCCGGAGCCGGGCGGCGACCGCGTCGAGGGCCTTCTGCTGGGTGAGGGTGAAGCGGAGCACCTCGATGATGCCGCCGATCAGCTTCGGGGCGGTGACCCGCGGCAGCGCCGCACTCACCACACCGGGCAGGTCCGCGGCCTTCTCGGTGGCCGCTGCCGCCTTGAGCAGGGCGGCGACGGTCTCCCGGTCGGCGGTGCGCAGCGCGGCCGAGCCCTCGGGGTCGCGGGGACGCAGGGCGTACCAGTGGGAGAGCGGCGGCAGGTCCACGCTGCCGGTGGCCGCGAGCTGGTGGTGGTCGCGGCTCGACCGGGCGGTGACCACCCCCTCCGGGTCGCCGATGCTCAGCTCGCGCCACTGCGTGGTCAGGGCTCGCGGCCGGTCGTCGCCGGGGAAGACCAGAGCCGCGACCGGCATGTGGCCGCCCTCGGGCACGGTGACACTGCGGCCCGCGGTGTCGCAGCCGTGCCAGCCGTGCCCGGGGAGGCGTACGGTACGCCACCCCAGCAAGCCGTCGACGGGTGCTCCGAGCACCGAGCCCGGCACCGTGGGCGCCGGCCGCAGCCACGCGCTGTGCGCGGGGAGCACGGCCGTATCGGCGTGGCCGCGCAGGGCGTCGGTGAGGAAGGCGGGCTGGGAGAGCCGGCCGTAGGTGGAGCTCGCGGGGTCGTACTCGCGCCAGCCGCGCTCGGTGTCGGCGTCCCGCTGCTGCCACACCCAGTACGAGGTGCCGTCGGACAGCATCGCCCGCTCGGCCGGCAGCTTGGTGTCGCCGCGGTGCAGGACGCCGGCGCCGGTGGCGCGGCCGCCGTCGGGCAGCGGCAGGGTGATGTCCTCGGACCGCAGCGACCAGTGGTTGGCGTCGGAGTCCAGGGTGAGCACGGTGCCGGGCGAGGTGTGCCAGTAGCCCTGGGTTTCGCGGGTTTTCCAGTCGTGCCAGAAGACCAGCAGTTCGCCGTCTACGTAGTGGAATCCGAGGCGGTGCCCGGAGCCGGTCGGCACGCGCAGGTCGTGGGTGAGGACGGTGGCGTCGGCGTCGATGACCCGGACCTGGGCCTGGTTGGCGACGATCAGGTACGGCCAGGCCTCCACCACGGTCAGGCCCTGGTGGCGCTGGTGGCGATGGCCGCCGAGTTCGGCGACGGCGCTCTCCCAGGCGGGCCAGGCCAGTTCCTCGAAGAGGCCGCCGCGCAGGGTGCGGGCGAGGGTTTCGGCGAGGTCGAGGGCGGCCGCGTCGGCGACCTCCTCGGGTGCGAGGGTGAGGGCTTCGGCGGGCAGCCAGGTCAGTCGCTGGATGGCGTCGGGGATTCCGGGCAGCCCGGCGGACCGGGAGGCGCGGGCGACGCCGCGCATCCACTCGGTCAGCAGCGGCCGGCCGCCGGCCGAGGCGGCGACCGCCCGGATGATGTCGGTGCCGCTGGTGGCGTCCCCGAGGGCGTTCAGCGCGCGCTGGAAGGCGGGGTGGAAGCGCTCGTCGGCGCCGAGGGCGAGCAGGTCACGGCGCTGGTCGGCGCGGGCCCAGTCGCGCAGGTTCAGCTGGTCGTGGCGGTGGCGCCGGTCCGCCGGATCGGGGTCGGCGACGGGGATGTCCAGGGTGAGCAGCAGGTCGAGGAGGTCGGCGTCCTCGACGCCCACGCGCAGGGCCGCTTCGCGGCCGGGACGCGCGAGTTCGGCACGCAGGCGGGGCGCGCAGCGGGTGACGAGGCCGAGCAGGCCCGGCGG
Source organism: Streptomyces sp. NPDC048337 (assembly GCF_043201175.1). Taxonomy (NCBI): domain Bacteria; kingdom Bacillati; phylum Actinomycetota; class Actinomycetes; order Kitasatosporales; family Streptomycetaceae; genus Streptomyces; species Streptomyces sp. NPDC048337. Next base: position 354,051 of record NZ_JBICYR010000003.1, read on the forward strand.
TGTGGGGCGCAGGCTCCAGCCGGCGTGGCGGGCGGCGTGGAAGCGTTCGAGCCAGCCGGCGACGCCGTCGGCGCACCGCTCCTCGGCGGGCAGGTCCTCGGATTCCAGTCCGGCGGTGGCGCCGGACTCCTCCAGGAGCTCCAGCCACAGGGCGGTGAGCTCGGCGCTGTCGCCGCCGCCGGGCGGGGTCAGGGTGAGGAGAGTGCCGCGTACGGCGGGCACGCGCCGGGCGAGCGCGACAAGTGCACCGCGGTGGGCCTTCCACCAGCCGGTCGCGGCGCGCAGGGTGGCGGGCAAGGGCAGCAGTTCGGCGAGGTAGTCCTGCTCGGGTTCGCTGCCCGTCAGGCCCGCGGCGCGGGCGAGGCGGCGCAGTTCGGTGGCGGCCTGCGCGGAGGGCGGCAGTCCGCCCGCGGTGCGGCGCACGCACAGGCGGCGGAAGCGCGCGTAGGCCTCGGCGGGGGTGACGCGGAGCGCCAGCTGCTTGCCGTAGCCGGTGAGCACCTTCACCGGCAGGGCGCCGGCCAGGGCGAATTCGAGGAAGACGGCGTCGAGGCGGTCCTCGTCGACGGCCAGTCCGTGCTGGGCCTCGGCGGTGCGGGCCCGGCCGAACAGCTGGGCGGCGTAGGTGGTGTTCTCGACGGAGAGGAAGGTGCGGGCGGCCTGCTCGTGGAAGACGGGCAGGAAGTGCGGGACGGAGGCGGCGAGTCGGCCGGCCAGTTCGAGGCAGGCGTCGAGGGCGGCCTTGGGCTTGGTCTTGGCCTGGTGGGCGATCCGATCGAGCTCGGGGACCACGGCGAGGGCGTGGTGGCCGTCCTCGGGGTGGTGCACGAGGACCCATTCGGGGAATCCGAGGGCCTGGCGCTGCCCGAGGCCGACCACGGGCGGCTCCCCCTCGTCGAGGACGAGTCCGAGGAAGCCGGCGGCGAGGTCCTCGGCCGCGCCCAGTTCGGCGGCGGCGAGCCGGACGACGACGCGGTCGTCGCCGAGGGCGGGGTGTCGGTAGGAGCGGGCGGTCAGGTCGACGGCATGGGGCCCGGCACCCGGGGTGCCGAGCGGAAGTACCGCGCCCGCCTTGAGCAGCAGTTCGGCCTCACGGCCGGCGGGCCGGCCGATACCGGTCGCGGACCCTCCGATGCCCTTAACGCCGCCCGCGCCCTCGCCGGTGCCGGTGCCGGCGGCAGACTCGCCGGTCCCCTGCACGCCGACCCCGTGCACGCCGGCCTCACCGGTGCCAGTGGAAGACTCGCCGGCCCCGTGCGCGCCGCCGGTGCCGGTGCCGTTCGTGTCGGCCGTCGCCGCGCCGTTCGTGTCCAGGTCCGTGCTCATGCGTCCTTGCCCTCCTCGATCTTGCGCCCGGCGTACAGCGCCGCGGCCATCCGCATTCCCTCGGACCAGGCCACCGGTCCGACCTCGGCCAGCCGCACCACCCGGCCTTCCTCGTCCTGCCAGTTCAGGGCGCCGGTGGTCGCCTCGTCCTCGTAGTAGGGCTCGCCGATCCACACCGCCGCCTCCGTCCCGCGGCCTCCGTCGCGGACCTTGCAGGTGGCGTAGCCGCCGGAGACCCGGTAGCCGAGGCCCGTGGCCCGGGCCGCGAGGCTGAAGCGGGTGGGGAAGACCCCGCCGGCGTAGTCGCGCACCTCGGTGGCGGTGGCGGTCAGCCCGTCGGGCTTGTGCCAGGTGGCACGGTGGATCTGCTCGACGCGCTGGGTGATGCCCAGTTCGGCCGCGAAGTCCCGTACGTCGTCGAGGTCGGGCAGCAGCACCGGGTGCGGCAGGGTCACCGTGCGCGGGGAGAGCCGTACGGTCTCGCCGTCGAGGTTGACCACCTTCAGCTCACCGGTCTCGGTGGCGTCCCGCAGGAAGCCCACCTCGTCGGGGTCCTCGCCGACGACGGCCAGGTCGCGCAGGGCGCTCTGCCAGGCCTCGTCCGGCCAGAGCCGGGCGAGCAGCGCGGTCGGCACCGGCAGCGAGGAGACCATCCAGGTGTCCACCTGTGCGACGCAGGCCGCGGCGTGCCGGTCGAGCCATGCGGAGAGCCGGCGCAGCCGGTCCACCTCGGGATGGTCCTTCAGTCCCTTGGGCAGGGTCTTCAACTGCCGTCCCGCCGCCCGGCCGGTGGTGGACCGCGCCGCCACCCGCCCCTCGATCAGGGCGATCTCGTACCCCTCGCCCGCCGCCAGCCATGCCATCGGCCCGCACCCTTTCCCCGAATGTCCCGACTGTTCGCGCGCAGCCCTGACAGCGGGGTCAAAGCCCCCCTGAGCTGCGGTATGCCGGGAGACTAGCGAGAGGCACTGACAACGCCGGGCGGAGGGTGGATGTCCGGTTGAATGTCCGGTTCTGGGTAGTGTTCAGGGGACATTGGCGACGCGGAATCGGTTGGGGTGGGGTCATGGTGCGTCAGATACGGGTGCCCGGTGCGGTCCTGGCGGCGGCGCTGCTGCTGGCGGTGGTCGGCTGTTCCGGTCCGAAGGAGTCCGGCGGGGGCAAGGACGGCGACGCGAGGCCGTCGGCCTCCCGGTCCTCCCCACCCGCCGGTGACGCCAAGCCCACCGGCGGGGACGTGCTGCCGGGCATGGTCGGCACGGCCGTGGCCCGCACCCAGCTGGCGGCGTTGAAGGTCGCGCCGGTGGGCACGATGGCCGGGTACAGCCGCGACAAGTTCACGCACTGGGCGCAGCAGGGCAACAAGTGCGACACCCGCGAGGTCGTCCTCAAGCGCGACGGCACCGATGTCGCGCAGGACGCCGAGTGCCGGGCGGTGTCCGGTACGTGGAAGAGCCTGTACGACGGGGTGACCGTCACCGACGCGGCCAAGATGGACATCGACCACATGGTGCCGCTGGCCGAGGGCTGGCGGTCCGGCGCGGCCGGCTGGGACGCCGCCAAACGCAAGGCGTTCGCGAACGATCTGACGCACCCCCAGCTGCTGGCCGTGACCGCCGCCTCGAACCGCTCCAAGGGCGACCAGAGCCCCGACCTGTGGCAGCCGCCGGACCGTGCGAGCTGGTGCCAGTACGGACGGGCCTGGACCACCGTCAAATCCACCTACGGCCTGACCGTCACCGAACCGGAGAAGAAGATGCTCACCACCATGCTGGACACCTGCGCCTCATGACCGGAACGACCGAAGCGGGGCCGTGGCGGGACGAGGTCCTCGCCGGGCCGGGCGGCGCGATGACCGACGAGGTCGGCGTGATCACCGGCCCGCTCACCCTGCGCACCACGGCGGTGGCCGGGGGCCTGGTCCGGTTCGACGTCCAGTACAAGGACGCCGACGAGTGGTACACGCTCACCGGCAGCCCGCTCCCCCACCACGGGGACCCGGCCGCCCTGCACACCGCCGCCCTCGCGGCGATCCGCGCCGGCGGCGCGGCCCAGGCCCCGGGCACCGCGTCCTCCTGAGGGGGCCTCAGAGGACGGTGATCCCCAGCGGCCGCGCGCCCGCCGGGAGGCGGCGGGTGGCGCCCGTGTCGAGTTCGACGACGGTGATGCCGTTCCAGTAGCCGTCGCGGGTGTAGCCGCCCGTGACGTACGCGGTCCGGCCGTCGCGGGAGACGGCCACGTCCTCGTGCGGTCCGGCCAGCGGGTACACGCGCTCGGCACCGTCCGGGGAACGGACCGTCAGCGACGGGCCCTTGCCCTCCCCTGGCTCCACCGGGCCCGTGCCGACCACCAGCAGCCTGCCGTCCGCGGTCAGGGCGGTCCCGTGCTGGTGGGTGTCGGCGGTCATCGGCTCGATCGTGGTGCGCCCGGTCCGCGGGTCGACCACGGCCAGCCGCTCGCCCTCGAAGGGGAGCAGCAGCATCCCGTCGGACGGGCGGACGACCGCGTAGTGCGGCTTCAGCCAGGAGCCGAGCCCGCCCTCGGTGCCGTACGGGGCCACTTCGATCCGGCGTGGGCTGAGCGGTCCGGCCGCCACGACGGTGAGGTCGAAGGAGTCGTGGCCGGTGACGTAGACCTCGGAGCCGTCGCGTGACACGTCCACGTCGAAGGGGCGCCGGCCGACCGGCACGACGGCGGTGACCTCGCGGGTCGCGGTGTCCACGACCTCCAGCACGCCCGTCGTACCGGGCACGTTGACGCCGACGTAGGCGCGCGCGCCGTCGGGCGACAGGGCGACGCCCATGCCGCCGCCCCGGTACTCGCCGTCGGTGACCGGGCCGGTGCCGGTGCGGTACGGGATGCGGGCCAGCCGCGTACGGGTGCGGGTGTCGACCACGGCGAGGCCCTCGGCGGTGGCCACCCAGGCGCGGCCGTCCGCGCCGACGGCCAGCCCGTACGGGGCCCGTCCGACGGGGACGGAGGCGAGCGCTCCGCGCTCCGGGTCCACGAAGGTGACGGTGTCGGCCCCGAAGTCGGCGGTCAGCAGCAGCCCTTGCGGGGTCGGCGCGGTGGCCGCCAGCGGGGAGGCGGCGGACGGCGCCGGGGCCGGGGCCTCCGCGGGCCGCCCGGTCCCGGTGCAGGCGCCGAGCAGCAGGGCGGCGGCGAGTCCCGCGAGGACGGTACGGGCGCCCCGCGCGCGGCGGTTCACCGGCCCGTCCCCCGCTCGTCCCGGGCCTCCTCGGCCGCGCGCAGGATGCGCGCCATGCCGTCGAAGCCGCGGCGTGCGGCGTGCTCGTACGGGGTGACGCCGTCGTGGTCGGCCAGCACCGGGTCGGCGCCCGCCGCGAGCAGCAGGGCGACGATCTCCTCGTGCCGGGGGCCGCCGTCGCCGAGGATCACCGCCTCCAGCAGGGCGGTCCAGCCGAGCCGGTTGACGTGGTCCACGTCGATGTCCGTCTCGTCCAGCACGGCGCGCACGTACGCGGTGTGCCCCCGCTCGGCGGCCGGGATGAGGGAGATCCCGCCGAAGCGGTTGCGCTGTTTCAGGTCGGGTCCGGCGGGCAGCAGCAGGCGCATCATCCGGACACTGCCGGTGACCCCGGTGACCAGCCAGGGGCTGTCCTCGCGCGAGTCCGGGGCGTTCGGGTCGGCTCCGGCGGCGAGCAGCAGCGCGGCCGCGTCGAGGTGGTCGCCGAGCGCGGCGAGCAGCAGCGGGGTGCGGAGCTCCTCGTCGCGGGCCTCGACCGCGGCGCCGGCGGCGAGGGCCTCGGCCGCCGCGGCCGCGTCGCCGCGCCGGGCGGCGTCGAGGAGGAGTCGGTCGTGCGCGTTCATGGTGTCCCTCTCGGCTCCGGGGCGGGGAGGGCCCGTGTCCGCCCTCCCGCTCCCCCGGTCCATGGTCGCCGTGCCGGGGCCGCTCCCCGGTCCGCCCGGCGGCCGGAGCCCGCGAGCGCTCCGGAGGACCTCCGGGTCAACCGATCGGCCGATGCGGTCGGCCCGATCAGGCCTCGTACTCCGTGAGGTCGATGGCGTGGATCTGCAGGAGGTGTCCGTACCGGGGGTCCGTGGTGTCGCGCTCCGGCACCATGCCCAGCTTGCGGATCACGTTCTCGGAGACCTCGTTGCCCGCCCGGTTGACGGCGACGACCCGGTCCAGGCCCCGGTCCTGGAGGGCGAACTCCAGGGTGGCCTGGGCGGCCTCGGAGGCGTAGCCCTGGCCCCAGTACTGGCGTCCGAGCCGCCAGCTGATCTCGACCTCGTGCGCCACCTCGGGCAGGTACTCCGGGACCGAGAGGCCGACGGCTCCGATCAGCTCGCCCGAGCCCAGGAGTTCGACGGCGAAGAGCCCGAAGCCCTCCTCGTCCCACTCCTCCTCCCAGCGCTCGATGTCCTCGGCGGTCCGGTCCAGGTCGAGGACGGAGCCGTCGCCGATCCAGCGCATCACCTCCGGGTCGGCGTTGATCTCCGACAGGGGGACGAGGTCGTCGTCGGTCCAGCGGCGGAGGAGGAGTCGGGGGGTACGGATCTCGGTCATGGGCCACATCCTGCCGAAATTCGCCGGACCAGCGGTAATCGGCCGTTGCGGCGGTGTTGCAGGTTCGTGGCCATCACGGTGGGAAGGTTCCCGCGGCCTGCCCCGGGCCCCTACGGTCCGTCGGGAACCGCGATCAAGGAGTGACCCCGCCATGCCCTTCGACCTGTCCGACGAGAGTCGCTACGACCGCACGCGCCTGCGGCAGTGGGCCCGCGGACGCGCCCGTTCCGCCGGGGTGGACCGCCGGGACCTGCTCAAGCTCTTCGCGGCGGGCGCCGCCGCCGGATCGCTGGGCCTGGGCGCGGCGGGCCCGGCCGCGGCCGCCGAGCCGCCGGGCGTCGTCAAGCCGCTGCCGGCCGAGCTGTTCACCATCCGGGGCACCAACGCGGAGACGAACTTCGCCGCCCTGCGCGGCACCGGGCCGCTCACCCCCATCGACCGGTTCTTCGTACGGAACCACACCCGCACCCCGCGGATCGAGGCCGGCGACTGGCGGCTCGAGGTGTGGGGCGACGGGCTGGCGGGCGGCCCCGTCACGTTCTCGTACGACCGGCTGCGCGCCCTGCCGGCGGTCGAGCGGACGCTGTTCATCGAGTGCGCGGGCAACGGCCGGAGCTTCTACTCCACCCAGCAGGGCCGGCAGGTCACCGGCACCGCGTGGACGCTGGGCGCCATCGGGGTCGCGCACTGGCGCGGGGCCCGGCTGTCGGACGTACTGCGGCAGGCGGGCGTGACGCGCGGCGCCGTCGACGTGCTGCCGCGCGGGCTGGACGACGACGTGGTCGCGAACGGGGTGAACCTGGGGCGGGTGCGGCGTCCGCTGCCGGTCTCGAAGGCGCTGGACGACGTACTGCTCGCGTACGAGATGAACGGGGATCCGCTGCCGCCGGACCACGGCGGCCCGGTGCGCCTCGTCGTCCCGGAGTGGGTCGGGATCTCCTCGATCAAATGGGTCGGGGACATCGAGGTGAGCGCCGCACCGCTGTACTCGCCGTGGAACACCGACATGTACCGGCTGTTCGGCCCCGGGCAGCCGGCGGAGGGCAGCGCCCCGCTGACCCGGCAGACCCTCAAGAGCGCCTTCGAGCTGGAGCTGGGGGCGTCCCTCCCCGTGCACCGGACGCGGCTGCTGACCGGCCGGTCCTGGTCGGGCGCGGCTCCCGTGCGCCGGGTCGAGGTCAGCACCGACGGCGGGGTCCGCTGGCAGCGGACCCGGCTGCACGACGCCCCCGCCGGGGCAGCTGGGTGCGCTGGTCGGTGCCGTGGACCCCGCGGGCGACGGGGGCGACGGCGCTGCTGGCGCGGGCGACCGACGCCACCGGGCGGACGCAGCCCGCGACTACGGCCCACAACACGCAGGGCTACCTCTTCGACGCGGTCGTGCGCCACCCGGTGACGGTGGTCTGAGGGGCGGTTCAGGGCGTGTGGAAGCGGACCTCCGGCGCGTCGGGGGACGGGCCGTCCAGCACGGGCTGGGGCTTGCCCTTCAGGTGCTGGTCGAAGAAGGCGGCCACGTAGCGCCGGGTCAGCTCCACGGAGCGGTCGCCGGGCAGCGGGGCCTCGGGGTCCCGGAGGCCGAGCTGGTCGGCGATCGCCGGGAAGTCGCTGAAGGTGAAGTGGCCGGAGTCGGCGAAGGTGATCCAGCGCTTCCAGCCGTCGAGCTTCGGCCAGTCGCGGCTCCAGGTCGGGCTGCCGCCCGGGCCCCGGTTCTGCGCGCCGATCAGCATGAACGGGCGCCCGCCGAGCCCGGTCTCGGGCACCGGGGTCGCGAGTCCGCCGTCCAGGTTGACCCCGGCCAGGACCCGGGGGTCGGTCGCCATCGCGGCGGCCGCCGAGGCGCCGCCGATGGAGTGGCCCGCCATCGCGATGCGGCTCCGGTCGATGATACCGGCGTGGCGCCAGGCCGGGTCCGGTCCGGTGAGCCGGTCGAGGAGGAAGGACACGTCGCGGGCCCGGGTGTCGCTGACCGTCTGCATGGTCGCGCCACCCGCCTCGACCTTCTCGCAGGCCAGGCACTGCAGCACGCGCCCGCCGGGGAAGGCGGTCCCCGCGCTCTCGTACGCGTGGTCGACCGCGGCGACGACGTAGCCGCGCGAGGCCAGGTCCTCGGCGAGCGCGGTGAGGGTGGCGCGCGAGACGGTGAAGCCCGGCGAGAGGACGATCAGCGGATACCGGCCCGCGACGGGGCGTGCCCCGGCCCGGGCGTGGGTCGCCGTTCCGGCCAGGGGCTCGACCGGGATCACCTTGTCCAGCCCCCGGTCGATCAGCATCAACCGGGCCTCCTCACGGGTGAGGTAGCGCACGGGGCCGCCGCCCCGGTGCGCCGGATAGCGCATGGTCACCATCAGCTCGCGCGGCCCGGACCGCTCTGCCCAGGGGTCGGTCCGGCTGCGGTCCACGAGGTGGAGCGTCTCCTGCCCGACGGAGAAACGGCCGGTGGGGCCGGGGAGTTCCACCGCGGTGTGGCGGCTCTCGGCCACGGCCGGGGAGTCGGCGGCCGCCGATGTGCCCGCGGCGGCGAGCGGGAGCGGCAGGAGGAGGGCGAGTAAGGCTGCGGCGGAGGCCGTACGGCGTCGGTTCATGCGTCCGAACCTACTGAGCGCGAGCTGCCGGATCGTCAACTCACAGGAGGAGGAGCCCGTCCCACCTGGGTCGGGCTCCGGCTCACCCTGAAGTCGTAGTCCCGTCGGGCACGCTGATCGCGCGGAGCTTGTCCCGCAGGTACGCGTGGGAGTCCACCGGGCCGTGCACCACGCGGCCCACGGGGGCGGGCAGGGATTCCACGCGGGTGTGCGCGTCGCACTCGTAGAAGTAGACCAGGGAGATCAGTTCCTCGGCGGGCGCGTCGGCGGGCGGCGGCAGCACCCGGTGGCGGCCGGCCCGCCACCGGTCCCCGGTCCAACGGGCCATCAGGTCGCCGATGTTCACGGTGAGGGCGGCCGGATCGTAGGGGGCGTCCTCCCAGCCGTCGGCGTCGGTGTGGATCTGGAGCCCGCCCGAGCCCGGCTGGCGGTCGAGGACCGTGACCGTGCCGAAGTCGGTGTGCGCACCGATGCGGAACTGGCCGGGCAGCGGCGGGCCGACGACCTCGGCGCCCGGGTACCAGTTGAGGTTGAACCCCCAGGTGGGGTGGGACGTGTGCCGGGTGAAGTGGTCCTCGGCCAGGCCGAGGGCGGTGGCGAGCAGTTCCAGCAGCTCGTCGGAGAGGGCCCGCATCAGGCCCAGGTACTCCGTCACCAGCGCCCGCAGCGCGGGCGCCTCCGCCGGCCACGCGTTGGGCCGGAACCACTCGGCGTCCACGGCCGCGTCACCCGTGGGGTCGTCCGCGGCCCAGGACCACGATTCCTTCATGTCGGGCGGCGAGGCCGTCCCCTCGGCGTAGCTGTTGGCCTCGGCCCCGGGGCCGAGCCAGCCGCGGCCGCCGACCGTGACCGCGTACGGCTCCTTCGCGGCGGCCGGCAGCCGGAAGAACGCGCGCCCCGCCTGCCGGATCCGGGCGGGCAGCGCGGGATCGATGCCGTGTCCGGTGACCAGGAGGAATCCGGCCTCCCGCAGGGCCTCGTCGACGCGGGCCGCCGTACGGGCCCGGGCCTCGGGGTCGCCGGACCGCCACGGTCCGAGGTCGATCACGGGAACCTTGGATCCGGCCATGGGAGACCTGCCTTCCGGGCGTGCTCGGAGCGTCCGGTTCCGAGATTAGGGGTGAGCCGCCGCGCGGGGGCGTGCTTCGCTCGAAGACCATCCCGAAAAGGACCAGAATGAGACGGTGGGGTCCGAGGGACGGAGCGCGTGGTGGAGATTTCTACGAGGGAGGTCTTCGGAGCTCCGTGCTGGGTCAGTCTCATGGCCCGCGACCTCACGACCGCGCAGCGCTTCTACCGCGCGGTCGCGGGTTGGGCCTTCCGGCCGGCCCGGCTGGGCGAGGCCTTCTCGGTCGCCGAGATGGACGGGGTTCCGGTGGCGGGCATCGGGGCGCTGGCGGCCGACCTGGGGGTCGCCGTGGCCTGGACCCCGTACTTCGCCGTGGACGACGCCGACGTGGCCGTGGACCGCATCCGGGAGCGCACGGGCACGATAGCGGTGGGGCCGGTCTCCTTCGCCACCGGCGGCCGCGCGGCGCTGGTCGCCGACCCGGACGGGGCGGTCTTCGGGATCTGGGAGGGCGCCGTGTCGCCCCACTGGCGGGTGGGCCGGGGCCGGGCGCCCGCCTGGCTGGAGCTGCGCACCAGGAACGCCTTCGACGCGGCGATCTTCTACGGGGCGGTGCTGGAGTGGGCCTCCGGCCGGACCGGGTGCTGCGAGGTGTCGTACGAGGAGGACCAGGTGGTCCTGCGGCAGGGCGGAGAGCCCGTGGCCCGCCTCAACAGCGGCCCGGTCGAGCTCGCCTCCTACTCCCCGCACACCCGGCCCCGCTGGCACGTCCACTTCCGCGTGCCCCGGCTGAAGCCCGCCGTCGAGGCCGCCGTGTCCATGGGCGGGCGTCCCGTCTCGGACGTCACGTCGAACGCCTCGGAACGCTGGGTGGCGCTGCGCGACCCGGACGGAGCGCTCTTCACCCTCACCACGTCCCTGGCCGCGGACGCCGGGTAGCTCAGGGCAGTTCCGGTACGAAGGGCAGGTAGTCCGCCTCCGAGGCCGCGGGGATCACCGCGTAGCTCGCCTCGGGCAGCTCGTTCCACAGTCCGGGCAGGTCGCCCAGGGGCTCGGAGACCACGAGCCGCGTCGCGTCGGAGACCTCGGCGAGGAAGTCCAGCTCGGGGTGGAGGTGGCGTACGGTCTCGGCCTTGCTGCTGTAGAACAGCGACCTGGACCTGCCCTGGGAGGAGTACCGAAAGGCCCAGAGGCGCTCCCCGTCACTCACCGCCACCGTCATCTGGAGCGGGTCCGCCACCCCGTGCTCCTTGCCGAGCCGCTCCACCAGGCCCGCCATCCGCGCGACGGCGCCGGGCACGTCCTGGTCGAGGCCGTAGGTCACCGCGAGGTAGAACATCACCTCGGAGTCGGTGGAGCCCTCGATGGAGGAGAAGAGGGCCGGGTCGACGGCCATGCACAGGTCCCGCTGGAGCCGGCTGAAGTCGGCGATCGCCCCGTTGTGCATCCACAGCCAGCGGCCGTGCCGGAAGGGGTGGCAGTTGGTCTGCTGGATCGCGGACCCGGTGGAGGCCCGTACGTGCGCGAAGAACAGCGGCGAGCGGACGTGGCCGGCCAGTTCGCGCAGGTTGCGGTTGTTCCACGCGGGGGCGATGTCCTTGAAGACGGCGGGGGTCCCGTCGCCGCTGCCGTCCGCGCTGTACCAGCCGATGCCGAAGCCGTCGCCGTTGGTGGACTCCACGCCCATCCGCGCGTGCAGGCTCTGGTTGATCAGGGAGTGCTCCGGCCGGTAGAGCACGGCGTCGAGGAGCAGGGGCGAACCGGAGTAGGCGAGCCAGCGACACATGAGCACCATCCCCTTCTCCGCCTGGTCCGAGCCTAAGCCAGGCGGCGGGGCCGGGCGCGCCCGGACGGCCGGACGGGTCACGCTCGGTGACCGTTCGAGATGCGGGCGCCGGGCGCTGCTGGTTCGCTGAATCCGCCCGCTCTCCCCCACTGATCCAAGGAGTGATCATGAGCGTTTCAGGCGAGTCCCGCGGCCGGTCCCAGCAGATGCGCGCCAAGGCCCAGGAACTGATCGAGGCGGCCGACCGGTCGACCGACCCCGAAGAGCGCAAGCGGCTGAAGGAGAAGGCCCGCCGCCTGCAGGAGCAGAGCGAGCGCGAGGGCACGATGGACGACAGGGGAATGGACCCCATGTAGCCCGTCCCGTCCCGCCCCGCCCCCGTGGACACCGGCCGGTGGCCGCCGCGATCCCCCGTCGCCGCGGACACCGGCCGGTGCGTTGTTGAGGTGGTGACGGCCTCAGGCCGTGACCGCCGGGACGTGCTGGGTCACGCAGTGGACGCCGCCGCCGCCCCAGGCCAGGACGCGCGCCCGGGCGCCGACGACCTCGCGGCCGGGGAAGAGGGTGGCGAACTGTGCGAGGGCGAGGGCGTCGGTCGACTCCCCGGAGGTGGGTACGACGACGCTGCCGCTGGTCAGGTAGTAGTTCGTGTAGCTGAAGGTCTCGACGGTCAGTCCGTTCTGGCGGAAGTGCGGCTGGTGGTGCATCTCCACCACCTGGAAGGGCCGGCCGCACGCGTCGGTCGCGGCGTCGAGGACCGCCTTGTTGGCGGCCATCCGGGCGTGGTTGGGGTTGGTCGGGTCGGGCTGGGTGTGGAGCAGGAGCTTGGCGGGGCCCAGGTAGGCGGCGACGAGGTCGACGTGCCCGTTGGTGATCTCGTCGTGGTGGAGCCCGTACGGGAGCCATATGAGCTTGCTCGCTCCGTACGCGGCGAGCAGCTTGGCCTCGATCTGCGCGCGGGTCATGCCGGGGTTGCGGTTGGGGTTGAGCAGGCATTCCTCGGTGGTGATGAGGGTGCCCTGCCCGTCGGTGAGGACGGCGCCGCCCTCCAGGACCATGTCGACGGGCTTGCGGGTGTCGCCCAGGTGGGCGCACACGCCGACGGGCAGGAAGTCGTCCTTGTCGAAGGGGTACTTGTTGCCCCAGCCGTTGAACCCGAAGTCGAGGCCGATCCGGTGGGTCTTCCCGGGGTTGACCGCGAAGATCGGGCCGGTGTCCCGGGTCCAACAGTCGTTGATCGGGTACTCGATGACCGTGACCGTGCTGCCGCACTGGGCGCGCGCCTCCGCGGCCTGGCCCGGTTCGGCGACCATGATCACCGGCTCGAAGCGGGCGACGGCCCGGGCGATGCCGGCGATCTCGGCCTGGACGTCGGGGAGCAGTCCGCCCCACCCGACCTGTCGGTCCCACGGCCAGGCCATCACACAGGCGGCGTGCGCCTCCCATTCGGCCGGTGCGTGGTGCGGGTCCTCGCTCGGCGAGGCGAAGGCGGTGCGGCCGAGCAGGGGGACGGCGGCGGCCGCGAGGGCTGCGGCGCCGAAGCCGCGACGCGTCATTCGTGGCAGGTCCATGACACTACTCCTTCGGTGGGGATTCCGTTCCGGACAGGGCCGGACGACCCTGTGGATCAGGGATGGAGGGATGGGGACGGGATGGAGATCCGGGGGTGGAGAGGGGGGACGGAGAGCGGGGTGATCAGGGGCGCTCGGCGGCGAGTACGCCCGCCTGCCCGCCCTCGCTCTGCTCGCCCTGCTCGTTCTCCTCGCTCCGGCCGCTCTCCTCACGGGCCTGCGCGGCCAGCAGGGCCTTCTGCGGCTTCTTCGCGACCAGGTAGACCAGTCCGACGGTGATCACCACGCCGGTGCCCAGCAGGCCCGCCCAGATCTGGTACCAGGGGGCTCCCGGCGGGGCGAGGACGGCGCGCGGCCAGCACACGTTGGCGACCTCGAAGGCGGTCCAGAGCACGGCCAGCACGTTCAGGAAGGTGCCCTTGCGCCCCAGCCGGATGTGGCCGGAGGGGACCCAGGTGCCGCGCAGGCGGGCGATCAGGGCGGCCAGGCTGACCAGGAAGAACGGCAGGAAGGTGGCGGCGGTGCCGAAGGCGATCAGGCTGCCGATCGCGGTGGCGTTCAGGCCCAGCAGCAGGCCCGTACAGCTGACGAGCGTCGAGGCGACGAGTCCGCCGATGGGGGCCTGGCGGCGGTTGACCTTGCGCACCTGGCGGGAGAAGGGGAACACGCCGTCACGGGCCAGCGAGTAGACGCCGCGGGCGGCGCCGCCCTGGGAGGCCATGGCGCAGGCGAGGAATCCGACGAGGACGACGGCCACGAAGGGCTTGTCGGACCAGGACCCGAAGGCGGTGGTGACGGCGGTGGTCACCGGGTCGAGGTCCTCACCCGCGACGACGGCCTGCGGCGCGGGGTGGGCGAGGGCGACGGCCATCGCGTTGAGGATGACCACGAGGCCGACGCTGAGCAGCGCCCACCACATGGCGCGGGGCACCTGCCGGCCGGCGTCCTTGGTCTCCTCGGCGGTGGAGACGCAGGCGTCGAATCCGATGAAGCCCCAGCCGGCGACGGCCAGGACGGCGAGGAAGGCCACGACGGTCGACCCGCCGGAGAGCTCCTCGGCGCCGAGGGTCTCGGTGAACAGCGAGAACCCGTGCTCGCGGAAGAACAGCAGGAGCGCGAAGCCGACCAGTACGGAGGCGATGGCCTCGGCGGCGATTCCGAGCGAGACGAACCAGCTCAGGATCCTGATCCCGTACGCGTTGACCAGCATGCAGGCCAGCAGGATCCCGGCGGCCACCGCGACCAGGGAGCCCGGGGTGGGCGTGGCGCCGACGAGGGCGAAGGCCCAGGGGGCCGCCAGGTACGCGACGGTGGTGTTGCCGAACATCACCGCGAACTGCCACACCCAGCCGCTCATCCACCCGAAGGACGGGCCGAGCAGCCGCCGGCCCCACTGGTACGGGCCGCCGGCGAGCGGCCACTGGGAGGCCAGCTCGGAGTAGACGTTGACCACCAGGCACTGGCCGAGGAGCACGATCGGCAGCGCCCAGACCCAGGCGGGTCCGGCGATCATCGTGCCGACCATCGAGACGGCGTAGAGGGCGACGACGGGCGAGACCACGGCGAAGCCCATGGCGATGTTGCCCAGGATGCCGAGGCTGCGGCTGAGCTCCTGGGTGTAGCCGAGATCGGCCAGGCGGGCGGCGTCGGTGTCGGCGCCTGCGCCGCCCGGTTCAGGGCGTGCGGGGGCAAGGTCGGGCATGGCGCACCTCTCGCAAAGCGGGACGCGCCGATCGGCCGACGTGCCCCGGAAGCTAAATCTAACGTTGTTAGGTTGCGGGAATGCGGGGACCTTAACCCGACCTGAACTCCTTGGGAAGCCCCTCCGGACGGGTAATCTGGCGGCCGACGACGAGGGGGATCACACGTGGGCCGACCGAACCAGCCGCTGCTCAGCCGCGGGAGCATCGCGCGCGCGGCCCTCGAACTCCTCGACGAGGAGGGCCCCCAGGCGCTGAAGATGCGTACGCTCGCCGACCGGCTCGGGGTCAGGGGCGCCTCCCTGTACCACCACGTCGCGTCCAAGGACGACGTCCTCGACGCGGTCTCGGAGCTGATCAACGAGGAGATCGATCTGAGCCCGCTCGACGGGCCCGACTGGCGGGAGGGGATCGCGGCCTACGCGCGCGGCTACCGCCGGGTCTACCTGCGCCACCCGAACGCGATCGCCCCGGCGGCCCGGCGCGCGGTCGAGGCGGCCCCCGCCCTGCGCGGCTACGACGCGCTGCTCGCCGCCCTGATCCGGGCGGGCTGCACCCCGGCCCGCGCCGCCGAGGCCGCCGCCGCCATCGACTACCTGGTCCTCGGCTCGGCCCTGGAGACCTTCACCGCGGGATTCACCCGCCCCGCCGGGGAGTACCGGCCCGACTACCCGGCCCTGGCCGACTCCCTCACCGACGCCGCGGCCACCGGTGCCGGCCTGGCCGAGCTCGACGACCGCGGCTTCGAACTCGGCCTCGGCCTGGTCCTCGACGGCCTCGCCGCGTCCCTGTAGAGCCAACGGGCCCGGCGGGACCTCAGAGGCGGACCGTCCACTCGGTCGTGGAGCGCAGGGTGCGGGCGATCTGCGGGTCGCGCACCGAGGGCGTGCGGTCCTCGGCCGTGACGGACAGCCGGTGCGAGCGCAGGTCGAACAGCCACAGCTCCGCCACCCGCACCTCGGTCCGGCCCTCGAACCGCTTCAGCTCCCGCCCGTCCAGGTACCACCGGACCACCAGCTGCCTCCCGTCGGCGCCCGCCAGCTTCGGCACGGCCGCCTTCGCCGTGTGGCGCACCCGCAGGGTGCGGTCGGTCGGGGTCAGCGGGGTGACCGTCCTGGCGTGCCGGTGGAACCCGGCGATCATCGCCTCGACACCGGGCAGGTTGAAGGGCTTGCCCAGCACCCGCATGATCGAGTTGTCGGTGGGCCGGTAGAGCCCGGTGACGAAGTAGCCGCCGCCCTCGTACGCGCCGACGGTACCGCCGTCCGGGGACTGTTCGCCGAGCCAGCGGTACCACTTGGCCCGCTCCCCGGCCATCCGGTCCGCGGTCAGGGTGGAGCTGTTGGACTCGGCGGGCTCGGGGCCGGTGTACTTCTCGTAGTCCGGGACCCCCGCGTAGAAGTACTCGTCGGCGAGCTTGCCCAGCGAGTGTCCGGTCTCGTGGACGGCGACGTGCCCGGACTTCGCGTGGCCTGCCGAGGCCGTGGATATCCCCTCGTAACCGAGGGTGGCGCTGCGCTCGTTGTAGCCCGCGCCGCCGTACTTCGCGCTGTTGGCCAGCACGATGACGAGGTCCGCCGCCGGAGCCTTCGCCACGTACGCGTCGACCTTGGGCTGGTCGATGCAGAGCAGCCGCTCGATCTCCTCGCACCAGAAGTACGAACCGAGGGCCGTGTCGCGGACCGCGGCCCGGTCGGGGTCCCCGGAGACCCCCGACTCACGGGAGACCGCGTCGACCGTCCAGACGTTGAAGAGGTTGCGATAGGTGGTGTAGGGCTCGACGGCGGTGACCTCGGCCCACTTCTGCCGGGCGTCGGCGTGGAAGCGGTCCAGCTCGGCGGCGGTGTAGCCGTCACCGACGAAGACCACGTCCAGGCGGTCGGCGGTGGGTCCGTTGTCGATCATCTTGGAGACGTCGCCGTCGGTCGCCCGCTGGGCCTCGGAGAGCCGTCCTGTGCTCTTCGACCGGGTGCCCGCGGCCGGTACGAGGGCATGCCCGGAGCCGGCCTCGCCGCCGTGCTCCGGCCCCGGCACCTCCACCTCCACCAGCGGCTTCGGCGGCGCGTCCGCCGCCCCCGCCGGACCGGCGGCGAGCAGCATCGCGGTCGCGCAGGCCGCCGCGAAGGCCCCGCGCAGCACGGCGCGCACGGCGGGACGGCGTATGGCTGGACTCATCAAGTCCTCCCCCGGGAAAGGTGGTTAAGCAGCGGGATAAGCATGCTGAATCGGCTGCTTAAATTAGGTGCCGCAGGGGGCGTGCGCAATGGCCCGATCCCCCTGAATACTGGGGGAGTTCGAGCAACCAGGGGGACTTCGTGGACGAACCGGCCCGCATCGGGCGCAGAGTTCAGCGCATGCGCACCGAACTGGGCATGACGCAAAGACAGTTGGCGGAGCCCAGCTATACGCCCGCCTACATCTCGACACTGGAGTCGGGCAAGGTCCGCCCCTCCGAGACGGCGCTGCGCTTCCTCGCCGGGCGACTGAACACCTCGTACGAGGAACTCGCCACCGGCCGCCCCGCCCACCTGGCCACCGAGCTGCGGCTCGCCCTCGCCGACGCCCAGCAGACGCTCGCCACCGGCGCCGCGGACGAGGCCGCCGACCGCTACCGGCGGCTGCTCGCCGAGGCCGAGCACCTCGGGCTCGTCGCCGAGCAGGCGGAGGCACGGCTCGGGCTCGGCGACTGCGCCCTGGAATCCGGCGAACTCCCGGACGCCATAGACCACTTCGAGGCGGCGGAACGGCTACTGGCCGATGAGCCCCTCCCCCACCGCGCCCGCCCGATCCGCGGCCGCGCCATCGCGCACCTGCTCGCCGGCGAGCTGCGCTACGCCTGCTACCTCCTCGAATCCACCATCGACGAGCTGAGCACCAGCGGGCTGGCCGACCCCGAGGCGCTGGTGCTGCTGTACGCGGCGGTGATCGGGCCGTACATCGACATGGGCGCGCACGCCCGCGCGGCCCACGCCGCCGAGCTCGCCCTCGCACTGGCCCCGCAGGTCAGCGACCCGGCGCTGGTCGCGGGCATGCACCGGCAGGTGGCGCGGACCTTCCTCGCCGAGGGGCGGGTGGCCGACGCCGACGCCTCCCTGGCCAAGGCCCAGGCGATCTACGGGCAGTTGCGGCTGCGGACCGACCTGGCGCACTGCCACTGGATGCGCGGCTACGTCCAGGCGCAGAACGGCGAACTGCACGCGGCCGAGCGGGAGTTGCGTACGGCCCGCCAGATGCTGTCGGCCCGCCGCGCGGCCCTGTACACGGCCCAGGTGGAGGTCGAGCTGGCCGACGTACTGCGCCGGCTCGGCCGGTACGCGGAAGCCGCCGAGTTGCTGTCGGTGCTGCTGGACCCGGGGGACCTTGGCGACAGCCACGGCGCCGTGCACGCGGGCGGCGCGCACCGGCTCCTCGGCCTGATGGCCGAGGAGCGCGGCGAGCCCGAGACCGCCGAGGAGCACTACGTGCAGGCCCTCGCCCTGCTGGAGCGCAGCGGTGCCACGGGCGATCTCGCCGATCTGTGCCGGCTCCTGGGCGACCTGCTGCGGCGTACCGGGCGGATCGAGGCGGCCCTGGACGCGTACCGCACGGGCCTGGGCCACAGGGCGGCGCCGGGCACCACCACCCTGGGCCCGGCGCCGGCCGCGCCCCCGTTCCGATCCGAGCGGCTCAGTGGTTCTCGGTGGGCTGGAGATCGCGCGGAATGAGCGCCCAGGTGGTGGCCGCCGCGGCGACCGCCAGGGCTCCGGCCATGAGGAACGCCGGGGTGATGGCGAGGGTGTAGGCGTGCGAGGCGGTGTCGATCAGGGCCTGGCCGACCGCACCGCCCAGCCGCTCGGCGGTGTGGGCGGCCTCTCCGACGGAGTCCCGTACGGCCGCTGCGCTCGGCCCGTCCAGGTCGAGGACGGGCAGGTTGCCCCGGTAGAGGGCGGCCGCGGTGGAACCGAGGATGGCGACGCCCATGGCCGAGCCCAGCTCGTAGCAGGTCTCCTCGATGGCGGCGGCGCTGGAGACCTCGTCCGCGGGCGCGGCGGAGATCAGCGTCACCGAGGCCACGGTGGTCGCGAGTCCGGCACCCAGGCCCATGATCGTCAGGGCGGCGGCGAAGGCCGGGTAGCCGAGCTCGGTGAACTGCTGGAAGCCCCAGGGCAGGGCCATGCCGGCGGCCAGCACGACCAGTCCGGCGCCGAGTACGTGCCGGATCGCGAAGCGCTGCATGAGGGTGGGGGCCACCATCGAGGCGCAGATCAGCGCGAGCGGCGCGGGCAGCAGGCGCAGGCCGGCCTCGAGCGGGGTGTAGCCCTGGCCGTACTGGAACCACTGCGTGACGAGGAAGAGGATCGCGCCCATGCCCATCATCGGCAGGAAGATCGCGGTGGCCGCGACGCTGAAGGCGGGCTTGGTGAAGAGCCGCACCTGCAGCAGCGGGTTGTCCACGCGCAGCTGGCGGCGGACGAAGACGGTCAGCGCCACGACGGCGAGGGCGAGCAGGGCCCAGGGCAGCGGGTCGGAGACGCCGCTCTTGCCGAGCTGCTTGATGCCGCCGGCGAGGGCGAGCATGCCGACGATGGACTGGCCGACGCCCCACCAGTCCCAGCGGCCGGTACCGCGCGGGGAGCGGGATTCGGGCAGGTAGCGCGCGCCGGTGGCGATGATGAGCGCGGCGACGGGGAGGTTGAGGAGGAAGGCCGAGTGCCAGCCGTAGTCCTGGACCAGCAGTCCGCCGACGACCGGGCCGAAGGCCATGCCGCCGCCGAAGACGGCCGCCCAGACGGCGAGGGCGAAGGCGCGCTCCTTGGCGTCGGTGAAGACGCTGCGCAGGATCGAGAGGGTGGAGGGCATGATGGCCGCGCCGCCGATGCCGAGCAGGGCGCGGGCCGCGATGACGTGCCAGGCCTCGGTGGAGAAGACGGCTATGAGCGAGGCCAGCGAGAAGATGCCGAAGCCCGCCATGAGCAGCCGCTTGCGCCCCCAGCGGTCGCCGAGCGCACCGGCGGTGACGAGCAGGCCGGACAGGGCGAGCGCGTAGACGTCGATGATCCACAGCTGCTGTACGGCGCTCGGCTGGAGGTCGCCGACGAGGGAGGGGAAGGCCACGTTGAGGATCGTGGTGTCCATGGAGATGAGCAGGAGGCTGCCGGAGAGGATCGCCAGGACGATCCACCGGCGGGGGTCCGACGCGGGGGTGTGCATGAGGTTCCGTTCAGGGGTGGAGCACGGTGCGGAGCGGGTCAGGGTGCGGGCGCCGGGGGTGGGGGCACCGCGCTGGTCCGCGTTCCGCTGAGGAAGGAGGTCAGCACCAGGTGGCCGATCTGGCGCGGGGCGAGGTGCCCGTCGCGTACGCCCTCGGCGGCCGCGTCGAGCAGACCCCAGAGCGAGTACCAGATCCAGTACGGGGGCAGGTCGGTGCGCAGGCGCCCGAGCCGCTGGCCGAGGGCGAGGAAGGCCAGCGCCCGCTGGTCCTGCCGGTCCACGCCGGCGCGGAACTCCGGGTCCGCGAGCACGGTGGCGTCACGCGAGGTGAACCCGTACAGGTGCGCGGCGGGCAGCAGGGCGACGACGAGCTCCTCCAGCGCGGCGTCGAAGGCCGCCCCGTCGGCGGTCTCCGGCAGGTCGACGGGGGTCAGGCACTCGTCGACCACGTGGATCGCGCGCACGGCCACGGCCTTCAGCAGGGCCTCGCGGGTGGCGTAGCGGCGGCTGAGGGTGGCGCGGCTGGTGCCGATTCCGGCGGCGATCTGCACCATCGAGGCGCTGTGGTCACCGGCGAGGACACGCGCGGCGGCGTCGAGCAGTTCTTCTTCGTGCACCATGACGAGTGAGCCTCCTTCGCCTCGAACGATACAAAATTGTCTCACCCGAAGCAAATGTGATCCATCTGTGGCCGTTCGCTACGGTGGGCACCGTGACGGACAAGAATGAGAGCGCGGCCGCGACAGAGGTGGCGGCGAAGCACGAGAAGTGGAAGGAGAACGGCGTCGCACTGCGCGCCTTCTTCTACATCTTCGGCACCCACGTCTTCGCCGGCTTCGTATGGCTGCTCTTCTACCTGGGCCAACACGCCCAGAAGTAGCCGGGCAGGCCGTCGGCGGCAGGTGCAGCATGAGGGTGTACCGCCCGGGTGGACGCCCGGCGGGCACACCCAGCGCGGAGGCGCCATGCGGGACGACGGCAGGGGCGACGGCAGGGTCAACGGCCGGGACGAGAGCCCCGAGGAGCGGGCCGACCGCCAGTGGCAGGAGCTGGTGCAGGAGATCCGTGTCGCCCAGACGGGCGTGCAGATCCTCTTCGGCTTCCTGCTGACCGTCGTCTTCACCCCGCAGTTCCACGGGCTGCCCCAGGTGGACAAGACGATCTACGTCGTCACCGTGGTCCTCGCCTCCCTGGCCACCGGCGCGCTCATCGGCCCCGTCGCCTTCCACCGCATCGTCAAGGGCCGCCGCATCAAACCGCAGGCCGTCGTCTGGGCCTCACGGCTCACCTTCGCGGGCATCGTCCTGCTGCTGGCCACCCTCACCGCCGCGCTCTTCCTGGTGCTGCGCGTGGCCACCCGCAGTGCCGCCGCGCCGTGGCTGGTGGCCGGCGTGCTGACGTGGTACCTGCTGTGCTGGTTCGCCCTGCCGCTGTGGGCGCGGGCCCGCTACACCAGGAAGGGCTGACGCCGGCCCGGCCCCGCCGCCCTACTCCCCGGAGGTGCGGGCGCGGGCGCCCGAACGGGTCCGGCCGGCGGTCTTCGCCCGCTGCGGGTGACGGCGTACGTACTCGTGCTCCAGCTCGTTCATCCGCTGCGTATGGGTGACCAGCGCGTCGTCCGACCCGTGCAGCAGCGTCTCGTGGCGCGTGCGGTGGATGGCCTCCAGCTCCTTGAGCAGCCGGCCCTCCTCCAGATTCCGCGCCGACGGACCGCCGTCGTGCTCCGTCATGACCCGTGCACCTCCTCCACGCTCGACCGGGCCCTAGCGGGTGTCCGCTTCCATCATCCCCTCCACCCCGTCCTTCCGCCGGTAGGGCAGCGGCGCCGTGTGCCGGCCCGGGACCGTGCGGGCCAGGTGGGGCGGGGTGGCGGTCGGGGTCTCCTTGCGCACGAAGGCCCGGCGCAGCGCGTGGTACGGGGCGTGCGGATCGCGGAAGGTCTGCGTCAACCGGGCCAGTTCGGCCTCCCGGTAGGCGGCCAGCGGCCGCTCGGCCTCGTCGCGGTCGCGGCGCTCCTTCTTCTCGGCGATCCGGGCGGAGGTGGCGGGCAGGGCGGCCAGCCCGGCCGCGAGCCGCGCCGTCTCGGCGGCGAAGGCCTGGGATGCGCAGGGGATCGTACGGTCGACCAGCCCGAGCCGGTGTGCGGCCTCGGCGCTCAGTGGCAGGGCCTCGGAGGTGAGGCGCTCCGCCACGCCGGTGCCGACGCGGCGCGGCAGGGTGTGCGTCCCGTACGCGGAGCCGTCGAGGCCCATCAGGCGGTGGTGCGGGTTCAGCACGGCCCCCGAGCGGCACCAGACCTCGTCGGCGGCGAGGGCGAGCATGGCCCCGCCGGCGGCGGCGTTCCCGCCGAGGGCGGAGACGACCAGGCGGTCGGTAGTGGTCAGGACGGCCTCGACCAGGTCGTACAGGGCGTTCGCGTTGGCCAGGGACTCCTCGGCCGGATCGGCGGCGGCCTCGATGACGCCCAGGTGCATGCCGTGGGAGAAGAGGTCGCGGCCGCCGCCGAGGACGAGGACGGCGGTGGGGCGGGTGCAGGCGATCCGGTAGGCGTTCAGCAGGCGCCGGCAGTGCGCGGTGCTCATCGCGCCGCCGGGGAAGGAGAAGGAGAGGAAGCCGGTCTGGCCTTCCTCGCGGTAGCCGATGTCGGACCAGGTGCGGCGGCGCGGGTCGGTGTGGAGCGGAGCGGGGTGCTCCCGCAGCGGCGGCAGCCGGTCGGCGAGGGCCACGGTGGCGGGCAGTTTGGGGGCGGCCGGCAGTCCTGGTGCGCGCGGGGCCCGCAGTTCCGGGATCCAGACGGCGCCGTCGACGGTGGCCCGGCAGATCGCGCCCGCGCGCGTGGCCAGCAGCTCGCCGGGGCGGCCGCGCAGGCGGTCCTCGAGGTGGCCGCCGTGCAGGAACCACTCGGCGCCGAGCAGTTCGTCCCGTACGCCGGGCTGCGCGTCGGCGGCGCGCAGTGCCCGCAGGACGCGCTCGGTGGAGTCCGCCTCCCAGTCGATCCGGCGGTTCTCCTGGCGCAGGGCGGGGCGGGCGTGGCCGGCGGACGGTGGCTGCGGGGTGTGGCTGCCGGAGGCGAAGCGGTGGACGGCGAGGAGGACGGCGGCCAGGGCGGCGTCGCCGATCTCGCCGCGGTAGAGGTCGCTCTTGGCCACGGGCGGTACCGGGCAGTCGACATGGGCCCAGACGGGTCCGGCGTCCATCTCCTCCGCGGCTTGGAGGACGGTGACGCCCCAGCGGGTCGCCTGCTCCTGGATGGCCCGGTCGAGCGAGGCGGGGCCGCGGTCGCCGACCGGTCCGGGGTGGACGACCAGGCACGTGTGGGCGGCCCGGACCTCGGCGGGGACGGGGGTCCGGAGCATCGGGGCGAGGACCAGGTCGGGCCGGTGGCGGCGGACCGCGTCCGTCAAGGAGACCTCGGGCAGCTCAAGTTCGACCGCCACGCTGTGGCCGTGGTCGCGGAGCTCGGCGTGGACTCGCTGCGCGAGGCTGTTGAAGGCGCTCGCGAGGAGCAGGACGTGCACGTGATCTCCCAGCGGCGGCCCGGGGCCGGAACGTGACCGGCCGCCTGCGATGGTCGGGCACGCGGGGGCCGTCGCGCGCGGCGCCGGGCGGGGCCGTCACCCGAACGCGTGGCGGCCGGGGGGCCACTTGGCCGCACGTCGGCGGTGGTGGACGGGGCTGCCGCCGGCGTCACCGCTGCCCGGCGGCGCGCGCCCGGCAGTTGCGGGCGACCTCGGCGTTGCAGGATGCGGCCGGCTTCGGTGGGCACGACCCCGCGGGCGTGGCGTTCCAGCAGGCTCGCGCCCGTCTCCTTCTCCAGTCGGCGGACGTGCTGGCTGACGGCCGACTGGGTGCGGCCGAGGTCGCGGGCGACGGCGCTGAGGCTTCCGGCGCGGCACACGGCCACGAACACGCGGAGGTCGTCGAGGGTCATGACCCCCAAGATATCCCTTGGATGAAGGGAGGAAATCGGTGGATTGACTTGGGGTTTGGGCTGGATCAAGATCGGTACAGGGCTCGGGCGGCAACCCGTTCCGGCCTCCGCCACAGGGGTCCGGACCCCCCGGCGGAGGCGGGGACGGGTGTCGACCCGTCACCGCCCCCGAAGGAGGCGGCTGACCGCGGTCAGGGGGTGAAGGTCCAGCGCTGGGCCGGGGTGTTGTCGCATGCGGTGCGGGTGAGGAGGGTGCCGTTGGCGGTGGCGGAGCCGGCCGGGGTGAGGCACTGGCCGGCGTTGCGCAGGGTGCTCTGGGGGCCGGCCTGCCAGGTCTGGCCGGCGCTGCCGTTGCAGGGCTGGACGCTCACGCGTGAGGCGTTCGCGGCGTCGAGGCAGACCCCGGCCAGGCCGGTGAGGCGGCCGTCGGACTGGAGGGTCCAGCGTTGGTTGGGGCCTCCGTGGCAGGTGTAGAGGGTGGGTTCGGTGCCCGGGGTGGTGGCGCTGTGCGGGAGGTCGACGCAGGTGGCGGAGGCGGCGTTGACGAGGGTGGCGTCGGCGGGGAGCGGGGCGGGGCGGCCGGTGAGGGTGATCTCGGCGGCGCTGGTCCAGGGGCCTCGCCCGCCCGCCTCGGTCAGCGCCTTGAGGCGGAGGTAGCGGCCCGTTCTGGCTGCCATCGGGACGTTCTTGGCCGCCGCCGTGTCGGCGAAGGTGCCGCTCGCCACCGGGGTGCCCCAGTCGGCGGTGGTGTCCGAGAGGTAGACCTCGTAGCCGCCGATGCGGCCGTTGACGCCGCCGTCCTGGCGGGGCAGGTAGCCGAGGCCGTCCACCGAATAGCGGGCGCCGAGGTCGATCTGGATCTCGTGCGGGAGCGCGGCGGGCTTCCCGGAGGACCAGGCGGTGTGCCACATCGTGGCCGGGTCCCCGTCGAAGGCATTCGACGCGGCGCCGTTCTCGGCGCTGGTCTCCTGGCTGTCGGCGGAGACCAGCGACCAGCCCGACTGCGCGATGGGTGACGAGGTGGGCAGGGGCTGGGCCGGCGGGAGGGCGGTGCCGGCGGCCGAGACGCTGAACGCGCCCGACTTCGAGCCGGTCTTGATCCAGAGGATGCCGGAGCGGTCGGACGGGTCGAAGAACCACCCGGTGGCGGCCGCGTCATAGGCGGCCTTGGAGGTCAGGCGCGCCAGGGCGGCTCCGTCCACCGTGAGCGCGGAGGGCGCGGAGGCGACGTGGAGGGTGAACTCGTAGCCGCGCGAGGCCGGTTTGCCGGTGTAGCTGCCGGTGGGGGCCGATACGGACACGTTGACCGTGCCGGAGCCGCTCGTCGGGGCGGTGACGTCCACCTGCTGGCGGGCGTAGGCCCCGGACTGGTGGGCGCGGGTGAGGCCGTCGTCCTCGTAGAGGCTGAAGGAGGTGGCGCCGCGCGGGTGGATGTCGTAGGTGAGGGTGGAGACGGGCTTCTCGCCGGCGTGGTTCATCTGCGGCCACATCGGGACGATGCCGCCGCCCTTGGCGAAGAGGGGCAGGGTGTCGAGGGGGGCCTGGTAGCCGTTCAGCCAGCCCGGACCGGCGTACGTCTTGCCCGTCCAGTAGTCCGTCCAGGTCCCGGCGGGCAGGTAGATGCCGTCGCGCACGGTGGTGTCGGAGACGACGGGCGCGACGAGGAGGGAGTCGCCCGCCATGAACTGGCCGCTGGTGAGGTTGCCCCGGGCCACCGGGTCGGCGGGGTACTCCAGGACCATCGCGCGGGTGCTGGGCACGCCGGTCTCGTGCGCGACGCGGCTCATCGTGTACAGGTACGGCATCAGCCGCATCTTGAGCTGCAGGTATTTGCGGTTGATGGACAGGTAGGGCTCCGCGAAGCGCCAGGGCTGCTTGTCCTGGTATCCGGCCGAGGGGTTGGTCGCGCCCCAGCCGGACATGGTCATGAAGGCAGGGGTGAAGGCCTTCCACTGGAGGTCGCGGGTGTAGGTCTTGGGGCTGCCGCCGAAGATGCCGTCGACGTCGCCGGATGCGTAGTTGAGGGCGGAGAGGCCGGCGCCGGTGATGGCGGGGACGTGCCAGCGCATGTCGTCCCAGGTGCCGTTGGTGTCGCCGGTCCAGACGACGGCGTTGCGCTGGGTGCCGGCCCAGCCGTCGACGGTCCAGACGTAGCGGCGGGCGTCGGAGTTCTTCTCGATGCCGTCGACGGCCTGCTGGACGCCGTTGAAGGCGTACTTGTAGCCGCTGCCGATCCACGCCACGTCGGTCTTCACGCCGCGGCTGCCGGCCGTACCCACCTCGTCGGCGATGGAGCCGAGTCCGGTGGAGGTCCACAGGCCGGTCTGGAAGCCCTTGGCCTTCAGCGCGTCCACCGTGGACTTGAGGGGTGCGGTGTAGCCGCAGCCGTAGCCGTCGTTGGGCAGGAACCAGCCCGAGGGCATGTCGGCGGCGCGGGCGTCGGTCGCGTAGCCGACGACGTCGGGGGTGGTCTGGTGGCGCAGGCGGTTGTGGTCGCCCTGGTAGTCGGGGTTGGAGGCGTTGAAGCAGTCGGCGTTGCCCAGTTCGAAGCCCCACATCGGGGCCATGAACGGCTTGCCGCTGACGTCGGTGTAGGCGTCGAGTACGCCCTTGAGGGAGTCGCCGGTGAAGTACCAGGCGTCGAAGCGCTTCTCGTCGTGGGTGAGGGTGGTGGGGGCGTTGAAACCGTAGGAGCCGGGGGCCCAGGTGTTGCGCATGACGCCGTAGCCGTTGGTGGACATGTAGAAGGGGGCGGGGCTGGCGTTGTTGTTCTCGCGCCACTTGTTGTCGACGGTCACGGGGACGGTCTTGCCGCGCAGGGCCCATTCGCCCAGGCGCAGGCCGGTCCCGTAGAACTGCTCGTCCGCACCGCGGGCGAGGTACTGGGTGGTCTGGCTGCCGGTCCAGCTGGTGGGCTGGGTCTCCTGCCAGACGGGGGTGGTGTTGTCGGCGCGGTAGACGGAGAACTGCAGGGGCGATTTGTTGACGCGGATGGAGAGGGCTCCGGTGGTGATCCGGTAGTAGCTGCCGGCATCGGAGTAGCCGGTGGTGACCGGGCCGAAGTCGGTGGTGGGGGCGAGGTCGGTGCCGGCCGGGTCGTTGGTGAAGGCGCCGTCGGGCGAGAGCCAGAGCCGGAAGATGTCCGCGCGGGCGACGACCACGCGGGCCTTGGCGCCGCTGGAGGCCGTGACGGTGAAGGTGTTCCCGGTCTGGGTGAATCCGGTGACGTTGCCCGCCGTGGCGGTGGGAGCGGCGGGGGCCGCGGCGGCGGGTGGGGCGATGGGCCCGGCGGCGGCCAGGCCCGCGACGGCGAGGGCCGCCGCGAGCAGGGCGGCGACCGGGGGGCGCCGCCGCAGCGGCGACCGGCGTCCTCTGCCGTGCGGGCTGCCGTGCCGGCCCGGGCTCCTGCGGATGCTTGGCAGTCTCATGGGGCACTCCTCGTGCGGTCCGGATCGCGGACACACCGCTTTGGCATGCGCCTGGCAAGATAGCGCTCCGCGAGGGCGGGGTGAAGGAAGATGCTCGAAGTGGCTTGTCATCGAGCATCTTTGAACATGCCTCAGGTTTGGCGCCCTTGACCTCGCGCGGCAGCCACCGAACGCCCGCGATACCCCTCTGACCTGCGCATACGAGCCGTTGTCAGACCCCTGCGGGAGGATCTTGGCATGACGACGACCACCACTCCCGCCCTGGCCACCCGTGACGAGTACGCCGATGCGATCGGCGCCGCCCTCAGGGCGTCCGCCGCCTATTACGGCTCCGGCGAATCCGCCATGGACGATGCCTCGTTCGATCTCCTCCTGGGTCTGATCAAGGCGTACGAGGAGCGGTATCCGGACCACACCGATCCTGCCTCGCCGACGGGGAAGGTGGCCGGCGGCGCCGTCCCGGCCGGGGACGTCCCGCACACGGCGGCCATGCTCTCGCTGGGCAACGTGTTCGGCCCGCAGGACCTGCTGGACTGGGAGGCCTCGCTGGTCCGCCGGCTCGGAGCAGCGGTTACGGGCGGGTACGCGGTCGAACCGAAGCTGGACGGGGCCTCGCTCGCGGCCCGCTACCGTGGCGGTCGGCTGGTGCAGTTGGTGACCCGGGGCAACGGCACGGGCGGCGAGGACGTGTCGCACGCGATCGGCACGATCGTCGGTCTCCCCGTCGAGCTGGCCACGGACGCCTCCTTCGAAGTGCGGGGCGAGGTCCTGCTGACGGCGGAGCAGTTCGAGCGGGCGAACGCGATACGGGCCGAGCACGGCGCCGGACCGTTCTCCAACCCCCGCAACGGCGCGGCCGGCACGCTGCGGGCGAAGGGACGCCCGTACACGGTGGAGATGAGCTTCTGGGCCTTCGGCGCCGTCGAGCTCGACGGCGGCACCGCGCTCGTCGGCGCCGGACACGCGGAGGTCATGGAGCGGGTCGCCGCGGCGGGTGTCCGGACCGCGGCCGACACCCCCGCCGGGCTGACGGTGGTCGACACCCTCGCCGAGGTGCAGGCGCAGGTCGACCGGATCGCCGCGCTCCGCGCCCGGCTGCCCTTCGGGATCGACGGGGTGGTGGTCAAGGTGAACTCCCTGGCCGAACAGACCGCGGCCGGCACCGGCTCACGTCACCCGCACTGGGCGACCGCGTACAAGCTGCCCGCCGTGGAGCGGCGGACACGGCTGCTGGAGGTGACCTGGTCGGTGGGGCGTACGGGGGTGCTCGCGCCCACCGCCGTGCTCGAACCGGTGGAGATCGACGGCTCGGTGGTGCGGCACGCCACGCTCCACAACCCGGCCGACATCGAGCGCCGGGACCTGCGGCTCGGCGACACCGTGACCGTCTACAAGGCGGGGGACGTCATCCCGCGCGTCGAGGCGCCGGTGGTGGAGCTGCGCACCGGTGCGGAGCGCCCCGTCGAGCCGCCGGCGGTGTGCCCGGGGTGCGCGGGGGAGATAGACCGCTCGCAGGAGCGGTGGCGCTGCGCGCAGCCGGCCGACTGCGGGCGGATCGCGGCGGTCCTGTACGCCGCCGGGCGGGACCAGCTCGACATCGACGGTCTGGTTGAGCGGTACGTACGGGCGCTCGTGGAGGCCGGTCAGGTCCGGGACGTGGCGGACCTGTTCACGCTGGACCACGCGCGGCTCGCGCAGGCCGCGGGGAGCGAGAAGCGGGCGGCGAAGCTGGTGGAGCGGATCGAGGCCGCCAAGGGCCTGCCGCTCTCCCGGGTGTTCTGCGCGCTCGGCGTCCTCGGGACCGGGCGGGGCATGTCCCGGCGCATCGCCCGGCACTTCGGGAGCATGGAGGCCATCCGGGCCGCCGGCGCGGCGGCGATGACGGCGGTGGAGCTGGTCGGAGACGCCAAGGCGGCCGGGATCGTCGCCCAGGTGGCCGAGCTGGGGCCGGTCATCGACAAGCTCGCGGCCGCCGGGGTCAACCTCACCGAGCCGACGGCCGCGACCGCCGCACGCGGAGACGGGGACGCGGACGGCGGGGGGCCGCTGGCCGGTCAGACCGTGGTGGTCACGGGCCGGATGGCGGGCGCGCTGGCGGCGTACGACACCCGCGACAAGGTGCGCGAGCTGATCGAGCGGGCCGGCGGCAAGTCGGCGAGCGGCATATCCGGGCGGACCACCCTCCTGGTCGCGGGCGAGAAGGCGGGCGGCAAGGTCGCAAAGGCCGAGGAGGCCGGGATCGAGATCCTCGGCGAGGAGGCGTTCGCCGAGCGGATCGCCGGCTTCCTCACCCACTGACGCGCTGGGCCGGCGGGGGTCCCCCCACCGGCGTGACGGCCAGGACGGGCGGCGCCGGGGTGGACCACCGGTGCCCGCAGGGGTCGAAGACCAGCACCACCGGCTGTCCCGGCCACTGGCGCCAGGAGATGCGTTCCGGCGCGCCGTCGCACACCGGACAGCAGGGCAGCGGGCCGGGCTCCGGCAGGCACCCGGGTGCGGCCGCGTGGGGCGTGGCGTGCGGATCGCGCATGGAGGCTCCCTGGTCGTGCGGTTGGGCTGATGGCACTGTGTCATGGACCGGCCCTTGTCCGCACGGGCGAATCATCCAGTGTTTTGGCTGGTCAGAGGTGTGGTCACCAGGAGTATTCCGGTCCTCTGCGGGCACTTGGTGATCAACCGCGCCCGCCGCCGGCCGCACCACCGGCGCCTTTCGGGTCAGGACAGCTTGTCGATCTCCGGGTGGTCCTTCAGCCAGGCGCGGACCGCCTGTTGCTCCTTGCCCTTGCCGGTGTCCTGGATCTTCGCCTCCAGGCTGGTGAGCTGCTCCTCGGTGAGCTTGAAGGAGCGCAGCCAGGCGGCGACCTCGGGCTCGTCGGCGGCGAAGCCCTTGCGGGCCAGGGTGTGGATGCCGTCGCCCTTGCCCCAGACGCCCTTCGGGTCCTCCAGCTTGGTCAGCTCGTACGTCGAGTAGGCCCAGTGCGGCGACCAGAGGACGGTCACCACCGGCTCCTTCTTGTCGTAGGCCCGCTTGAGCTCGGCGAGCATGCCGGGCGTGGAGCCGTCGACGACCTGGTACTCGCGCTCCAGGCCGTATTCCTTGAGCACCTTGTCCTTCAGGATGGACATGGCCCCGGCGCTCGGTTCGATACCGATGATCCGGCCCTTGAACTGCGCGGACTTGCCCTTGAGGTCGGCGAGCGAACGCACGTCCTTCACGTAGGAGGGGACGGACAGCTCCAGCGAGGTGGAGCCATACCAGGAGCCGAGGTCCTCCAGCTTGTTCCCGTACTTCTCCCAGTACTGGGCGTGCGTCACGGGCAGCCAGGCGTCGGTCTGGAAGTCGAGCCGGCCGCCGGCCAGGCCGGTGTAGAGCGCTCCGGCCTCCAGCTGCCGGGCGTCGACCTTGAAGCCGCGCCGTTCCAGGAGCTCCTTCCACAGGAAGGTGGAGGCGATGCCCTCGTCCCACGGGATGTAGCCGATGGAGACCGTGCGGCCCTTGCCGGTGTTCGCGGCCCCGGCCGGTCCGTCCTGGCCGCCGGAGCCGCCGGAGCCGCCGAAGGTACTGAGGCCGCCCGCGACGAGGGCCAGTACGACGGCCGTGGTGACGGCGTACGCGGGCTGGGGGCGGTGGTTCCACAGCCGGGCCGCGCCGGTGGCGGCGGACCGCGCCCTGGCGAGGGCGCGCCGGCCGAGCGGGGAGACCTGGCGGCCCAGCGCGCCGGTCATCCGGTCGAGGTACATGGCCAGGATGACGATGGAGACGCCCGCCTCGAAGCCGAGGCCGATGTCGACGTTGCCGATGGCCCGGTAGACGGCGCCGCCGAGGCCGCCGCCGCCCACCATGCCGGCGATGACGACCATGGACAGGCCCAGCATGATGACCTGGTTGACGCCCGCCATGATGGTGGGCAGGGCCAGCGGGAGCTGGACGCGGACGAGGGTGTCGCGGGGGGTGGTGCCGAAGGCGTCGGCGGCCTCGACCAGTTCCGCGTCGACCTGCCGGATGCCGAGCTCGGTCATCCGTACGCCCGGCGGCAGCGAGAAGATGATGGTCGCGATGATGCCGGGCACGACGCCCACGCCGAAGAAGATGATGCCGGGGATGAGGTAGACCATGGCCGGCATGGTCTGCATGAAGTCCAGGACGGGCCGCAGGACGGCGCTGACCCGGTCGGAGCGCGAGGCCCAGATCCCGAGCGGGATCGCGAAGACCAAGGTGACCAGGGTCGCGACCAGGACCAGCGACAGCGTGGACATGGCGTCGGCCCACAGGTCGACGGAGTCGACGAGTGCGAAGCCGGCGAAGGCGAGCACGCCCGCGAGGAGGCCGCGCAGCCACCAGGCGGCGACGGCGAGGATGCCCGCGAAGAGCAGCGGGGCGGGGGCGGACAGGAACGCGTCGATGCCGTCGTAGAGGCCGGTGACGAGCGCGCTGACGGCGTCGAACAGCCAGGACAGGTGGCGCTGGAGGAAGTCGACACCGCTGTCGACCCAGGCGCCGAGGTGCAAGCGGGGCATCAGGCCGCCACCTCCACGCAGGCCATGGGGGGCCGTTGTTCGTCGCCGATGAACGCGATGAGCCGGTCCTGCGGTACGGAGCCGATGACGGCGCCGTCCGCGTCGGTGACGGCGACCGGGTGCGGGACGCGGGCGCTGACCGCGCACAGGACGGCGAGCGGGGTGTCGGCCTGGACGGTGGGGCAGTCGCAGGGGTCCACGTCGAGGGGGAGCTCGTCCATGACGGCATCGGCCGTAAGCACTCGCGAACGGTCCACGTCCTGGATGAAGGAGGCGACGTACTCGTCGGCGGGGCGGATGAGGATGTCCTCGGGGGTGCCCTGCTGGACGATGCGGCCGTCGCGCATGACGGCGATGCCGTCGCCGAGGCGCATAGCCTCGCCCAGGTCGTGGGTGATGAAGACGATGGTCTTCTTCAGGCGCCGCTGGAGTTCGAGGAGCTGGTCCTGCATGTCGCGGCGGATCAGCGGGTCGAGGGCGCTGAAGGACTCGTCCATCAGCAGCAGGTCGGCGTCGGTGGCCAGGGCGCGGGCCAGCCCGACGCGCTGCTGCATGCCGCCGGAGAGCTCGTCGGGCCAGGACTTCTCCCAGCCGCCGAGCCCGCACAGCGCCAGGGCCTCGGCGGCCCGGCGTTCGCGCTCGGCCCGGGGGACGCCCTGGACCTCCAGTCCGTAGGCGGCGTTCTCCAGGACGTCGCGGTGCGGGAACAGCGCGAAGTGCTGGAAGACCATGCTGATTTTGGTGGAGCGTACGCGGCGCAGCTCGCGGGCGCCGAGCGTGGTGAGGTCCTCACCGTCGAAGAGGATGCGTCCCGCGGTGGGCTCCAGCAGCCCGTTGAGCATGCGCAGCAGGGTGGACTTGCCGGATCCCGACAGGCCCATGACGACGAAGATCTGGCCGGGCTCGACGCGGAACGAGGCGTCGATCACGGCGGCCGTCGTCCCGTCCGCGCGCAGCTCGTCGCGGCCGGCGCCGCCTTGCAGCGCGCGGACCGCGTCACCTGGGCTTCCGCCGAAGACCTTGTAGACGTGCTCGGCCTGGAGCGTGGACACATACACCTCGCGGTTCGTACCGGGTACGGCGCGCACCGCGCTTCGGGGAACCGAGTCGGCGGGCCGTGGAGCGGGACGGGATCTGCCCGCGTGCGCCGCGCCTCCGGCCCGTTTCGCCGGAGGACATGGTTCCGCTCCAGCCGCGCACCTTCCCGACATTCACCACAGCAAACGCAAAGGTGATCTACCTCACGCGCCGGGTCCGCAACCGGGACCGGATTCGTCCGCCAGCATCGAGGCGCGCAGATGGCCGAGGAGCCGGTTGAGCAGCCGGGAGACCTGCATCTGCGAGATGCCGAGGGCGTCCCCGATCTGTGCCTGTGTCAGCTCCTCGCCGAACCGCATCTGGAGCATGCGGCGCTCGCGGCCGGAGAGCTGCTCCAGGAGCGGCGCCAGCGTCTGGATGTCCTCGACCAGCTCCATGGCCGGCTCCTCCTCACCCATGACGTCGGCGAGGCTGTGGGTCTCGGTGGAGCCGCCGCCGTACTCGGCGTGCGCGGTGGGCGGGGCGTCCAGGGAGCCGCTGGTGTGGCCGTTCGCGGCGACGAGACCCTCTATGACCTCCTCCTCCGAGAGGCCGAGGTGGTCGGCGAGGTCCGCGACGGTGGGCGAGCGGTCGAGTGTGACGGTCAGCTCTTCCTTGGCCTTCGCTATGTCGATGCGCAGCTCCTGGAGCCGGCGCGGGACGCGGACGGCCCAGGTGGTGTCGCGGAAGTGCCGCTTGATCTCACCTGTGATGTACGGCATGGCGAGCGTGGAGAACTCGTTCTCGCGGGCCGGGTCGAATCGGTCGATGGCCTTGATGAGGCCGATGGTGCCGACCTGGACGATGTCCTCGATGTCACCGCCGTCGCCGCGGTTGCGGAAGCGGCGCACGGCGTACTGGACGAGTGAGGCATTCATCTCAATCAGGGTGTTGCGGACGTACTGGTACTCCGGAGTGCCCTCGGTGAGCTCGTGCAGCCGCCGGAAGAAGACCTTCGACAGCTCCCTCGCGTCCGCGGGGGCCACCTCCCGGGGCTCGTCGATCCGGGGCAGACCGGCGATACGGGCGACCTCGGAACCCTGGCGGGGGCGGGGAACCGGGACATGGGTGGCGGCGGTATGGGAGGACGGGGCAGGGACCGGCATGGGGGTTTGCTCCTTGGGCTGGTCGGCTTGCGGCGCGGGACCTTGACTGCCGTAGATGGTGGACCCCTTCTTCTCGCACGTCAAGAATTGCCGGAAATCCATTTCACGTCTTGCGTCACGTGAATTGCGCATCGCATCATGACCGCATGGGGAGCATGTCACAGCGACAAAACTGGACATTCCTGACTAATCACGCCCGTGTTCTGGTGACCATCGCCCGGGACCCGGCCGTGCGACTCAGGGATGTGGCCACGGTCTGCGGACTGACCGAACGCACCGTGCAGACGATCGTCACCGACCTGGAGACGGACGGATACCTCCGGCGCGTCCGCGACGGGCGGCGCAACCGCTACGAGATCTCCCCGGGCGCCGTCTTCCGCCACCCGGCCGAGGCGGGCGTGCAAGTGGCCGGACTGCTGGCCCTCCTGACCGGCGCCGCCGCGGCCCCGGACGCCCCGGTCCCGGATCTCGCGGCGGACTAGGCCCGTCGGCCCCCTCTCTCCTTCTTTCCTTTATGTGATGCGGAAGCCGGCGGCCGCGTGGTCGCGGCGGTCGCGGTGGAAGGTCAGCCGGTCCCAGGTGGGGAAAGACAGATCGGTGACCGTCAGCAGCCTGCCCTGCTCGTCGTGCAGGGTGCGGCGCACGGTGAGGCCGCCGGCCGGGGACGCGGAGGCCGGCGGATGGGTGGTGCGGGTCATGGTGAGCGTCTCGGTGACCCGCCCCTCCACCGCGGCGCGGTCGAACCAGCGGTGCAGGGGACCCAGGTCCTCGTCGCGGACCGCCGCGGGGCGGTCGCGATAGCGGGCCAGTTCGGGGCTCCGCGCCACCGCACCCGGGCTCAGGTACGTGACGGCGTGCGTGAGGGTTTCGCCCGACGGCCCGCGCTCCCGGCGGTGATGGACCAGGGTGCGGTCGCCGCCGCCCATGCCGAGCACCGCGGCGAGCGAGGGCGGCACGGTGACGCGCGTGAGCCAGCTCTGGGCGGGGGCCGGGACGAGGGCGGGGGCGGCCATGGGCGCGGCGGCCTGGGGGACGGCCTGTACGGCGACCGTCACCGCGTCGACCTCGTCTCCCGTGACGCCCGGGACGGGGCGCGTACCGCGGGGGCCCGTCACGATGAGGCCGTCCGCGCGCAGCTCCTGGAGCGCGGCCCTGATGGTCTGCCGGTTGACCTCGTAACGGGCCGCCAGACTGCGTTCGGAGGGCAGTCTGCCGCCGGGGGTGTGCGCGGCGCGCTCGAGTTCGTGCCGCAGCGCTGCGGCGATCCGCTGGTACTTGGGCATGGCGGCCGGGCCGCCGCCCCGCGAAGGGGAGGGCATGGCTTCTCCTCTGACGGGTGGTCAAGGACTGCGCGGTCTGCCCGACCAACGTAGCATTGGTCTATACCTTTCCGTGAGGGGGGTTCGGGGAACGGCGACCACCTTGGCCGATTTCGCTACCCCCGCAGCGGGTTCGGCAGCGGCAGGTAGCGGGCGTCCGCGCCGTCCGCCCGGGTCCAGCGCAGCAGCAGGTTGGTCTTGGCCGGCAGGGCGGGGGCGGTCAGCAGCTCCGCGATCTCGGGGAGCCCGTGGTCGGCGTCGAAGCGCAGGAGCTCCTCCCGGACGGCCGGCCACACGAGCGGCGCAATGTCCGGATGCCGCTCGGTCAACGCCCCGGCGATCTCCGCCAGATGGTTGACGACCAGGCAGTAGACCAGTCGCTGCCAGGCGGCCGCGCGGTCCAGGTCCGGCAGGAGCTTGACCCCCTCCGCGTCACGGAAGAGCGCCTGCACCGGCAGGCCCGCCGCGTCCACGGCGACCAGGGTGTTCTGGAGGTGGGACTCCAGAACGATCCCGTGCCGGGCGAACAACTCCAGCACCGGTGGCACCACACGGCGCAGATACGCCCGCCACCAGGCGGCCGGGTCGGCGGCGCCGGCCAGCGGGCTCCCGCGGTAGCCCTCGGCGAGCGCGGCGGCCAGCAGCGGGGTGGACCCGGGCGCGGCGTGGGCGTGCAGGCCGTCGCGGACCAGGACGGCGAGCTCCTCGAAGGCGAACGCGGCGGTGCGATAGCCACGGTCGGCCAGCCAGGCGGCGCCCGCGGTGTCCGCGGTGTCCGCGATGTCCAAGTCAGCGCTGCGCAGCGCGCCGAAGCCCGCCTCGACGGCCGCGTCGGTCCGGCGCAGCTTCAGCAGGTCGTGCCGCCACAGCCGGCGCACGTCGTTGGTTATCCGGACGTCGAGGCTGAACTTCACGAACAGGTCGGCGCCCGGCCGCGGTACGTACAGCGTCCGGATCGAGGCGGTCGGCCAGGCCGGCAGCCGGCTCTCGCCGAGCCGCAGCAGCCGCCCGTCGGCGAAGGCCTCGCGCACGGACGACCGGGAGCCGACGAGGTCGAGCTGCCAGGGGTGGGCGGGCAGCAGCCGGTAACCGGCGGGCGGGCGCGGTCCGTCGAGGGCGTCGGCGAGGGAGTCCAGGGCGTCCGCGGCGGCCGGGCCGCCCTCCTCGGCCGCCTGGTCCTCGCGCAGTGCCAGGAAGACCAGCGGGAAGCGGGCGTGGGCCTCGGGCGCGTACGGCAGCCAGCTCGCGGCCGGGGCCCCGCCGCGGGCCTTGGGGGCCGGGTGGTGCGGGTGGCCCATGACCAGGGACTGCTCTGAGAGCAGGTACGGGTCGGCCGGGGGCTCCGCGACGGCGCGGGCGGCCAGCAGCGCGGCGATGGCGTCCCGGCTGTCGTGGATCTCCACCGGGAGTTCCTCGTTGGGGACGCCCGTGTACTGGAGCAGCTCGTCGGCGGTCAGTTTGACCAGTTCGGCGTGGCTGAGCGGATGCCAGCCGTCCGCCGTGCGCAGTTCTGGGCGTACGGGTCTGCGGCCGCCGCGCACCCGGAGCAGCCGCCCGCTGCCGCGCAGCCGGTGGACGGCGGCCGGGGCGTCCTCGACGGGCTCCGCGGCCTCGCGGAGCAGGCAGTTCAGGAGCGGGGTGGCGGCGTACGCGTCGGCGGCGTTGAGATCCACTGGTTCCATTCGGTCCATCCGGTGCGCCGGAGGATCGCGGGACGCGACCACCGGCCGTGATCTTCAGTATCCGCGATGATGACGTGACCATCCTGCAAAGCAATATCCGATATCCCGATGTGCGGAGCCACAGCATGCATCTTCCCGCCTCCCCGGCCGAGGAGGCCGTCGCCGCCGAGCTGGCCGGGGTGCGCCCCGCGCTCGGGTCCTCGTACGAGGCCGCGCTGCCCGGCGCCCGCGCCGCCGTGCTGACCCGGCTGTGGCGGGCGCTCGCCTTCGAACCGCTGCCGTGGGTGGTGGGGCGGGAGCGGGGGCCGGGCGGGCTGGTGCTGCGGCTGGCCGGGGGCGGCCGGCTGGAGGGCCCGCCGCCGGATCCGTACGCGACCGGGCCGTACGTGGACGAGCTGCTGCTCGACGGCCGGGCCCACCGGCAGGCCGCGCGGCTGGTGGCGGCGCTGGGGGTGCCGCACGGGGAGGAGTTCGCCGCCGAGCTGGACGGCAGCACGGCCTCCCTGGCCCTGTCCCGGGCCGGGCAGCCGCCCGCCGGGCGGGACGCCGCCGCGCGGAGCACCTGGGAGTGGGAGCAGCGGGTGGTGGACGGGCATCCGTACCACCCCAACTGCCGTTCCCGGCCCGGGTTCTCGGTGGCCGAACAGCTGGCCTACGCGCCCGAGCACCGGCCGGTGGTGGAGCTCGGGCTGGTGGCCGTACGGGACGAGGAGTGCCTGGTCACCGGCGACTGGCCGGCGGAGTTCCGGGACGGCGGACGGATCCTGGTGCCGGTGCATCCGTGGCAGGCGGCGCACGCGCTGAAGCACGAGCGGGTGCGCGGGGGCTTCGCGGCGCATCCGCTGATGGCGCTGCGCACGCTCGCACCGGTGGCGGCGGGCGGGGCGCACGTCAAGACGGCGCTGAGCACCCGGCTGACCTCCTCCGTCCGGGACATCTCCGGCTACTCGATCGAGACGGCGGCGGCCGTCTCGGCCTTCGCCCAGACCCTGTCCGAGCGGCTCGACGGCCGGCTGCACATCACGCGCACGCTGGGCGCGGCGAGCGCGCACAGCCCGGACCTGGCGGCGGTGCTGCGCGAGCCGCCGGAGGTGTTCGCGGACGCGGCCGCCGGTGAGCGGGTGCTCCCGGTGGCGGCGCTGGGCTCGTTCCCGCCGGCCCGTTCGGCGGCCTGGCGGGCCGAGTTCGCCCGGCTGGCGCTGGCAGTGTGCCTGCGGGTGCTGGAGCTCGGGGTGGCGCTGGAGGCCCACGGCCAGAACCTCCTCGTCGTCCTCTCCCCCACCGACGCGCCGGTCCGGCTGGTCTACCGCGATCTCGCCGACATCCGGATCAGCCCGGCACGGCTGGTCCGGCACGGCGTGCCGGTGCCGCCGCTGTCCGGGCGGCTGATCACCGATGACGTGTCGGTGCTGCGGCGCAAATTGTTCGGATCCCTGCTGACGGGGGCCCTCGGCGCCACGTCCGGTTCTTCGGCCGCCTTCGCCGAGGCCCTGTCCGAGGCCGCCGGGCTGCCGCCGACCGCCGACACCGAGGCGCTGCTGAGGGGTCCGCTGCCCACCAAGGCGCTGACGCTGATGCGGCTGAGCCCGGGCGTCCCGGGCGACCAGTGGGCGGAGCTGCCGAATCCGGCGGCCGGGGGGTGAGAGTCGGCGCCGGTCGGGCTACTGTCCGGAGGCATGACAGCGAGCTCGTACTTGAATTCCGTACGGTCCTCCTACGACACCGTCGCCGTCGACTACGCGCGGCTGCTCGGCACGGAACTGGCCCACAAGCCGCTGGACCGGGCCATGCTGGCCGCGTTCGCGGAGTGCGTGCGGGCCGAGGAGGGCGGCGGGGGCCGGGCGGTGGCGGACCTCGGCTGCGGTCCGGGGCGGGTGACGGCCCACCTGGACGGGCTCGGCGTACGGGCCTTCGGCGTCGACCTCTCCCCGGCGATGGTGGCGGTGGCCCGGCGGACCTATCCGGGGCTGCGGTTCGAGGTGGGTTCGATGGCCGCGCTGGACATCGCGGACGGGGTCCTGGGCGGGGTCCTGGCCTGGCACTCGACGGTGCACACCCCGCCCCCGGAACTCCCGCCGGTGTTCGCGGAGTTCGCCCGGGTCCTGGCGCCGGGCGGCCACGCACTGATCGCCTTCAAGGCGGGGGACGTGGGGGTCCCCCCCGACGGAGTCTGGGGGAAGATCCGGCTGGAGCGCGCGTACGGCCACCCGGTCGAGCTCGACGTGTACCGGACGCCCCCGGACGACATGGCCGCCCTCCTGACGGACGCGGGCCTGACGGAGGTCGCCCGCCTCATCCGCGAACCCGTCGCCCACGAAGGCTCCCCGCAGGGCTTCCTCCTGGCCCGCAAGGCCCCCGAGGGCGATGTCAGTGGCGCGTGAGATCGTCGGAACCGGCATCGGAAGTGCGGGAGGGGAACATGAGCGGGTTGCCGGAGATCGTGGGGCGTGACGAGTTCGCGGCCCTGGTCATCAGGACCGACTACGAGGACGAGGCCGCCTGGCGGGCGGTCGTGGCGGAGCTGGAACGACCCTGGGGGGACGACGGCGAGTTCGATGCCGCCGTGCATCTCGTCGACGACCGCGTCTGGGCGGGCGCCACTCCCGACCAGGTCCGCGAGGCGGTGCGGCGGGACGAGGAGACCTGTGTCGTCTTCCTCGCCGACGGGGTCACGATGAGGTCCGCCCTCCGTCCGCTGCTGGCCCTGGATCCGGTCGAGGAGGAGATACTCGACCCGGAGTTCTACCGCGAACTCCTCGACCTTCCCCGCGAGTTCCGGACGGTCCCGGCGGGGGTCCACTGCGTGCACGCGAACCTGTCGCTCGCCAACATGGGCTTCGAGGAGTACGCGGAGGCGGCCTCCGCCGAGGCCGACGGGGTCTACCGGTCCTTCTGACGGCCCGCTACCAGCGCACGGGCAGGCGGGTCACGCCGCGCATGAGGGTGCCCGGGAGCCAGTCGGGTGGGGTGTCCGGGGTCGGGGAGAGGGTGGGGAAGCGGTCCAGCAGGGTGCGGATCGCGACGCGGCCCTCCATGCGGGCCAGCGGGGCGCCCAGGCAGAAGTGGATGCCGTGGCCGAAGGCGACGTGGCCCTGGGCGGGGCGGCGGATGTCGAAGACGTCCGGCTCCGCGAAGCGGGACGGGTCGCGGTCGGCCGCGGCGAGGGCGACCACCACCGAGGAGCCCGTCTCGATGCGGATGCCGCCGATCTCCAGGTCCGTGCGGGCGAAGCGGTACGTGGCGTGCTGCACCGGGCCGTCGTAGCGGAGCATCTCCTCCACCGCTCCCTCGATCAGGCCGTCCGGGTCGGCGCGCAGGGCCGCCAGCTGGTCGGGGTGGGCGAGCAGGGCCCGTACGCCGTTGCCGATCAGATTGACCGTGGTCTCGTGGCCGGCGACCAGCAGCAGGAAGGCCATCCCGATCAGCTCCTCCGGGGAGAGCTGGTCGCCGTCCTCGTCGCGGGTCCGGATCAGGGCGCTCAGCAGGTCGTCCCCGGGGGTCTTGGCCTTGGCCTCGACGAGTTCGTAGAGGTACGCGGTCATCTGTTCCAGGACCCGGCCGTCCGTGCCCGCCGGGTCCACGGGGGCCACGATCTCGCCCGACCAGAAGCGGAAGCGCGCCCGGTCCAGGTCGGGGACGCCCAGGAGTTCGCAGATGACGGTCATCGGCAGCGGGGCGGCCAGGGCCGCGATCAGGTCGGCCCGGCGGTCCGGAGCGGCCGCCAGGGCGTCCAGCAGTTCGTCGGTGACCTCCTGGACCCGCGGCCGCAGGGCCTCGACACGGCGGGGGGTGAACTCCCGGGCCACCAGGCGGCGCAGCCGGGTGTGGTGGGGCGGGTCAGCCTCCAGCATGTTGCTGGCGGCGGCGCTCGCCGGGGTGTTCCCGAACAGCTCCGTCCCGAGCCAGTCCTTGGACAGGGCCGGGTGGTTCAGGGCCTGGCGGGCCTCCTCGTGGCCGACGACCAGCCACGAGCGCTCGCCGCCCAGCACCACCCGGTGCACGGGCCCGGCGGAGCGCAGCGCGGCGTAGAAGGGGTACGGGTCGGCGTTGAACTCTTCGGCGTACGCGCCGAGATCCACGAGAGGCATGGGGGAAGGGTACGACCCCCACCCCACCGGCCGAACCGTAAATATGACCAGCCGAATCGTTCCCCCTGTGCGCCGTTCGGGGGTGAAGCCGGTGTCCGTGGGCCCGCCTTCGCGGAGATCGGCTCCCGCGGTGGCAGGAAGGGGGGATGACCCTCCATCGCCGCAAGGTCCTGGGAACCGCGGCCGCGGCCCTCGTCTCCTGCCTCGGGGCGACGGCGGCCCGGGACCCG
Source organism: Streptomyces sp. NPDC048337 (assembly GCF_043201175.1). Taxonomy (NCBI): domain Bacteria; kingdom Bacillati; phylum Actinomycetota; class Actinomycetes; order Kitasatosporales; family Streptomycetaceae; genus Streptomyces; species Streptomyces sp. NPDC048337. The sequence goes on from NZ_JBICYR010000003.1 coordinate 395,185, forward strand.
GACTACGGCGCGCTCGCCCGCGCGATCGACGGGCGGGTGGTGCTCCCGGGCGACGGGGACTACCCCGAGGCCCGGCAGCTGTTCCAGCCCCGCTACGACTCCGTCGCGCCGGCCGCGGTGGCCTACCCGGCGCACGCCGGTGACGTGGCCGTCTGCCTGGACTTCGCCCGCCGCTCCGCCGTGCCCGTGGTCCCGCGGGGCGGCGGGCACAGCTACGCCGGGTGGTCCACCCGCGCCGGCGGTCTGGTCGTCGACGCCGGAGCCATGGCCGACGTCGCGGTCGAGGGGGACGGCGTACGGATCGGGTCCGGGGCCCGGCTCGGGGACGTGAACGCCGCTCTCGCCGAACGGGGGCGCGTCGTCCCGACCGGCCTGTGCCCCTCCGTCGGCATCGCCGGACTCACCCTGGGCGGCGGCCTGGGACTGGCCTCGCGGGCGTACGGGACCACCGCCGACCGGCTCACCGGCGCCCGGGTGGTCACCCCCGACGGGGCCGTCCGCGAGGTCGCCGCCGACAGCGAACCGGAGCTGTACTGGGCTCTGCGCGGCGGCGGGGGCGGCAACTTCGGGGTGGTCACCGAATTCCGCTTCCGCACGCACCCGGTGGGCGACTGCGCCTTGGCCGAACTCCACTGGCCCGCCGCCGACTCGGCGGCGGTGCTGGCCGGCTGGCAGCACTGGCTGGCCGCGCTGCCGGACCCGTTCTGGAGCCAGGTCGAGTTCACGATCGAGGCCGGCTCCCCCACCGCGCCCCCGGCGGTGCGCGTGGTGTGCCTCGACGGACGCCCGGCGCTGGAACGGCAGTTGACCCGCCTGTCCGACCTGGTCGGCCGGCCGGTGTGGGACAGCCGGCTCACCGTACGGGGCTACGGGGACACGGTACGGGCCATGTCGGGCTGCGCGGAGCGGAGTCCGGAGCAGTGCCGACTGCCGGGCACCCTGCCCGGCCGCGACCCCCAGGGCCTGCTCGGCAGGGACTCGTACGCCGCGCGCTCCGACTTCTGGGCGGGCGCCGGGCTTCCGGACGCGGCGATCCGCGCCGTGCTGTCCGCCGTCGGACGGTACGGGCGGGCCGCGCCGCCGGGCGGGCTCGGCGTGGTCCAGTTCGACGGCGTCTGCGGTGGCGCCGTGAACCGGGTCGCGGCCACCGACACCGCCTTCGTCCACCGGGACAGCGCCTTCCTCGCCCAATACCTCGCCTACTGGCCCGGCTCCGCGACCGCCGCCGAAGTGGCCCGGCACCAGGGCTGGCTCGACGGGCTCTGGCAGGACCTGCGCCCCTGGGCGAGCGGGCGGGCCTACCAGAACTACACGGACCCGAAACTGACCGGCTGGCGCGAGGCCTACTACGGCCCGAACCTCACCCGGCTCACGGAGGTCCGGCGCACCTACGACCCCGACCGGCTCTTCCGCTTCCCCCAAGCCCTCTAGGAGCTATTCGTGCGACGTACGTTGACCATGGCCGTGGCTGCCGCCGCCCTGCTGGTGCCCGGAGGGCCGCTGCCCGTCGCCGAGGCCGGGAGCGCCGTCGCCCCGGTGGCGGCGGGGCACTGGACCGCCCGCGATGCGGAGTCGTTCTGGACCGCCGAGCGGATGGCGGCGGCCGTCCCACTGCCCCCCGGCCCGGACCCGGTCTCCAACCCCGCGCCCGCTCCGGACCCGGTGGCCGCCCCGACGCCCGTTCCGGGCCCGGTCGCCAAGCCCGCGCCGGTTCCGGACCTTGTGGCCGCCCCGGCGCCCGTTCCGGATCCGGTCTCCAGCCCCGCGCCCCGTCCTGACCCAGTCGCCGCCCCGGCACCCGTTCCGGTCCAGGCCCCCCACCCTGCGCCCGTTCCGGATCCGGTCCCCGTGCCCGTATCGGACCCGGGCGCCAACCCCGCGCCCGTTCCGGCTCCCGTCCCCACCCCCGTGCCGGAGCCTGCCGCGACCCCGACGCCGTCTCCAGCCCCCGCGTCGACCCCGGCCCCGGCGCCGGCAACCACACCGAACCCAAGCCCGACCCCGTCCTCCACCCCGGCCTCCCGCCCCCTCCCCGCCCGGCTGCCGGCCGCAGGCCCCGGTATCGGGCAGGACTTCGACGGGATCCCGGTCGTCGGCCGGATGTTCGTCGTCAAGGGCGGCGGTGCGTACTTCTGCACCGCGAGCGTGGTCGCCTCCCCCGGCCACAACCTGGTGCTGAGCGCGGCACACTGCCTGACCGGCTCCGACACCCGGCAGATCGCCTTCGTACCGCAGTACACGCGCGCGAAGCCCCAGCCGTACGGGATGTTCCCGGTCCTGCGGGACGCGACCGGCCACTCCAAGATCTGGATCGACCCGCGCTACCGGTCCCAGGGCGTCGACCGCGCGGCCACCCTCGACGTGGCCTTCGCCCAGGTGGGGCCGGACGCCCACGGCTTCCCCGTGGAGGACGTGGTCGGCGGCAACCGCCTGGTCACCGGGGCCGGTTACGTCCACCCGGGCATCTCGCTGATCGGCTATCCGGCCTCCGCCGCGCGCCCGCGCCTGTGCGTCAACCGGACGACGAAGTTCACCAGCACCGACGCGCGGATCCCGGGCTCGTTCCTGCGGATCGACTGCACCGGCTATCCGGGCGGGACCAGCGGCGGCCCCTTCCTGGCCCGCTACGACGCGCGCACCGGGACCGGTGACGTGGTCGGGGTCATCGGCGGCTGGAAGACGGGCGGGGACACCGCCGACACCTCGTACAGCTCGTACTTCGGCACGGACATCAGGAAGTTGTACGAGAAGGCGGTTGCCGGGGCGAAGGCGGGGTGAGCACCCGGACCCAGCGGGTCCGGCGCGGGTTGCCGACCGTGCGCGGGGTCGCCGGGAGCCCGTCGACGGTCAACGGGTCGGCGGGCGCCAGCCCGAGCCGGCGGCGCAGGTCGGCGAGGGCGGCGTGGACGGGCGCGAGGACGAGCTCGGCGCCCGGGTCGATGGAGGCGAGGGCGTGCGCGGTGGTCTCGATCGCCTCGGCGGCGTCCTCGGCGGCGGTCCGGCTCCACCGGCCGGGCGCCGCCCCGGTCCCCCAGGGCATGACGGTGTCGTAGAGGTGGCAGGCGGCATCGGCCACGGCGTCGGCCCGTTCCCGGACACCAGGCGCCGCGATGGTCGGCAGTTCCATGCCGCATCAACGAGCCGGTCCCCTCCGGGGGTACGAGGCCGCTGCCGCGGCGCTGCCCGGACCCGGTCCTCAAACGCCGGTGAGGCTGGATATCGATGCGCTCATGAGGCCACGGTCTGCAACCACAGCGGCAGCAACAGGAGGGACACGAGCGAACTCTTGATCACTATGGAGGCGGAGAGCTCGACGCCCACGTCGTAGCGCTGAGCGAAGATGAACAGGTTCTGCGGGGTCGGCATCGCCGCGATCAGGACCAGATACGCGAGCCACTCCCCCCGCACGCCGAACAGCGCCCCGCACACCGCCCAGGTGAGCAGCGGGAAGGCCAGGCACTTGAAACCTATGAGTGCCAGCTCCTCGCGCGTGGTGCCCCGCAGGTCCAGGCCGATGCCGCCCAGGTGGAGGCCGAGGGCGAACAGGGCCACCGGCGAGGCGCTGTCGCCGACGAAGGCGGCCCCGTCCAGGACCACCGAGGGGACGTGCACCGAGAGCAGGTTGAGCAGGATCCCCGCGTTGCAGGCCAGGACCAGCGGTGTGGCGAGCGAGGCGCCGACCGCCCGGGCCAGGCGCCGCCCGGGGCCTGCGATCTCGGGCCCCGGACGGCCGAGTTCCATCAGGGCGATGACGACCAGCGACAGGACGCACACCTGGAAGAGCAGGATCGGGAAGATCGGGGCGGCCGTCCCGAACACGGTGATGAAGACGGGGACGGCGAAGTAGGCGGTGTTCACCTGGACTCCCGCCATGACGCGCAACGCCACGGCGCGGGGCTCCCGCAGTCCGCTCGCGATCGCCGCGGTGACCACCGCGGCCACCGCGAGGGCGGCCGCCCCGGCGTAGCCGCCGATCGCCTGCCAGTCGAAGAGGGCCGCGAGGTCGCCGGCGTAGATGTTGCCGAAGAGGTAGCAGGGCACGGCGAAGAGGAACGCGTAGTCCGAGAACGCCTTGGAGGCCTCGGCCGGAACGATTTTGCGTCGGGCCAGGAACACCCCGCCGCCGAACGCCAGCAGTACCGGCACCAGCTTTTCCAGCGCGGCTGCCCCGCCCATGTACACCGGCTCCCCGTGATCGACCGGCGAGCAGCCTATCCGTACGGCGGATCGGCGTCCGAGGAGCATAGGCTGGTCCGATCATGAGCGACAAAGCCCGCCGCACCCGTCCCCGCATGCGCCTCCGGACCCGCGAACGCAGCCGTGACGCCTCGCCCGCCGCCCGGGTGCCGGGCGCGCTGGCGCAGCTCGCGGTGGTGATGAGGACGCCCGCCCGGGCCGCCGAGCCGCTCTTCGCCCAAGCGCCCAAGGCCTGGCAGCGGTGGCTGCCGTTCGGGGTCGTCGGCGTCTTCGTGGTGACGCTGCTGCCGGTGACCATCGCGGTGCTGACGAACGACTACGGGCTGGGCGGCGGTTGGTCCGGCGCGCTGGGGGTGGCGCAGACCGTGCCGCTGCTGCTCGCCGTGACCCGGCCGATGGCCGCCTGGGCGCTGGTCCTGCTGTCGGACACCATCGGCGCGGTGCTGCTGATCTGGGCCGACCGGGTGGCCGCGCACGCCTGGCCGTGGACCCCGATGGCCATCGTCGGCTATCTGGCGCTGATGGCCTGCCTGGGGCTGCGCGAGTCCATCCGGACCCTGGTCGGGGTGTGGCTGGCGACCGGCGCGGTCGGGGCGGTACTGGGCTTCTCCCAGCCGACGGGCTCCATGAACACGGCCGCCCTGCTGTTCGTGCTCTCCGGGGTGATGCTGGCACTGACGGGGGCGCTGCGCGGGCTGGGCGACGCGCAGCAGCGGATCGCCGAGCAGGAGAGCATCAGCGAGGCGGAGCGGGCCCGGCGGACGCTGCTGGAGGAACGGGCCAGGATCGCCCGGGAGTTGCACGACGTGGTGGCCCACCACATGTCGGTGATCACCGTACAGGCCGATTCGGCGCCGTACCGGCTGCCGGGCATGCCGGAGCCGGTGCAGGAGGAGTTCGCGGCGATCGCGGCCAGTGCGCGCGAGTCGCTGGGCGAGATGCGGCGGCTGCTGACCGTCCTGCGCGGGGACGGTACGGAGCGTGCCGAGAGCGAGAAGGCCCCGCAGCCGGGCATCGACCGGCTCCAGCAGCTGGTGGAGGCGACCGTACGGGCGGGGCAGCCGGTGGAGTTGTCCCTGGCCGCCGGTGCGGCCGAGGCGGCGCCGCCCGCCGTGGACCTGTCGGCGTACCGGATCGTGCAGGAGGCCCTGGCCAATGTGGTGCGGCACGCGCCCGGGGCGCGGACCCGGGTCTCGGTGACCGTCGACGAGGACGAGGTGCTCGTGCTCGTCGTCAACGGCCCGGCCCGGGACGCCGTGGTGGCGCTGGAGAGTTCGGGCACGGGCCACGGTCTGGTGGGGATGCGGGAGCGCGTACGGTTGACCGGCGGGACCCTGGACACCGGTCCGCTGCCCGACGGAGGGTTCCGCGTCGCCGCCCGCCTGCCCGTCAACACCCCGAGCGAGGACGCAAGTTGACCATCCGCGTGATCATCGTCGACGACCAGGCCATGGTGCGGGCGGGGTTCGCCGCGCTGCTGTCGGCGCAGGCCGACATCGACGTGGTGGGCGAGGCGCCCGACGGGCGGCAGGGTGTGCAGGTCTCCCGCTCCACCCACCCCGACGTGGTGCTGATGGACGTACGGATGCCCGAGATGGACGGACTGTCGGCCGCCCGGGAGCTCCTCGATCCCCCGCCCGGGGTGGTGCACCGGCCCAAGGTGCTGATGCTGACCACCTTCGACATCGACGACTACGTGTACGAGGCGCTGCGCGCCGGCGCCTCCGGGTTCCTGCTGAAGGACGCGCCGCCGGCGGACCTGATCGCGGCGGTACGGGTGGTCGCGTCGGGCGAGGCGCTGCTGGCGCCCTCGGTGACCCGGCGGCTGATCGCGGACTTCGTCCAGCAGCGGCCGGCGCCGCGCAAGGATCCGGCGCTGCGGCTGAACGGGCTCACCCCGCGTGAGACCGAGGTACTGGAGCTGATCGCGCGGGGGCTCTCGAACCAGGAGATCGCCGGCCGGCTGGTGGTCGCCGAGCAGACGGTCAAGACGCACATCGGGCGGGTGCTCGCCAAGCTCGACCTGCGGGATCGCGCCCAGGCGGTGATCTTCGCGTACGAGGCGGGGCTGGTGCGGCCGGGCGACTCCGGCTGACCTCTTCTCCTCCACCCCCTACCGGGGTATGACATCCGACTTGGCTCCACGGTCCGACGTACGGGCCGATGCCTCCTTCCTACCTTCCTCCTCGTCACGAGGCCCGTCACACGGCTCGCCACGAGGAGAGGAGAAGGGGCATGCGCCGCTTCGGAAGGACGATGGTCACGGCCGCGCTGGCGGTGGCCGTCGTCGCGGGGACCGCGGGATGGGCCTCCGGCGACAGCCAGCGGGCGGTCACCGGGCCGCCGCCGGGGGCCGCCGCCTGGCGGGCCGACACGGTCTCCGGTCGGGCGCTGCCCGATCCGGCGGGGGCGACGCCGCGCGAGGTGGCGCGGTTCTTCGCCGGGCTGGACGAGGGCGCGCGCCGGGAGCTCGTACGGTCCCACCCGCTGGTGGTGGGCAACCTGGACGGCGCGCCGCTCCCCCTGCGGTACGAGGCCAACCGGATCGCCGTCGCCGCGACGGGTGAGGCCCGCTACGCCTCCCTCGCCGCGCCGGACCGGCGCATCCTGGCCTTCGACCCGCGCGGGCGGGGCCAGGTCGCCGAGGTGTTCGGGGACCTGGAGCACGCCGAGCACGTCTCGGTGATCGTGCCGGGCTCCGACAACGACGCCACCGGCTACGACGCCGTGCGCAAGCCCGCGACCGGGCCGGCCGGGATGGCCCGTGCACTGCGGGCGGCGGTCGGCGGCTCCACCGCGGTGATCGCCTGGGTCGGTTACACCACCCCGGTCGGGGTGGGCCTGGACGCGGCGGGCGGCCGGCTGGCCGAGGCGGGGGCGGTACGCCTGGCCCGGTTCACACAGGGGCTGGACGCGGTGGGCGCCCCCGACCCGGTGCTGTTCTGCCACAGCTACGGCTCGGTGGTCTGCGGGCTGGCCGCGCGGGACACGGACGCCACCGACATCGTGGCGTTCGGCTCACCGGGGATGCGCGCCGACAGCGCGGCCGGTTTGCGCACCCGTGCCCGGGTGTGGGCGGCTCGGGGACCGTCCGACTGGATCGCCGACATCCCGCACGTCGAGTTCGCGGGGGTGGGACACGGGGCCGATCCCACCTCGGCGGCGTTCGGGGCGCGTCGGGTGCCCGCCGCCGACGTGCGGGGGCACACCGGCTATTTCGCACCCGGCACCCAGTCATTGGCGGCGTTCGCCGCGATCGCGGAGGGGGAGGTCCGATGAGCTTCTTGACCCTGCTGAAGGGGACCGCCGACCGGATCGAGCGGCAGACCCCCGCCCACCGCGACCGGGCGATCGACGGGCTGCGGGCCCTGGCGCTGCTGGCCGTGCCGACCGGGCACTGGCTGCTCGGCGGATTCACGCTCGATGCGGAGGGCGGCCTGCACAATGCCAGTCCGTTGTCGGCCTTCGGGGGGCTGGCTCCGGCGAGCTGGGTGCTTCAGATGCTCGGCATCTTCTTTCTGGTCGGCGGGTACGCCTCGGCGCTCTCCTTCCGGCGCCGTAAGGGATCTGCGGGGGCGTGGCTGAAGGGGCGGATGGCCCGGCTGGGGCGGCCGGTGCTCGGGGTGACGGCGGTGTGGGCGCTGGCGGCGCCGGTGCTGTACGCGGCCGGGGTGCCGCTGGCCACGCTGCGGACCGGGGCGACGCTGGTGATCCAGCCGTTGTGGTTCGTCGGGGTGTATGTGGTGGTTACCGCGCTGACGCCGTACTGCGTGCGGGCGGCCCGGAGGCTCGGGGGGTGGGCGGCGGCGCCGTTGCTCGGGGTGGTCGCGGTGGTGGACTTTCTGCGGTACGGGCCGGTCGCGGATTCCGTGCCGTCCTGGGTGGCGCTGATCAATGTTCTGCCGGGCTGGCTGTTCGCGTACCAGCTCGGGGTGGACTGGGGCGAGGGGCGGATCGGGCGGCGTGGGGGGTGGCTGCTGCTGGTGGGTGGGGCCGTGCTGTTCGCTTCGCTGCTTGCGGTGTTCCACTACCCGGCGTCGATGGTGGGCGTACCGGGTGAGGCGCGGACCAATTCGCATCCGCCGTCGCTACTGGTGCTGGCGCTGGCGGCGGCGCAGTCGGGGGCGGCGATCCTGTTGCGGGAGCGGCTTGCGCGGGTTCTCACCCGGCCTGTTCTGTGGGCGCCGGTCGTGATCATCAACCTGTGCGCCATGACCATTTTGTGCTGGCATCAGACGGCGATGCTGGCGGCGGCCGTGCCGGGGTCTTTTGTGGGTGGGGTGGCCGGGCTGACCACTGCGCCGGACAACCTGGGGTGGATTGCGGCGCGGGTCGCTTGGATGCCGGTGTTCGCGGTCCTGTTGGTCGTCATCGCGCGTTACGCGCGGCGGTTCGAGCAGCCGTGGCGCAAGGCGACCGCGGTGCGGGGCGCTGTGGCGGGGCTGCTGGCCGCCGGGTTCGCGGTGTTCGCGCTGGGGCTGGCGTAGCCGGGGGGCGGTGCCGTCAGGCGATGGACGCAGCGACGATGGCGGCTACGGCGAGGTTGCAGGAGGCCGTGACCCAGACCGCCGGGTGGGGCTCGGGGTCGACCACGATGGCGCCGAGCTTGCCCGGAGTGACCAGGTCGAGCACCAGGAAGGCCACCGCCATCAGGATCAGGCCGAGGACACCGAAGGCCGCGGTCGACAGGAGGCCCTTGCCGAAGTCGTTGTAGGTGGTCCAGATCGAGGTGAAGACGATGCCGCCGATGCCGAGGAGCGCCGAGCTGAGCATGATGGCGGCGTTGCGGTTGCGCTCTTCCCAGATCTGCTTCGGGAGCTTCCCGGGCGTCAGCACGTCCACGAGGACGATGCCGAGGATCAGCAGGACCAGGCCGAGGGCGCCGTAGGCGCTGGTGCGGCCAAGTCCGTTGATGATGTCGCTCATTGAGAAGCCTGTCTCCGGGTGGGTGGGAAAGGATGTGCCTTGGGCTGGCCGAATCTATCGCACCGGCCTGTGGCGGACCATGGGGAGGTCAGGAAATGGTAAAGGTCAGGCGGGCCCGGGAGGAGGAGGCGGAGGGCCTGACCGGGCTGGTGATGCGGTCCAAGGCTCATTGGGGGTATGGAGCTGAGTTTCTCGCCGGGTGTGAGGAGGAGCTGCAGATCCGGGGGGAGGAGGTGGCGGACCGCCGGATCGTGGTGGCCGAGGATGAGGACGGGGTGGTGATGGGGGTCGCTTCCCTGGAGGGGGGCGGCTCGCGGGCGGTGCTCGGGCTGTTGTTCGTCGAGCCCGCCGTCATGGGGTGCGGTGTGGGGCGGCTGTTGTACCTGGATGTGCTGCGTCGGGCCGTGGAGTTGGGGGTGCGGCGGCTGGTGATCGACTCCGATCCGCACGCGGTTGGGTTCTATCGGGCGATGGGGGCGATCGCTGTACCGGGCGGCCCGGGTGACTTGGTGCGGTTCGAGGTGGCTCCCGTTCCGCTCGTCGGGTGGGCCCGTGCGTGGACCGGGGGCGGGCCGGCCGTGCACCTGGGGAACGTCGCCGAGTTCAATGCGCAGTTCGCCGATATCAGCTTGGATCGGGAGCAGTGGCCCGCCCATCACTACGCGTGCCTGGCCGCCTTCTACAGTCCGCAGCCTGCCGTGCTGGTGCTGCCCAGGGCCGTGCCGCGGGGCTGGGCCGAGCTGGTGTGCCGCCAGTTGGGGTGGTCGGGGGTGGAGGTGTACGACGGGCTGGTGGAGCGGGGGGCGGGGCTGGTCGATGCCGTGAGGGAGCGGCCGGCGCTCGTCGAGCGGATCACGGGTGCGGGGCGGCCCCTCGTACCGTGGGGGCGGACGCGGGCGTTCGGGCGGCTGGCGGGGCGGCCGTTTCGGGACGGGGAGCTGCGGTACGAGTCGAAGTCGGCGGCGCACGGGCTGTTCGGCCGGATTCTGGCCGAGGGTGGGCATCCGGGGATCGTGCTGCCCGCGCAATGGCGGGCCCACTCCAGGTGGGCGGCGGTGCGGTTGTTGTCCGCCCGGGCCAAGGCCGGGGAGAGCAGTGTTCTGAAATCGGAGCATGGTGTCGGGGGTTCGGGTACCACGGTGGTAACCCCCGGGCAGGTCCGGGCGGCCGGTGGGGCCCGCGCCCTGCTGCGGCGGCTGCCGCGCGGGCCGCTGCTGGTGGAGGAGTACGTCCAGGGCCCTGATCACGGCCTGCGCGATCTCACCTACGACGGCTTTGTGGACGACGACGGCCGCGTGCACGAGGCGGGCGGGGCCGTGATGGACGTACGGGACGGCTGCTACGCGGGGGCCACCGTCGGGCCCGGGGTGGTCCCCGCGTGGGCGAAGAAGCCGCTTGCCGCCTTCGGGGCGGCCGTGGGGCGGGAGCTGGCGGCCGCCGGCTACCGGGGCTGGTTCGACGTGGATTTTGTGATGGATGACGCGGGGCGGCTCGCGCCCACCGAGACCAATCTGCGGCTGACCGGGCCGTCCATCGCCTTCATGGTGGCGGCCCGGCTCGACGCGCTGCGGGGCGCGGGTCACCTCGTACGGATCGTCGACCGAGTGGAGTTGGGGGCTCGGCTGCCGGAGGCGCAGTTGGACGAGCTGTGCACCGATCTGGCGCGGGCCTGCGCCGAGCTGGGGGCGGTGTTCGTCCCCGCGATCCCGACCGCGGCCTTCGACCCGGTGCCCTGGCTGGGTGTGCTGGTGGCCGCGCACAGCAGGGAGGTGCTGGACGCGGCGGAAGCGCTGGTGCGGGCCGAGGTGCTGGCGGTGGACGCCATGTTCGGCCCGTCGGACGCCTCTTAGGCCTCCTCCTGGGGGTCGAAGTGGAAGGGGTCGTCCGGCTTTCTGGCGAGGAAGACGGCCACGATCAGGCCCGCGATCATCAGCGGGACGTTGAAGAGGTAGACGAGCAGGGCCTGTTGCGGCCAGTCGTGCTTGCCCGCCAGCCGGTAGAGGTTGTCCTGCGGCCACCAGGCCAGCAGCAGGTAGCTCGCGGCGAGATGGGCGGCCCTGGTGCGCCGTCGGCCCAGGTTGCGGTGCTTCATCCTGCGGTGCCCGTTGATCAGGAACAGCACTCCGGCGCCGAAGGCGAGCACCTCGCACACGTAGAGGAGGAAGAAGAGGGAGGCCCACGGGTTCGGCACCCCGCTGAGGTCCGTCGAGCCGGGCCACAGCACGTTCGTGAGCAGCAGGGCGACGAAGCCCAGCACCGCGGCCCCGCAGCCGAAGGCGCAGCCGCCCGGTTCCGCGGCGGCCTGAGCGGCGCGGCTGAACTTGTTGGGTGTGGCCACCGCTTCGGGGACGTGCCGTGCGGGCAGCGGCAGGGCCGTCCGGTCCTCCTGGCCCGCCCGGCCGCGCGGCAGGGCGCGCAGCTTGATGACGCTGCGCGGGGTCTCCTCCTTGAGCACCACGCCCGCCAGGTGGTCACGCAGCCCCCCGACGTCCGGCAGCGCGGCGGCGGCGTCCCAGGCGATCACGTCACCGGGCGGCGGGGCGACGTACGCGACGAGCCGGTTGACGCCGGTGTCGCCCGCGACCGCTGTCACCATCGCCCTGCCGACGCCGGGATGGCTGCGGATCGCGGCCTCGATGGAGTACGGGTCGAGGGAGCCGCCCGGGACGCCGATCCGGTCCCGGATCCGGCCGCGGAACTCCAGCAGGCCGTCCGGGCGGAGCAGCCCGAGGTCCCCGGTGGGGATCGCGTCGCCGCCGCCGGGCGGCGTGAGCCGTATCTCCCCGCCATGGACGTGGACACCGCAGCCGGGGAAGGGGACGCCGAGCAGGGAGAGCCCGGTCGGTTCGTCGATCGGGCCCCGCAGCTGCGGGAGTTCGAAGTGGGCGCCGACTCCGGCCACCTCGGTGAGGCCGTAGACGGCCAGCACCCGCACCCCCGGCCGCAGCCGCGACTGCAGGGCGTCCAGCTCGTCGAGGAAGACCCGGTCCCCGGTGAGGGCGAGCAGGCGCAGCGACCGGGCGTCCGCCCGGAGCGTGCGCCCGCTCCGCGGCACCCCGGGCGCGGGCTTCGACCCGCGCACGACGAGCCGGTCGGCGGCCACCGGGTCGGTGTGCAGGACGGTGACCCGCTCGGTCTCCACCGACCTCTGGATGTCCTCCGGCTTCCAGGGCGAGATGACGGGGAGCACGAGGGTGCCGCCGGAGCACAGGGCCCGGGTCCAGCCCGCGGCGAAGTCGGTGAGAGCCGCTCCGGCCGTGATCAGGTGCCGGTCCTCGGGGGTCAGCCGGGCCACTTCGGCCCATCCCTCGTACGCGGTGAGCAATGTGGTGTGGCCTACGGGGACGGCGCGCGGCTCCGCCGCCCCGGTGAACAGGACCGCGGCGGTCCCGGCGGGCGCCGGGGCCTCGGGCGGCCCGGCCGGCTGCTGCGCGATCGCGGTGGCCTGCTCCTCCAGCCGGATCACCCGCAGGCCGCTTCCGCTGTCGAGAGCCGGCTCCTGGGCGGCGCGGGTGAGCAGCGCGAAGGGCTCGACGGCGGCGAGCTGCCGCCGGCCGGTGCGCGGGGTGTCGACGTCGATGACGGCGTAGACCCCGCCGGCCTTGAGGACGGCGAGGAGGGCGATGAGCAGTTCGGCCTGGCGGGTGGTGCCGATCGCGACGAGGCCGCCGGGCGGCAGGCCGGAGGCGAGCAGGTGGTGCGCCAGTCGGTTGGCGTGCGTGTCGAGCTGCGCGTAGGTGAAGCTCTCGTAGCCGGCGATGACGGCGCGTCCGTCTGGGGTGTCGCGGGCCCACTGCTCGAAGCGGTGCAGGACGGTGTCGGTGGTGCCCTTGCCGAAGCGTACGGACTCGGATCCCTGCGTCATGGACCGATGATGCCATCGGGCACCGACAACGGACGTGGGATGTGAATTTCGCTCGTACGGACGGCAGTTGGCGACTCCGGAGAAGGGTGCGCGGCCGAATCCTTGACCTGAAGCTTGGTTGAGGTCTTAACGTTTCGGCCATGGACATGGAAGTCACCGCTTGGACCTCCCTGCACAGTGCGATCAACGCACAGCAGGACCGGCGCCCGCTCTCCCGGGCGAGCCTGCGCCGGGTCGCCGCCTTCGCCCGCCCGCACCGCCGCGGGCTCACCCTCTTCCTGCTGCTCAGCGTGGTCACCGCGCTCCTGGCCGTGGCCACCCCGGTGCTCGCCAGCCGGATCGTCGACGCCATCGTGGCCGGCCGCGACAGCGGCGCCGTCACCCGCCTCGCCCTCCTCATCGCGCTGATCGCGGTCGCGGAGGCGGGGCTCGGGCTGCTGACCCGCAGGCTTTCCGCCACCCTCGGCGAGGGGCTGATCCTCGATCTGCGGAGGGCGGTCTTCGACCACGTGCAGCGGATGCCGGTCGCCTTCTTCACCCGGACCAGGACCGGGGCCCTGGTCAGCCGGCTCAACAACGATGTGATCGGCGCCCAGCGGGCGTTCAGCAACACCCTGTCCGGGGTGGTGTCCAACACCGTGACCCTGCTGCTGACCCTCGCCGTGATGCTGAGCATCTCCTGGCAGATCACCCTGCTGGCGCTGGTGCTGCTGCCGGTGTTCGTGCTGCCGGCCCGCCGGATGGGGGCGCGGATGGCCGCGATGCAGCGGGAGGCCTCCGCCCTGAACGCGGCGATGGGGACCCAGATGACGGAGCGTTTCTCCGCCCCCGGCGCGACGCTGGTCAAGCTGTTCGGTCGGCCCGCCGACGAGTCCGCCGAGTTCGCGGCCCGGGCGGCGCGGGTGCGCGACATCGGGATCCGGACGGCGATGGCCCAGTCGGCCTTCATCACCGCCCTCACCCTGGTCTCGGCCCTGGCCCTCGCCCTGGTCTACGGGCTCGGCGGGTACTACGCCCTGCGCGGGACCCTGGACGCCGGCTCCGTCGTCGCCCTCGCCCTCCTCCTGACCCGGCTCTACGCACCGCTGACCGCGCTCGCCGGAGCCCGCGTCGAGGTGATGAGCGCGATGGTGAGCTTCGAGCGGGTCTTCGAGATCCTCGACCTGAAGCCGCTCATCGCCCAGAAGCCGGATGCCCGCCGGGTGCCCGAGGGGCCGGTGGCCGTGGAGTTCGACCGGGTCTCCTTCGGCTACCCCTCCGCCGACAAGGTCTCCCTCGCCTCCCTGGAGTCCGTCGCCACCCTCGACACCCGGGGCGGGACGCAGGTCCTGCACGAGGTGTCCTTCCGCGCCGAACCGGGCCAGATGGTCGCCCTGGTCGGCTCCTCCGGCGCCGGCAAGTCCACCATCGCGCAGCTGCTGCCGCGGCTGTACGACGCCGACGCGGGGGCGGTCCGCCTGGGCGGGGTCGACGTACGGGACCTCACGGCCGACTCGATCCGCGAGACGCTGGGCATGGTCACCCAGGACGGGCACCTCTTCCACGAGTCGGTACGGGCCAACCTGCTGCTGGCCCGGCCCGAGGCGAGCGAGGAGGAGATCTGGGAGGCCCTGCGCCGCTCCCGCCTGGACGGCCTCGTCGCCTCGCTGCCGGACGGGCTGGACACGGTCGTCGGCGAGCGCGGCTACCGGCTGTCGGGCGGGGAGCGGCAGCGGCTGACCATCGCGCGGCTGCTGCTGGCCCGCCAGCGGGTGGTGATCCTCGACGAGGCCACCGCCCACCTGGACTCCACCTCGGAGGCGGCGGTGCAGGAGGCGCTGGGCGAGGCCCTGGCGGGCCGGACCGCGGTGGTGATCGCGCACCGGCTGTCGACCGTACAGGCTGCGGACCTGATCCTGGTGGTCGAGGACGGCCGGATCGTGGAACGCGGTACGCACGCCGAGCTGCTCGCGGCGGGCGGGCGGTACGAGGAGCTGTACCGCACGCAGTTCGCGGCGGCCGACACGACCGGGGACTCCGTACCGGGGGGCGCGGCGCCGGTGTCCGGCGCATGATGGCGTGATGGCGTAAGGGATCGAAGACGCAACCCAGGAGCGTGCGATGGACATCAAGCTGGAGCTGGTCGCCGTCCCGGTCACCGACGTCGACCGGGCCAAGGCCTTCTACGAGAAGGTCGGCTTCACCGCGGACCACGACGTCACCGTCAGCGAGGACATCCGCTTCGTGCAGCTGACCCCGCCGGGGTCGGCCTGCTCGATCGCCCTGGGCAAGGGGCTCACCCGGATGACGCCCGGATCGCTGGACAACATGCAGGTGGTCGTCGCCGACATCGAGGAGGCGTACGCCGATCTGCGCGGCCGGGGCATCGAGGTGACCGAGATCCAGGACATGCCCTGGGGCTCCTTCGTCTACTTCTCCGACCCGGACGGCAACGGCTGGGCGGTCCAGCAGACCACCCCGCGCACGGCGGCGGATCCCGCCTGATCCTCCGGGCGCCGGGCGGCCGTCCCCTCGTACGTTCGGGCGAACGGCCCGCCCGCACCCGGAGCGCATGCGGCTTGCGGGGCGGCCGGCCTGGAAGGGTCCGGCGGATGAGCACCCTGATTGTGGTGGCCGCGGTCGCGCTCCTCGCCTCGTTGGCCGCCAACCGCTTCCTGCGGCCCAAGATGGTGAGCGCCGACGACGAGGGCATGAACGTCCGCGATCTGATCGGACCCATGCAGACGCTCACCGTCCTGCTCCTGGCGTTCGTCCTCGCGACCTCGGCCGCCTCGTACAGCAAGGCCGACGACGCCGCCCGCGCCGAGGCGCACGCCCTGGACCACCTCGCCGAAGTGGCCGCGTACGTGCCCGATGCCCGCGGACGCGGCTGCAGAGCGGTGTCGTCTGCTACGCCCGCTCCGTACGGGCCAAGGAGTGGCCCGCCATGGAGAGCGGCCGGAGCTCCGCTCAACCCGGCGTCTGGAGCGCCGACTTCCGACAGACGGTCCTGGACCTGCGGACCGATCCCGCCTTCGGCATGCTCGTCTCGGCCGACGAGAGCCGCTCCGCCCAGCGCCAACAGCGCCTCGCCCAGTCCAGCCCCACCATCCCGCCGGCCATCATGTGGTTCCTGCTCACCACGCTGACCCTCACCGTCGTCGGCCTCGGCGTCTCCATCCCCCACCGGAACAACGGCGCGCAGCTGGCGTCCCTCGCCGTGATCACCGCGCTCCTCACCAGTGCCCTCGTGATGATCTACACCGTCGACCGCCCCTTCGCCGGGTTCATCCACATCGCCCCGACCGCCATCCAGGAGACCGAGCAGGAGACCTTCCACGACCTGCGTGCCGCCCATCCCGGTGTACGCCTCCCCTGCGACCTCTCCGGCCGACCGGTCACGCCCGCCTGACTCGGTTTGACCTTCAAGCGGCATGAAAGTCGACAATCACCGGCATGGAAGAGATCAACGGCATCCCAGAACCGGAACTGATGAGCATCAGCGCGTTCGCCCGGCGAGTCGGGCTCGCCCCGAGCGCCCTGCGCTTCTACGACGACTGCCGCGTACTGCTGCCCGCGCACGTGGACGGCAGCACCGGCTACCGCTTCTACTCCCCCGCCCAGGAGGCCCGGGCCGCCCTCCTGCGCGGCCTGCGCGAGGCGGGCCTGGCCCTGGCGGACGTGGTCGCCGTGCTCGACGGGCCGCCGGAGCGCGCCCGGGATGTGCTGGTGCGGCACCGGGCGGCGGCCCGGGAGCGCGGCCGGGCCGCCGACGCGGCGCTCGGGGCCGTCCTCGGCTCGCTGCCCGGCTCCCCCGCGGCCACCGAGTTCACCCTGGGCGGGGCCGAACTGGCGAGCGCGGCACGGCAGGTGGCGCCGGCTGCCGGGCGCGATCCCGCGACTCCCGTACTGGGCTGTGTGCTGGTGGAGTTCGAGGAGGACGAGGTCCGGTTCGTGGCCACCGACCGCTACCGGCTCTCGCTGCGCACCCTGCGGCCCGGCTCCCTGACGGGTCCGGCGGGCCGGGTGCTGATCGAGGCGGACGCCCTGGTCGGGCTGGGGGCGTGGGCGGCCCGGGCCGCCGAGGTGACCGTGGTCGCGGGTGCCGCCGGGACCCCGCTCACCGTCCGGCACCCGGGCGGCTCCCGCGAGCTGGCGGTGACGGCCGGGGAGTACCCCGCCTACCGGGACGTGCTGGACGCCATGACGCCGCCCGTGCACCGGGTGGTCGTGGACCGGGCGGCGCTGCTGGCCGCCCTCGACGGCTGCGGGGACACCCCGGCCGTCGCCGTGGAGCTGGGCCGGGACCGGCTGCTGGTGGCGGACACCGTACTGCCCGCACTGCGCGCGGAGGCCGAGCCGGTACGGATCGGCTTCGACCCGGCGGTGCTCGCGCCCGCCCTGGAGGCGAGCGTGGGCCCGGACGTCCTGCTGGAACTCCCCGCCCCACCCCGCCCGATCCTGGTCCGCTCCGCCGACCAGGGCAGCTTCACCACCCTGGTCATGCCCGCGGCCCTGCCCGCCGCCCACCAGCCCTGAGGGCCGGCTGCCCGGCGAGCCCCGAGGTCGATCAGGCGTGGCTGTGGTGTCCCTCGAGCTCCCACGCGTGGTGGCTGAACTCGTGGCGGAAGTCGGCGTGGTCCTCCCACATGCGGGCGATACCGCGCAGGACGTCCCAGTTGTGCTCCACCGACTGGTCGATGACGCGGCGCATCGCCGGGTCGGCCGACTCGCGCTGCGCGATGAGTCCCTTGATGTGGGAGGCCTCGAGGACGGCGTTGCGCAGCGCGCGCAGCGCACGGGAGGTGTCGTCCATCCCCCAGCCGTGCTCGCTGCCCGTCGACTCGTCGAACAGCGGGGTCAGCCTCGCCTCGATGAACGCGGTGATCCGCTCGAAGTGCTGCACGTCCATCGGGGGCTCCCTCTCCTGCCCGGGCCACCACGTGTCCCCGGCGTCTTTCCGCTCGGCTGTTCCCGGTCATTATCCAGCAGCCCGACTCGCCCCCTTGCAACAGGTTGTAGAAGGCTAAAACATCTGCTTCAGGCCATAGTTGCGCCGGGCACCCACCGCCACGGGTCCGGCGCCGGAGCCGGTCCGTCCGCATTCGGCCACGCGCACCGGCCCGCGCCCGGTCGGGCACCGCCCCGCAGGCGCGCGCGGAAACGTACCACCGGGTGACGAACCGCCGACGGCCGGTCGACGCCGGGAGGCCCGGCCGCGCGGGCGGAGCCCACGGCCCGCGCCGCGCCCACCAGCGCACGGACAACGGCAGAGCGCGCGCAGTCGCCGCACCTCCCCCCGCCCCGCGCGGGTTCTCGTATACGAAACCGCCGGAAGAACGTACCGAAAAAGGCCGGCACACCTCCGCGATTTCGCGGCACGCACAGATAGCGGACACCCGAACCGATCCGGCCAAAACCCAGAACCGGCCTCCCCCGGCGCGTCCTTGACGCCGTCAACTCGCCCGTCCCATGCTGATGCCGTCCGAAATTCAAGGACGCTGACCCGTTGACAGGACAAAGGGGTGACAAACATGAAGGTCAAGGTTGCCGAGAAGCAGGACACCGTTCGCACCACCACGCCTTACGTCGCCGGCTAAGGCGAATTCGGTGGGGGGTCCGCTCAAGCGGGCCCCCCACCCCCTCCGGTGAGACAGATTCGGACACGGGAGAGATCCGGCATGACCGCTCCATTTCCGCGCGTGCGCCCCGCTTTCTTCGCAGAGCTCGACCAGGCAAGCAGCCGACTGAATTCCGATGATCCCGATGCCCCCGTATTCCTTCTGGTCACCTCACCGGACGGCAGCGGCAAGGCGGACACGGTGCGCGCCTGGCTCGAGTCCGCGTCCGGCGGCCGGCCCGCCGGCCGCGTGGTGTCGGCGAGCGGGGACAAACTGGCCCACGGCTACCTCGCCGGGCTGCAACCCCTGGTGGACCACGCGCTGAGCGCCGCGGAAGCCGAGGCCCCGGACCTGGTCGCCGCCGCCGAGCAGTCCCTCAAGCGGATCTTCCCGCACCGGGACTCCCCCGCCTACCGGGTTCCGAAGGACCTCACCGGCATCGCGAGCCGTGACGAGCGGACCCGCTTCTACTTCCACGAGTACCAGGGCAAGCTGCTCAACGGCCTGTACGAGTTCCTCGACGCCTTCCTCGCCTCCCCCGGGCGCCCCCCGTACACCCTGGTCATCGACAACGCCGACCGGCTGTCCCCCACGGTGGTGCAGTTCCTCGACATCGTCGCCCGCCGCAGGACGCTGTGCCGGCGCCTGACGATCGTGCTCCTGGTCGACGGCGAACCCGACGTCGCCCTCGCCGAGCACGGCGCGCGGGTCACCCTGGGCCCCCTGTCCCGCGGCGAGGCCCGCGAGCTGATCCAGACCTGGGGCTTCCCGGCCCCGGCGGCGAAGCGGCTCGACAGCCTGTGGCGGCTCTCGCAGGGCCGGCCGGCCCGGCTCTCGGCGCTCATGCGCTGCGCCGACGCGAAGGTCTCGCTGCCCGACTACCTCACCTTCGACACCCACCTGGACCTCTACCTGAGCCTGATGGGCGAGCGACCCCGGTACGACCTCCTGGAGGCCTACGTCGCGTCCCACTGCGCGGACGACGACCCGGTCGCGGTGCGCAACTACGAGACGTACGACGCCGGCACGAGGGAACGCCTGCACCGCGAGGTCCTCGCGGGCCTCGCCGAGACCCCCGAGGAGGTGTTCCACCCGGTCCACCACCTCGCCCTGCGCGACGCGTCCGACCAGGTGGTGGCGCTGGCCCCGCTGTCGATCTCGCTCCAGGAGATCGGGCTCTACGACACCTGGTTCGACCTCTTCTCCCGCTTCTGGGCCGATCCGCAGCTGCGCACCCTTCCCGGCGGCGGCCAGACCCACAACCTGGTCTACCTGCGGATGTCGTTCGTCCTCTACTCCCTCGGTCTGGCCCACACCTCGATCCCCTATCTCGACACGTTCTACGGGCATTTCCCGCAGAGCCTCTACACGCCCACCGTGCTGTATTCGCAGAGCATGGCCCACGGCCGCTACCAATCGCCTCCGGACCTCGTCACCGCCGAGCGATTCGCCCTGCTCAACCTGGAGAAGCTCGCCACCGAATTCCAGGACCACCCGAAGTACGAGTACATCAAGGTATTCGCGGAAAACGCCCTCGCCTACATCCGGGCCC
Organism: Streptomyces sp. NPDC048337; assembly: GCF_043201175.1. Taxonomy (NCBI): domain Bacteria; kingdom Bacillati; phylum Actinomycetota; class Actinomycetes; order Kitasatosporales; family Streptomycetaceae; genus Streptomyces; species Streptomyces sp. NPDC048337. Next base: position 415,325 of record NZ_JBICYR010000003.1, read on the forward strand.
GGCAGGGACGGATGGACGAGGCACTCACGCTCTGCACCGAGGGCATGGAGCGGATGCAGAAGATCTACGGCGATGAGAAATACGCGCTCCACCAGTCGATCCTCGTCTACAACACCGCCCAGATCTACGAAATGGTCAAGGACTTCCCCAAGGCCTACGAGACCTACCAGCGGACCATCGCGCTCGACCCGAACTACGGGGAATACGCCAACGACCTCGCCAACATGCTCCAGAAGACCGGCCGGTTCGAGGAGGCGCTGGAGTACTACGACCGGGCCATCGACCTGTGCCCGCCCTACTACGAGGCCCACCTCAACCGGGCCCGCCTCCACACGCAGCGGGGCGATGCGGCGGCGGCCGAACGGGACTTCCGGCGGGTGGTGGAGCTCAAGCCCGGCGAGGCGCGGGCGCACGTCGGCCTCGGGGTGCTCCGGCTCAAGCAGGGGCTGCCCGCCGAGGCGCTGGACAGCCTGGACGCCGCCGTCTACCACGATCCCGGGAACGCCCAGGCATGGAGCAACCGAGGCCTTGCCCTCTCCGAAACCGGGCGCACGGCCGAAGCGGAGGAGAGCCTGCGCACCGCGGTGGCCCGGAATCCCAAGCTCACCGAGGCCTGGAACAACCTCGCGCACGTCCTCCATGCGAGTGGCCGCCCGGAGGAGTCCCTGACCTGTCTCGACCATGCGGTACGGCTCTCCGACGACCCGGACTACGCCTACAACCGGGCCGTGCTGCGGCTCGAACTCGCCGATCCGGACGGGGCCCGCGCCGATATCGAGCTGGCCGCGGAGCGCGGCGGCGACCCCGGGGAACTGGCCGAGTTGCGCGCCCGGTTGACCGCGGATGCGACCTCGGGGCCCGCCACGGACTAGACAGGACGAGAGCGAGCACCACCCGGAGCGACAAGGAGCACCGTGCCACCCACCGAGCGCCGCGAAACCACCGAACACCGTTCCCTTCGCGCGCTGTTGTCGGCGTACGCGGTCAGCCAGTTCGGCAACTGGCTGTTCCGCACCGGTGTCGTCTACTACGCCTACAACCAGAACCACGGCTCCAACGCACTGCTCACGACGGCGATCGTGCTCGTGTACCTCCCGATCCTGTTCGGTTCGCGGCTGCTGGCCCCGCTGGCCGACCGCCAGGACACCCGGCGCACGCTGATCGGGCTGGACGTGCTGCGCGCCTCGGTGCTCGTGGTGCTCCTCGCCGCGGTCGGGGGTGGGGCCGGCGGCGGCTTCACCTCCGCCGCCACGATCGGCGTGATGGCCTTCCTCAGCCTGCTGACGCCGTTCTTCACCGCCTCACAGACGGCCTACCTGCGGCGGGTGCTGCCGACCGAGCGGATTCCCTCGGCGCTGGCGGCGGTGTCGAAGGTCGACTGGTCGACCTTCATCCTGGGCACCGCGGCCGCGCCGCTGATGCTCCAGGTCTCCAATCTGCCCGTGCTGATCACCCTGGACATCGCCAGCTTCGTCGTCTCCGGGCTATTGCTGGTCCGGCTGGCGCCCGCCCCCGCCCCGGCGGGCGGCCGGACGGACGGCGCGGCCGGCGGAGCGGGCAAGCCGCGGCTGACGGGGAGCAGCAGGTGGCTGCTGGCGAGCGTGTTCGCGCTGAACGCGGGCGCCGGGGTCATCAACGTCTACCCCAACGTCGTCGCCCGGGACTTCCTCGGCGGCGGCGCCACCTGGCTGAGCGTGATCAACCTCGCCAACGGCGCCGGGGCGGTGATCGGCGCCACCCTGGCCGCCCGGCTGCGCGGGCGCCGGGGGCTGCGTCCCGGTGTGCTCGCCGCGCTGACGGTGGCCGTGTCCCTGGCGTGCATGACGCTGGTGACGACGGCGTGGGTGGCGGTCCTCGCCAGCTCGACCATGCTGCTGGCCGGCCAGGTGTTCGCGGTGGTCTTCCAGGCCCGGATCCTGGAGAACGAGCCGGTGGCGGTGGCCGGCCGGGTCTCGGGCCACTTCACGCTGGGGACCTTCGCCGGTGTGACCGTGAGCATCCTGCTGTTCATGGGGATCACCAGCGCCGGATCGCTGCGGGGCTCCTTCACCGTGCTGCTGCTCGCCGCGGCGCTCTCGGCGCTGGTCTCGGCGGGCGTCGGCCATGCCGCCGCCCGCAGGTACGGGGAGGCGGCCCCCGAAGCCGATCCCCAAGGCCCGGACGGGGAGGCGGAGTCCGCCGCGCTGCTGGTGCGGCAGGCGGGCCGGTCCTTCGCCACCGGCGTGACCGTCGCGTCCACGGTCGCCTCCGGGGTCCCGCACGCGACCACGGTGAACTCCTTCGTGACCGTCTCCCTCGACCCGCCGCTCGTCATGATCTGCGTCGCACACGGTTCGCATCTGGGTGGACTCATCACTGAGGGCTCACCGCTGGGCGTCACGGTCCTCGCGGCCGACCAGCGGGAGACGGCCGTGCACTTCGCCCGCGCCGAACGCCCGGTGGGCGAGGCCCAGTTCGCCGGCCACGCCTGGCGGCCCGGCCAGGAGACCGGCGCCCCGCTGCTGTCGGAGGGCGCCGCCTGGCTCGAAGGCCGGGTCCAGTCGGTCGTCCCCGCAGGGGACCACGCGATCGTCCTGGCGCGCGTGCTGGCGTTCACCCCGTCGGACGAACCCGGGGAAGGCCCCCTGGTCTTCTACGGCGGCGGCTTCCACTCCCTCGGCCACGACGCCTCGGCCGCGCCGGGCGGACTCCAGAAGGCGGAGCAATGACCTCTCCCGACGATCCCCCCGCTCTCGCCTATCCCCCCGCGCCCCGCGATCCGCACCAGGACAAGCTGCACGGGCACCTGGTCGAGGATCCCTACCGGTGGCTCGAGGACCCCGCGAGCGCACCCACCCGGCAGTGGTCGGCGGCCCAGCGCGAGCTGTGCGACCGCGTCCTGGACGCAACTCCCGGGCGCGCGGCGCTGCGCGGCCGCCTCACCGAGCTGCTGGGCACCGGCAGCGTGAGCGCTCCCGTATGGCGCGGCCGGCGGCAGTTCTTCACCCGCCGCCTCCCCGGCCAGGAGCGCGCCGTCCTGCTCACGGTGGAACCGGACGGTGCGGAACGCGTCCTGCTCGACCCGATGCGGCTGGACCCCAGCGGCGACACCACCCTGGACGCGTGGCATCCGGATCAGGAGGGGCGCCGGCTCGCGTACAAGATCTCCCGCGGCGGCACCGAGGAGTCCCTGCTCCACGTACTGGACGTCGCGACCGGCACGGTCCTGGAGGGCCCGATCCCGCGCGCCCGCCACTCGGCCGTCGCCTGGCTCCCCGGCGGCTCGGCCTACTACTACGTCCGCCGCCTGCCCGAGGCGGAAGGGGAAGAGGACGCCGGCGGTCCGGGGCGGCGCCGCGTCTACCTCCACCGGGTGGGCTCCGACCCGGAGTCGGAGGACGTGGTGGTGTTCGGGGAAGGGCTCCCCGACTCCAACGACTACGGCATCCTGGTCAGCCGCGACGGGCGCTGGCTGAGCGTCGGGGCCTCCCGGGGCACCGAGAACCGCAGCGACCTGTGGCTCGGCGACCTGACGGCCGGCACCCCCGAGGCGCCGCGGTTCCGGCCGGTCCAGGTGGGCGAGGACGCCGACACCGGCCTGTACATGTGGCGCGACGGCCGGGCGTACCTCTTCACCGACCGCGACGCGCCCCGCTCGCGCCTCTGCGTCGCCTCCCCCTCCGACCTGGCGTACGAGGCCTGGCGCGACCTGGTACCGGAGGACCCGGAGGCGGTGCTGACCGACTTCGCGATCCTGGACGGCCCGGAGCTGGACCGGCCGCGCCTGCTGGTCGGCTGGCTGCGGCACGCCGCGGGCGAGGTCACGGTCCACGACCTGGAGACCGGGGAGCGGCTCGGCACGGTGCCGACACCGGGCGTCGGCTCGCTCGGCGGGCTCTTCGAACGCCCGGAGGGCGGCCACGAGGCGTGGTTCTCGTACACCGACGGCACCTCTCCGGGTTCGGTCCTGCGCTACGACGCCCGCGACGGCTCGACCGGGGTCTGGGCGGCCGCTCCGGGCATGGTGACCGTCCCGGAGGTGAAGAGCTCGCAGATCGCCTACCGCTCCACCGACGGCACGACCGTCCGCATGCTCCTCGTCGAACCGCTCCACCGGACCGGGCCGCGCCCCGCGATCCTCTTCGGCTACGGGGGCTTCGGCTCCTCCCAGGTGCCCGCGTACGACCCGTCCGTGCTGGCCTGGGTGGAGGCCGGCGGCGTCTACGCCGTGGCCAACCTGCGCGGCGGCGGCGAGGAGGGCGAGGAATGGCACCGGGCCGGGATGCGCGAGAACAAGCAGCAGGTCTTCGACGACTTCCACAGCGCGGCCGAGGCGCTGATCGCCGGCGGCTGGACCACGGCGGACCGGCTCGGGATCCACGGCGGCTCCAACGGCGGCCTGCTCGCGGGCGCCGCGCTCACCCAGCGGCCCGAGCTCTACCGGGCGGCGGTGTGCGAAGCGCCGCTGCTGGACATGGTCAGGTACGAGCGCTTCGGCCTGGGGCGCCTGTGGTCCGCCGAGTACGGCTCGGCGCAGGACCCCGAGGAGTTGGGCTGGCTCCTGGGGTATTCGCCCTACCACCACGTACGGCAGGGGGTGGAGTATCCGGCGGTGTTGTTCACGGTGTCCGAGAACGACGCGCGGGTCGATCCGATGCACGCCCGGAAGATGTGCGCGGCGCTCCAGCACGCCACCGGGGGCCGGGCGCCGATCCTGCTGCGCACCGAGGCGGAGGCCGGCCACAAGGGGCGCTCGACCACGAGGGCCGCCGCCCTGGCCGCCGACACCCTCGCCTTCCTTGCCTGGCAGACCGGCCTGGCTCTGCCCTGATCACCACCGATCCACGAGGTTGACATGAGTGACAAGCCGACCCCGACCTTCCGCCCGGTCGTGGCGATCGTCGACGCCTACTCCAGTGCCCGGGCCCTGGCGCCGCTCTTCCGGGAGCGGGGCTTCGACTGCGTGCACGTGCGCAGCGCCGCCACCGCCCATCCCGTCTACGAACGCAGCTTCCGGGCGCGGGACTTCGTCGCCGAGGTCGTGCACGGGGGCGATGCGGCGGAGACGGCCGCGGCCGTGGCCGCCCACGGGCCGGTGTGCCTGCTGCCCGGCATCGAGAGCGGCGTGGAGCTGGCCGACGTACTGAGCGAGGAGTTGGGCCTGCGGACCAACGGCACGGCGCTGAGCACGGCCCGCCGGGACAAGTACCGCATGCTGGAGACGGTACGGGCGGCCGGGGTGCCCGCCGTGGGGCAGATCCTGGCCACGGACCTGGGCACGCTGCTCGACTGGTACGCCAAGGCCGACGGCCGGGTGGTTCTGAAGCCGGTCAAGAGCGCGGGCAACGACGGCATCCACTTCTGCGACGACGCCGAACAGGTCCGGGCGGCCTTCGCCGCGCTCATCGGCACCGACAGCGCGCTGGGGGCCCGCAATCGGGCGGTGCTGGCCCAGGAGTACCTGGTCGGCGGCGAGTACATCGTGAACACGGTGAGCCTGGACGGCAGGCACCACGTCACCGACATCTGGCGGATGCACCACATCAGCGCCAACGGGGTCCGCGACCTGGGCGTCAGCGCCGTATTGCTGCCCCGCCACGGAGCCGATCAGGACGCGCTGGCCGCGTACACCTGCCGGGTCCTGGACGCGCTGGGTGTGCGCAACGGGCCCGCGCACAGCGAGCTGAAGCTGACCGGGCAGGGGCCGCGCCTGATCGAGACGGCCGCCCGCGCGTGCGGGGCCGACCTGCACGTGCCGGTGAAGGCGGCGATCGGCGAGAGCCAGCTGGACTGGACGGTGGACGCGTACGCGGACCCCGAGCGCTTCCTCGCCCGGTGGGACGAGGGCTACGAACTGGCGGGGCACGCGGGGCTCGTGAACATGGTCTCGCCCGCCGACGGCACCCTGCGCGAGTACCCGAGGATGGCGGAGCTGCGTGGGCTCGACAGCTTCCTCGACGCCGCCGTGAACGTCCACCCGGGCGACCGGATCCACCGGTCGGTGGACGACTGGACCTACCCCCTGCGCGTGTACCTCGTACACGAGACGCCGAACACCGTCCTGCACGACATCCTGACCGCGCACTACCTGGACGGGGAGGGCTTCTACGACATCGTCTGACCCTCCCCGACTCCGGCCGCGCCAACTCCCCCTCGCAGCAGCGACTTTCCGATGATCTACTTTTATGGTCCGCTGCGAGGAAGGAACATGACAGGTGGACGAGAGAACCGACCTGACAGAACGCTTTGAAGAGCACCGCTCTCATTTGCGAGCGGTGTCCTATCGCATGCTCGGCTCGCTCAGCGAGGCCGAAGACGCGGTCCAGGAAGCGTGGTTGCGCCTCAACCGCTCCGACACCAGCGAGGTCGAGAACCTCGGCGGCTGGCTGACCACCGTGGTGTCCCGCATCTGTCTGAACATGCTGCGCTCCCGTGAGTCCCGGCGCGAGGATTCGATGGAGGCGTACCCGACCGACCCGGTGGTCAGCCGTGAGGACACGGTGGACCCCGAACAGGAGGCGCTGCTGGCCGACTCGGTCGGCCTGGCGCTGCTGGTGGTGCTCGACACCCTGGCGCCGGCGGAGCGGCTCGCGTTCGTGCTGCACGACCTGTTCGCCGTTCCCTTCGACGAGATCGCCCCGTTGATCGAGCGGACGCCGGCCGCGACCCGGCAGCTCGCGAGCCGGGCCCGCCGCCGGGTCAAGGGGGCTCCCGCGGTGCCCGACGCCGATCTGAGCCGTCAGCGGCAGGTGGTGGACGCCTTCCTGGCCGCCACCCGCGGCGGGAACTTCGACGCGCTGGTGACCCTGCTCGACCCGGACATCACCCTGCGCGCCGACAAGGCGGTCGGACCCAGCCCCGCGCCCATCTTCCTCAGCGGCGCCGTCACGGTGGCCAAGAGCGCCATGGCCGCCATGGAGCGGGCCCAGTCCACGCAGACCGCGCTGGTCAACGGCATGGTCGGCCTCGCGATGGCCCCGCTGGGCCGCCTCTTCCTGGTGCTCGCCTTCACCATCGAGGACGGTCTGATCACCGGGATCGACGTGATCGCGGAGCCGGAGCGGCTGCGCGAGCTCGACCTCGCCGTGCTCGACGCCTGAGACCCGGCCCCGCCCGCGGTGGGCGGGGCCTACGGGGCGAGTACGTCCAGCTCCTCCAGGGCGCCCACCGCGATCTGCCGGGTCAGCGCCTCGGCGCGGGCCGCGTCACCCTCCCGTACGGCCTCCGCCACCCGGACGTGGAGGGTGACGGCCGCCGGGTCGGGATCGTGGAACATCACCGCGTGCTCGGTACGGCCCGTCAGGACCTCGGCGACGACGTCCCCGAGGCGGGCGAACATCTCGTTGCCGGACGCGTTCAGGACGACGCGGTGGAAGGCGATGTCGTGCCGCAGGTAGGCGTCGAGCTGGTGGCCGCGCGAGGTGCGGACCATCCCCAGGGCCGCCTCGGTGAGCTCCGCGCACTGTTCGGGCGTGGCCAGGGTCGCCGCCAGTCCGGCCGCCACCGGCTCGATCGCCGAGCGCAGCACGGTCAGGGAGCGCAGCTGGCGGGGGCGGTCGGCGCCCGCCAGCCGCCAGCGGATGACCTGCGGATCGTAGACGTTCCACTGGTCAGTGGGGCGCACGGTCACGCCGACCCGGCGGCGGGACTCGACCAGGTGCATGGACTCCAGTACGCGGACGACCTCGCGCACCACCGTGCGGGAGGCGTCGAAGCGCTCGGCGATCTCGTCCGTGCGCAGGACGCTGCCCGGCGGGTACTCCCCGGCCGTGATCGCGAGCCCGAGGGTGTCCAGCACGTGGGAGTGAAGCATGGCGTAAGCGTACGGTGACGCCCCGGCGAACAAAAGATGCGATGTTTTATCCCGCGGCCCTTGAATAAGTACTACTTAATAGGCTTCACTGCTGCCACACGAACCGATGTCGACGAGGACAGCGAGGGAGAGCAGGCGTGAGCACCCAGCGCGTCATTGTGGTGATGGGCGTCGCCGGTACGGGCAAGACGACCGTGGGCCGGCTGCTCGCGGAGGCGCTGGCCCTTCCGTACGCGGAGGGCGACGCCTTCCACCCCCGGGCCAATGTCGCCAAGATGTCGGCCGGCACCCCCTTGGAGGACGCGGACCGCGGGCCGTGGCTCGATGCCATCGGCGCGTGGATCCGCGAGCGCGCCGCCGCACACAGCGGCGGGGTCGTCGCCTGCTCGGCCCTCAAGCGCGCCTACCGGGACCGGCTGCGCGGCGCCGCCCCGCAGGCGGTGTTCGTCCACCTCACCGGTGAGCGCCCGCTGATCGAGGAGCGGATGGCGGCCCGCACGGGCCACTTCATGCCCGCCACCCTGCTCGATTCGCAGTTCGCCACGCTGGAGCCGCTCCAGGAGGACGAACTCGGCGTCGTCGTCGACGTGTCCGGCTCCCCGGAGGACATCACCCAACGGGCGCTGGCCGCTCTGCGCCGGCTCCGTACCCCCGAGAACCAGACCCCCGAGAACCCCGAGAACCCCGAGAACTAAGGAATCGTCACCGTGACCAGTCTCAGCGTCGAGACTCTGGCAGCGGCCGGCACCGGACCGATCACCTCGGCCGGGAACACCCAGCTGGGGATCGCCGTCCTCGCGGGCATCGCCGTCATCGTCCTGCTCATCACCCGCCTCAAACTGCACGCCTTCCTGGCCCTGACGGTCGGCTCGCTGGCCCTCGGCGTCTTCGCGGGCGCTCCCCTGGCCAAGACGATCTCCAGCTTCACCGCCGGACTCGGCTCGACGGTCGCCGGCGTGGGCGTGCTGATCGCCCTCGGCGCGATCCTCGGCAAGCTGCTGGCGGACTCGGGCGGCGCGGACGAGATCGTGGACACGATCCTCGCCCGGGCCAAGGGCCGGGCCATGCCGTGGGCCATGGTGCTGATCGCCTCCGTGATCGGGCTGCCGCTCTTCTTCGAGGTCGGCATCGTCCTGCTGATCCCGGTGGTGCTGCTGGTGGCGAAGCGGGGCAACTACTCGCTGATGCGGATCGGCATCCCGGCGCTGGCCGGCCTGTCCGTGATGCACGGGCTGATCCCGCCGCACCCCGGACCGCTCGTCGCCATCGACGCGCTCCACGCGAACCTGGGCGTCACCCTCGCCCTCGGGGTGCTCGTCGCCATCCCGACGGTGATCATCTCCGGGCCGCTGTTCTCCCGGTACGCGGCGCGGTGGGTGGACATCCCGGCGCCGGAGAAGATGATTCCGCAACGGCCCTCGGCCGATCTCGAGCGTCGGCCGCGGTTCGGTGCGACGGTCTTCACGGTGCTGTTGCCGGTCGCCTTGATGCTGGTCAAGGCCCTGGTGGACATCGTTGTCAACGATCCGGCCAACGCCGTGCAGCGCGTCACCGACGTCGCGGGCTCCCCGCTGATCGCGCTGCTCTCGGCGGTGCTCGTCGGCATGTTCACCCTCGGCCGGGCGGCCGGCTTCACCCGGGCCCGGCTCTCCACGACGGTGGAGAAGTCCCTCGCCCCCATCGCCGGCATCCTGCTGATCGTGGGCGCGGGTGGCGGCTTCAAGCAGACCCTGATCGACGCGGGCGTCGGCCAGATGATCCTGGACCTGTCCAAGGACTGGGCGATCCCGGCCCTGCTGCTCGCCTGGCTGATCGCCGTGGCCATCCGCCTCGCCACGGGCTCCGCGACGGTGGCCACGATCTCGGCGGCCGGACTGGTGGCCCCGCTCGCCGCGGGCATGTCCACCACCGAGACCGCCCTGCTGGTCCTCGCCATCGGCGCCGGCTCGCTGTTCTTCAGCCACGTCAACGACGCCGGATTCTGGCTGGTCAAGGAGTACTTCGGGATGACCGTCGGGCAGACCCTGAAGACGTGGTCGGTGATGGAGACCGTCATCTCGGTCGTCGGCCTGGGCTTCGTCCTGCTGCTGTCGCTGGTCCTGTAGCCGCGTCGGGTACGTGCCCCGGCCGCTGCCGTCATCGCTCGCCGAGCTGGGCGGCGGCCAGGGCGAAGCCGTTCGCCGCGGTGGCGCAGCGGCGGGCGAGGACGTCGATCTCCGCGCGCAGGGCGCCGGTCCGGGGATCCCTCCGGGCCGGCGCCGCCGTCGCCCGCAGGCGCACCGCGTGGGTACGCAGGGCGGAGGCGTGGCCTCGCAGGCTGCCGACCGGGCGCGGGCGGACGGTGGGACGGGGCGGCGGCGCCGTCGTTGCCGGGGGACGGTGGCCGGCGGGCCGGTCGGGCCGCATCGGCCCTGCCGCCCCGTCGGATCCCCCGGGCCCACCGGACTCCGGGGTCTCTCCGCGTACTCCGGATCCTTCGGGCCCGCTCGGTCCGAGGTCGCAGAACGCCCAGAAGGCGGCGCCCAGTCCGAGGAGCGGTTCGGCGGGCACGGCCCGGCCGGTGGCGACCTGCCAGCCCGCGTGGTCGTTGAACGGGTTCACGTCGGTCAGGGCCTTCCAGGCCAGGATGTCGGCGAAGGCGGGGGCCAGCAGTGCGAAGGCGTGCTCGGTGCCCCGCTCGCGCATGATGCCGCGGAACAGGCGGGCCGCCTCGGCCTGCCGGCCCGCCTCGACGGCTGCGAGGACCGCCGCCGCACCGGGGTCTTCCAGGAGTTCGGGGCGACTCGCGCTGACGGCCCGGATCCGGGTCCGGAGCCCGCAGACGGCGACGCTGATCGCGAGGCTCTCGCGGCCCGCCAGCAGCCCGGCGAGCCGGCCGGCCCGGGCCACGCCCCGGCCGCGCGGGGCCCAGCCGAGGCCCTCCGGGTCGGTGAGGGTGCGCAGCAGGGTCCGCCAGCCGAGCCGGTGGCCGCCGCCCCGGGCGAGGGCCGCCGCGGGCAGGCGGGCGCCGAAGGCCAGTCCGGAGGCGTAGCGGGCGGCCTCGCCGACCGCGTCGGCGGCCTCGGCGAGTACGCGGCACAGGTCTTCGAGCAGGTCGACGTCCGCGTCGGTGGACGCGGCGGTCGCGGCGTCGGGCATGGGATCCTCGCGTGGTTCGGCAGGGGGTTGTCTCGGGCGGGCAGGGGCAGAGCGGGTCGGCATCGGGGGCGGGTCAGCGGCGGGGCCGGGGGTGAGCTCCAGGTCGGGGCAGCGGCGCGCTCGGGGTCCGGGTCGGGTCGGATCGGCCCAGCGGCACGGTCGCCATCCGGGTCAGGCCGGACCGGCCCAGCGGCCCGATCGGGGGCCAGGTCAGGCCGGATCGAGCCAGCCGCCCGATCGACATCCGGGTCAGGCCGGACCGGCTCACCGACACGGTCGGCATCCGGGTCAGATCGGACCGGGTCAGCGGCCCGATCGGGGGCCAGATCAGGCCGGACCGGCTCACCCGCACGGTCGGCATCCGGGTCAGCGGCACGGGCCGGGGCCGGGTCAGGTCGGACCGGGTCAGCGACACGGGCCGGGGTCGGTGGCAGCCCTCGGGGTCGGCGGTGGCGGGCGGCGGCATGGGGGCGGTCATCGGTGGGTCAGCCCGAGCCGGATGGCATGGGCGTCGAGCGTGGCGGGCAGTGGCCCGACCGGGTCCAGGACCGGCCGGGTGGCCCCGATCCGGTGGCCCCGTAGCACCTCCGCGCAGAACGCGGCCGTCACCAGCAGCCCGAGTTCGTCGCCCGGGCAGCGGCCGCCGCCGTGCCCGAAGGGCGCCATCCGGGTGTCGTGGTCGGCAGCCGGGTTCTTCCACCGGCCGGGCACGAAGACGTGCGCGGCCGGCACCCGTTCGGGATCGCGCTGGTGGAACGCGGCGGGCAGCAGCACCGAGGTGCCGGCCGGGCAGCGCACGCCCCGCCAGTCGGTCTCGGCTCGGGTGACGCGGATCAGCTCGGGCACCACCGGGTAGAGCCGCAGGGATTCCCGTACGCAGGCCCGCAGCCGGGGCAGTTCGCCGCAGCCCGCCGCCCGGGCGCCCGCTTCGGCGGCGGCCGCCTCCTGCTCGGCCGGGTGCGCGCCGAGCAGGAGCAGGGTGCGCAGCAGGGTGGCGGGGAGGGAGTCCATGGCGAGCAGCCATTGGCGGGCCCGGCCGGCGGGGTCCGGGGCGCCGGCCCGCGCGACGAGGGAGCTCGCGTCGGCCCGGCCCGCGTACTCCCGGATGCGGGAGCCCGCGAGGTCGTACGGGGTGCCCTTGCGCAGCCCCGGGGTCGGCCCGTCAAGGTGTGCACGCCTGAGCCAGCCCGCCAATTGCTCGTCCCCGGCGGCGGCCTCGCCGAGCACGATCCGCCGGGCGGCGCGGCCCACGGCGCGGTGGGCGCGGGCGAGTTCGAGGGTGCCGGAGGCGGTCAGGTGCCGGGCCTCCTCGGCGACGGCCGCCAGCACGCCCGCGGCCATGGCCTCGGTGTCGATCCGCGGCTGCGGGCTCACGGGTTCGGCGTAGAAGCGGCACAGGTCGCGGGGGTCGAGGAGGACGAGGATCCGCTCGCCGGACCGCGACCGCAGGAGGACGGGCGCGTCGCCGTGGCGGGCACGCAGGGCACGCAGCGCGGCGGAGCTGCGGGCGGGGCCGGAGCGGGGCCGGGGTGCCCGGAGCAGGGCAGCGGTTCGCAGAAACGATTCTCTTACGGATGTCAGCCAGCCGGGACCTCCCGCGCCGAGCGCCGGCACGGCCGGCCCGCGGTCCGCGACCGGCACCTCGCCGCGGGGTGCCCGGCCGACCACCCCGGATCCCGAGGCGGCCCACCGGTACCGGGCCGCGGGCGCACCCGCCGCCGGCCGCATCGGCAGCCGGGTCCGCTCCGCGAGGGCCCTGACCCGGGCCCGGAGCCCGTCGAGGGCGACCCCTTGGACCGTACGCATCCGTGGACCTCCACAGCCGGCACAACAACGGTCGGTGACATCGGGATCACCGTACGTCCCCCGCGCATGCACCGCGCCCCGAGGACTACTGCCCGGGTTCCAGCCCGACGAGCAGGGCCGCGACGTCCAGCCCGGAGGCGAGGTAGGCCGTGAAGGCCTCGTTGTGCAGCGCCCACGGGGACCTCCGGCGCCGCACGAGCGCGATGGCCTCGGCGGGCGCCATCCCGCGGTCGACCAGGCACTGGGCCACGACGAGCCCGGACCGGTTGTAGCCCGAGTGGCAGCGTACGAGCGTGGTGAGACCGGCATCGAGCCCGAGCCCGGCGGTGCGGGCCAGCCGCTGCACGGTCCGCAGCTGCCCGACGGTCAGGGCGGTGTCGGGCACCTCCCCCACGACGTGCTCGGCGCGCGGGCACGGACCGTGGCCGGTCCGGGTGAAGAGGCTGATGACGAGGTCGAACTCGTCGGTCACGACGGCGGGCCGCAGCTCGCCGTCGGGGTCGGTCCAGTAGTGCCCGCCCATCCAGAGGCCGGGGGCGATCTCGTCCCACGGGGTGGACGGGCCGGGGACCTCGCGGTCCCGCTGACGGGTCCTGGCCATGCGGAGCCCCCTCCCGGATGCGGCCCTCAGGATGCCATGCGACGGCCCGTCAGCGGGGGCCGGTCGGGGGGAACGCCGTGTCGCGGAAGGACGTGCGGAGGTGGGGGTGGGGGGTGGTGGGGAGGAGGAGGGCCCAGCGGTGGTGGCGGGGGGAGATCCAGAGGGCGGGGCCGGCGGGGGTCGGGGCGTGGTGGGACCAGGCGCCGTGGGGGGTGGGGTGCCAGAGGAGGCCGCGGGGCGGGGTGAGTTCGCCGGTGCGGATGCGGAGGGACTCGCCGGTCCAGGCACGGCTGATGCCGGTACCGGCGGAGCCGGTGTCCGCGGGGGCGAGGAGGTGGCTCAGGAAGCGGACGAGGTCGGCGAGGGGCGCGCGGAGGGTGCCGTCGGCGTAGTGGGTGCGGGTCATCCCCAGGGGCTGCCAGACCCGGGTGGCTGCGAGGTCCGCGAGGGAGCACCCCGCGAGGTGCTCGGCGAGCCGGGTCAGGGCGGCGGTTCCCCCGGGGTGCGTGAGCAGGTGATGGGCGGTGACGCCGAGCCCGCCTCCCGCGTCCGCGGCGCCGGCGCCACCGGTCGCGCGGGCGGTGCCGAGGCCACCCGCCGCGCCTCCGGCGCCCAAGGGGCCCGACGCGGTCGGGGCCCCGGAAGCACCCGCCGCCGCCCGGGCGTCGGAAGCGCCCGCCGCCGGGGTGCCGAGGCCGCTCGCCGCGGTCACGGTGCCCGGGGCGATGGCGCCGAGGCCGCCCGCCGCGCCTCCGGCGCCCAAGGGGCCCACCGCGGTCGGGGCCCCTGAAGCACCCGCCGTGGCCCGGGCGTCGGAAGCGCCCACTGCCGGGGTCGCGGGAGGGGTCTTCGTCGGCGGGGTGGCGTAGGACGTGAGGGGGGTGTGGAGGCGGAGGGTGCCTTCGGCGACGAGGGTGCCCAGGGCGGGCCAGAGGGCCAGGACGGGGGCGAGGCCGTCGACGTCGAAGAGGGTGTCCCGGGCGGTCGTCGCGGCATCGGACTGCGCCTGGACGCCGTCCGGGCCGCCGATGGCCCAGATCGCTCCGGGGTCGGCGGACCCCATGAGGGCCCGGATGTCTTCGGCCTGGTCGCTCAGGAGCGTCATGGCGTCATGGTCGCCCACGCCGGCCGGCCGCACACCGGTCCCCCGGCGCGTCGGGGCGGAGTCGCGGCTCCGGCCACCCGAATGCCCCCGGCGGACGCGGCGACCGGCTCCAGGGCCGGTCACCGCGCCGCCGGGGGACGGGAGACGGCCTAGCCCCGGTCGGGGCGGTCGGTCACCCGCAGGGTGTTCAGCTGCGGCTTGCCGAATCCGGCGTGCGTGACGAAGCGGATGTTGAGCACCCCGTCCGTCACCGTGACCGTGTACGTACGGGTCAGGGCCGTGTACGTGCCCGCTTCGAGGGAGATGTCCAGGGAGGGCAGGACCTGCGTCCCCTCGGCCAGGACGTCGAAGACGCGCTTGTTCGGCTTGGTGGACGAGAGCTCCGCGAAGCCCAGCTCCACCGTGTAGGTCCCGTTCGGCACGTTGTCGAAGCGGTACTCGTACATGCCCTCACGGGCGCTGCGGAAGAGCCGCTGGTCGTCCGTGCCGGCGATGGTGCGGCCGGTGGACCGGTCGGTGGAGTTGCCCTGGTAGCCGTAGGAGCCCGCGGTGTACTTGCGGTCCGGGGACCACCCGTCGCCCAGGGAGTCCGTACTCGCGGACGAGGAGCCCGCGTCGAGGGCGACCTGGTAGCGCGGGACGACGATCTTGACCGGAACGCCGAGGACCGGGGTCCGGCCGCTCGCCGAGGTGATCTTGAGGTCGGCGGTCAGGACCGTGCCCGGGGCGAGGCCGGTGGTGTCGACGGCCAGCTTCACCGGCGCCTTGGCCCCGGTCGGGAGGTTCCCGGTGGCCGGGGTGGCCGTCAGCCAGGCGGCGTCCTCGGACACGGTGAAGGCCGTGTCCTTGCCGGGGTTGGTCAGCTCCAGGGTCCGGGTCCGCTGCTGGCCGGGCGGGAGGACGACCTCCACGGCCGGCGCGGACGCGGTCACCTTGCCGGTCTTCAGCGACTGCGTCACGGGGGTCACATCGGCGGCCTTGACCTCCAGCGCCGCGGTGACACCCTCGTAGTTCGGTGCCTGGAGGGAGACGGAGGTCCGGCCGGCCGGGCTCTGGACGACGTACGCGCCGTCCGCCGCCGTGGTCGCGGACACCGCCGAGTCGCCCGCGCCCACGCTCACCGTGGCGCCCGCGATGCCGTTGCCGTCGTTGGCGTCGAGCACCCGCCCGGTCACCACGCCGCTCTTGGTGGTGCGGAAGGTGATGGACAGGCCGTCCGTGATGACCGGGGTGTTGAAGGAGTACTTGAAGGCGTCGGTGCCGGTGGCGTTCTCCACGCCGACGGTGGCCGTGGAGCCGCCCTTGATGCCGGTGCCGCCGGTCCCCTTGTAGGCGTAGGAGACGGTGCCGTCCTCGCCGATGGCCGCCGAGAAGGAGAACTTGTCGGCCTGCGCCGACCAGTGGGCCACCTCGCGCCACTCGATCACGTACTGGCGGTGCGGGGCGGTGCCGGTGACGGCCGTGAAGACGCCGGAGCCACTGCCCGCCGCGCCGACGACCAGGTCGTCCCAGAAGGGGTAGAGGGCCGCGTTGGGCGTGGCCGTGCTCGGGATGTCCCCGTTGATGTCGCCGGTGTTGTTGCCGCCGAAGCTGACCGTGCCGTTGGTCCCGATCCACGCCTGGCCGTACGTCTTCCCGTACAGCGGCAGCGGGAAGGGCAGCTCGACCCGCTCGGTGGTGTTGTCGCCGGTCAGCGCGAGCCGGCCGCTGCCCGCCTGGTACGGGCGGTCGCCGGCGGTGGCGCAGGCGTAGCCGTAGCTGTCCGTGCGCTCGGGCAGGTTCACCGCGACGGTGGTGTCCCCGGCGACGGTGGCCTTCGCCGTGCCGCCGGTGAGGCAGCGGGAGGGGTGGGTGGCGCTCACGTCGTAGGTGCCATGCGGGAGGGTGACCTCGAAGCGGCCCTGGGCGTCGGTGGTCGCGGTCACCGGGGTGTCCGCGATGGTGACGGAGGCGCCCGCGGCGGGCCCGGCGGCGGAGGAGACCGTACCGGTGAGCTTGCCGGAGGCGGCCTGGGTGAGGCTGAAGTCGCCGGTGGCGGTGGCGTTCTCGGTGACCGCCACGCCGGCGGTCTGGGACGCGTATCCGAACTTGGCCGCGGTCAGGGTGTAGTCGCCCACCGAGAGGGAGGCGAAGCGGTAGGTGCCGTCGGCCGCGGTGGTCGTCGTACGGTCGATCGGGCCGTCGGCGGTGACCTTGACGCCGGCGACGGGTGCGCCGCCGGAGCGGACGGTGCCGGCGAGTGCGCCGATGGCCCCGCGCGGGGCGCCGTTCACGGCGGCGAGCGCGTCGAGCCGGCCCTCGCCGAAGACGTTGTTGTCGGCGGCGGTGCCGCCGCACTGGCTGCTGTCGGTGTCCTGCGCGGTGCCGTCCAGCAGGGCCTCGGTCTGCGCGATGTCGCCTTCGAGGGCGGGCGCGGCGGACCAGAGCAGGGCCACGGTGGCCGCGGTGTGCGGGGAGGCCATCGAGGTGCCGGAGAAGGCCTGGTAGCCGCCGCCGGGGACGGAGGAGCGCACGTTCACGCCGGGGGCGGCGATGTTCGGCTTGACGATGCCGCCGGGGCCGGCGCCGCGCGAGGAGAAGGAGGCGATGGCGTTGTTGATGTCGAAGGCGCCGGAGCTGTAGGAGCTCGCGTAGTCGCCGGGTGAGCCGCTGGTGGCGCAGTTCGGGCCGGAGTTGCCGTTGGAGAAGGCCGGGAAGATGCCGGCGGCCCGCCAGGCGTCGACGATCTGCCGGTACCAGTCGTCGTGCGCGGCGCTGCCCCAGGAGTTGTTGACGATGTGCGGGGCGAGGTCGGGGCGCGGGTTCTGGCCGTGCAGGTCGGTCGGGGCGACGATCCACTGCCCGGAGGCGAGGAGGGAGGCCTCGGAGCAGGAGTTGGTCTCGCAGCCCTTGGCGGCGATCCACTTGGCGCCGGGCGCGACGCCGATCTTGTTGGCGCCGCCGTCGTCGCCGACCATCGTGCCCATGGTGTGGGTGCCGTGGTCGTTGTTGTCGCAGGGGGCGGCCGCGGCGCAGATGCCGGCCGGGTCGAACCAGTTGTAGTTGTGGTCGTAGGACCCGTCCGCGCTCTTGCCGCGGTACTGGTTGTTGACCGCCGGGTGCGTGTGGTCGACGCCGCTGTCGATGTTGGCGACGACGATGCCCTCGCCGCGGACGCCGGCCTGTTCCCAGACCTGGGGGGCCTTGATGCGGTCGATGTTCCACTCGACGGCGTCGGCGGCGGTCTTCTCCCGGGTGCCCTCGGCGGGTTTGGGGAGGTCGACCTTGTCGTCGGCGTCGATCCGGGAGACCTCGGGGCGCTGCGCGAGGGTGGCGGCGAGCTTCTCGCTGCCGACGACGCGGACGGCGTTCACGATCCAGTACGAGGTGTACTCGGCCCCGGCGCCTTCCAGGGCTTTGATCACGTCGGCCTGGGTGCGCGCGGCGTGGTCCTGCTTGGCCCGGAGCACGGTCTCGGCCTTGGCGGCGCGGGTCTTCTGGCTGCCCGCGGCCGTGAGGTCGGCGGCGCTGTCGAGGTAGACCCAGAAGACGGCCTTGGCCGATGCGTCGAGCTGCGTGCGGAGCTTGGGTTCGATCTTGCGCTCGGCCGCGCTGGGGGCGGGCCGCGGGTCCGGGGCGGCCGCGGCGACGCCCGCGCCGATCGGGAGGAGCAGGACCGAGGTGAGGGCGGCTAGCGCCGCGCGTAAGGAACGCCTGTTGCGTGGGGCCACGTGTGGTCTCCTCGTACGCCGTGTGTGCGGGTTGTGCGGGAAGGGTGTGTACGTGACGTGCGCGGGCCATGGTGAGCGAGAGGTCATGTCCATTACAAGGGTGCCTATTGAGCCGTACGGGCCGCCCCGACCGGCCCCGTCCCGGGGCCCCCGGCGGCCGCCCGGTGGCCCTTCCCGGCCGCGCGCGCCAGCCTGAAGGCATGACCGCGCCCGCCGCACCCCCCGCCGGCCCCGAGGTCCCGCTCGCCTCCGCGAAGGGCCGGTGGATCCTGCTCACCACCGTGCTCGGGTCGAGCATGGCCCTGCTGGACTCGACGGTGGTCAATGTCGCCCTCCCCCGCATCGGGCGGGATCTCGGCGCCGATCTGGCCGTGCTCCAGTGGACGGTCAACGCCTATCTGCTGACGCTGGCCGGGCTGATCCTGGTCGGCGGGGCGCTCGGCGACCGCTTCGGGCGGCGCCGGATCTTCGTGCTGGGCGTGGTCTGGTTCGCGGTGGGCTCGCTGCTGTGCGGAATCGCGCCGAACGCCGGGATCCTGGTGGCCGCCCGCGCCCTCCAGGGCATCGGCGGCGCCCTGCTGACGCCCGGCTCCCTCGCGCTGATCCAGGGCTCGATCCGCGCCGAGGACCGGGGCCGGGCGGTGGGCCTGTGGTCGGGGCTGGGCGGGGTGGGCGCGGCCGTGGGGCCGTTCCTCGGCGGCTGGCTGGTGGACGGGCCCGGCTGGCGCTGGGTGTTCCTGCTGAACGTGCCGCTGGCCGCGCTGTGCGTCCCGGTGGCCCTGCGGCACGTACCGGAATCGCGGGACCCGCAGGCGCACGGGCGGTTCGACATCGCCGGGTCCGTGCTGGGCGCGGCGGCCCTGGCGCTGCTCACGTACGCGCTGATCGAGGCGCGGTCCGCCACCGTGCCGGTGGTCGTCGCGGCGGTGGGCGGCCTGCTGCTCGCCGGGGCGTTCGTCCGGTTGGAACGGCGGCGGGCGGATCCGATGATGCCGCCGGGCATCTTCTCGTCCCGGCTGTTCACCGCGGTCAATGTGGTCACTCTGTTCGTGTACGCGGCCCTCGGCGGCTTCTTCTTCCTCGTCGTGCTCCAGCTCCAGGTGGTGTCCGGTTACTCGGCGCTGGCTGCCGGGGCGGCCATGCTGCCGACCACCGTGCTGATGCTGCTGCTGTCGGCCCGGTCGGGTGAGCTCGGGGAGCGGATCGGGCCGCGGATCCCGCTCACGGTGGGGCCGCTGGTGTGCGCGGCCGGGGTGCTGCTGATGCTGCGGGTGGGGCCGGGTGCCTCGTACGCGGAGGACGTGCTGCCCGCGATGGCCGTGATGGGCCTGGGTCTGGTGGCCCTGGTGGCCCCGCTGACGGCGACCGTGCTGGCCTCGGTGAACCCCGGCCGGGCCGGGCTGGCCAGCGGCATCAACAACGCGGCCGCCCGGGTGGCCGGGCTCCTCGCGGTGGCGGCGCTGCCCCTGTTGGCCGGAATGGGACCGGAGGCGTACCGCTCGGCGGCCGAGTTCGACGCCGCCTTCGGGCGGGCCATGCCCTGGTGCGCGGGTGCGTTCGTGGTGGGCGCCGCCGTGGCCTGGGCGACCGTACGCTCCCCCGCGCCCGGGGCCTGCCACCCTCAGTGCCACACGCACTGCGCGATGGCCGCTCCGCCGCTCGAACCTCCGCGGGAGGAAGGGCGGCGACCGTGACTGGGACGCGACGGCCCGACGCGGTGTAGCGGGGCGGCATGTGCTGGAGCGCGACGGCCGATCTGACGGCGGGCACGGTCATCACCGCCGTCGGACTCGTCTGCCTGGCGGGGGCGGTGCGCGCGCGGCGGCCCCGTGATCTGCCCGTCGCCGCGCTGCCGGTGCTGCTGGGCGCGCACCAGCTGGTGGAGGCCGCCGTCTGGGGTTCGGGCGGCGGCTGCTCCCCCGCCGCGACGGCCTGGGCCGTGATCGCGCTGCCGGTCCTGCCCGTCTGGGTGCCCTTCGGGGTGCTGCTCGCCGCCGGGCCGGGGGTCCGGCGGCGCCTGTGGGGGCCGGCGGCCGTCGGTCTCGCCACCGCCGCCGTGCTCGCGTACTGCCTCGCGACGCGGCCGGTGACCGCCGAGATCCGGGGCCACACCGTGGGCTACGGCGTGAATGTTCCGTGGATGCCGCTGGTCCTGACGGGCTATCTGTTCGCCACGCTCGGCGCCCTGCTGCTCGCCGGAGACCGGTGGCTGCGGCTGCTCGGCGCGGTGCTGGCCGCCGGGGCATTGGCCTGCTCAGCGCTGTGGCGGCTGGAATTCGCCTCCACCTGGTGCGCGTTCGCGGCGGTCTCCTCCGTGCTCGTGCTGGGCTGGGTCCGACACCGGCGACCCGCTTCCTCTGTTACATGACCGACCGAAAGTTACCTAGACGTATGTAGTGACTTCGCACGAGAGCGGCAGTAGAACTCGTTCCCATTCGACCGAGAGTGAGGAACGTCACATGAGTGACAACCCCCTGCCCGGAAACGGCACGCGTGGATTTTCACGTCGCGGATTCATGGCTAGAACAGGTTCTATTCTTGGAGCAGTGACCCTGGCGGGCCACATCGCCCCGGCCGCCCGTGCGCAGACCGCCGCCGCCCCCGCGCCCATCGACAACGGCGCCCACGTACCGGCCCTGGTCATCGGAACCGGCTACGGCGGCTCCGTCGCGGCCCTACGCCTCGCCCAGGCGGGCGTCGACGTACAGATGATCGAGATGGGCTTGAACTGGGACACCCCGGGCTCGGACGGCAAGATCTTCCCCAAGGTGACCAGCCCGGACTACCGGTCCTTCTGGCTGCGCACCCGCACCAAGGCACCGCTGAGCAATTTCCTCGGTTTCCCCATCGACAAGGACGTCCCCAAGTACACGGGGATCCTGGACGCCGAGGACTTCGCCGGCATCACGGTCTACCAGGGCCGCGGCGTCGGCGGCGGATCGCTGGTCAACGGAGGCATGGCGGTCACGCCCAAGCGCGCCAACTTCAGCGCCGTCCTCCCGTCGGTGGACGCCGAGGAGATGTACTCAACCTACTACCCCCGGGCCAACGCCGGGCTCGGGGTCGGCATGGTCGACCCGGCGTGGTTCGAGACCGCCGACTGCTACCAGTTCTCCCGGGTCGGCCGCAAGCACGCCCAGCGTTCCGGCTTCGCGTGGACCTTCGTGCCCGACGTGTACGACTGGGACTACATGAAGCAGGAGGCCGCCGGCACCGCCACCAAGTCGGCCCTGGACGGCGAGATCCTCTACGGCAACAACCACGGCAAGAAGTCGCTGGTCAAGACCTACCTCGCCCAGGCCAAGGCCACGGGAAGGGTCGCCATCTCGCCCCTGCACAAGGTCACTTCGGTCACCCCCGCGGCGAGCGGCGGCTACACGGTCACCATCGACCAGATCAACACCACCGGCGACACCGTGGCCACCAAGACCGTGACGGCGGACCGGGTGTTCTTCGCCGCCGGCAGCGTGGGCACCAGCAAGCTCCTGGTCAAGCTCAAGGCCACCGGCGCGCTGGCGAACCTCAACGGCGAGGTCGGCAAGGGCTGGGGCGAGAACGGCAACGTCATGTGCGGGCGCGCCAACCACATGTGGGACCCGACCGGCAAGCTCCAGTCGACCATCCCGTGCTCCGGCATCGACAACTGGGACGCGGGCGGCGCGTTCGCCGAGGTCGCACCGCTGCCCACGGGCATCGAGACGTACGCCTCCTTCTACCTGTCGATCACCAAGAACCCGAACCGCGGTGAGTTCACCTGGAACGCCGCGACGGGCGCCGCCGAGCTGAGTTGGCAGACGTCCTGGAAGCAGTCCTCGATCGACATGGCCAAGACCATCTTCGACAAGATCAACTCGAAGGAGGGCACGATCTACCGGACCGACCTGTTCGGTGGGAACAAGATCTGGAACGACACCCTCACCTACCACCCGCTCGGCGGTGCGGTCCTGAACAAGGCGACCGACAACTACGGGCGCCTCCACGGCTACACCGGCCTGTACGTGATCGACGGCGCGCTGATCCCCGGCAACACCAGCGTCAACCCGTTCGTCACCATCACGGCCCTCGCCGAGCGCAACATCGAGAAGATCATCGCCACCGACCTCCGGTAGGGCCGCGTCCTCCCCCCAGCGGCCGGGGCCGTTCGGACTCACCGAACGGCCCCTCGTCCATGCCGCGCCCCGCCGCTCAGTGCCCCGGCAGCACGCAGACGCTGTCCAGGCCGAGCACGTGGTTGAGCCGGCCGAAGGCCAGCCAGGACCCGATGCTCATCGTCAGCTCCACGATCTCCAACTGGCTGTAGTGCGCGGTCATCCGCTCCCAGAACTCGTCGTCCAGGCCGTGGTGGTCGAGGGTGTACCGCTCGGCGTACTCCGCCGCCAGCCGGGTGCGCTCGTCGAAGCGGTCCGTGGTGCGCCACTCCGTGACCGCGTCGGAGAACTCCTCCTCGACCTTCTCCCCGTCCCGGTCCGTGCGCCAGTCCAGGCAGAAGACGCACCCGTTGATCTGCGCGACGCGCAGCCTGGCCGCCTCGAACTCCCGCAGGCCCAGGGTGGTGTGGGCGTACACCGAGAGGGAGAAGTTCGCGGCGGCCATCCCGATGCCGGGGACCATGTCGCCCCACACGTACTCGATCGGGTGCTGCCCTTCGGGGACGTCGATCCTCATGACTGTTTCCTTCCGAGTCTGCCGATGGCGGGGCGGAGCGGGATGTCGAGGGCGTCGTACAGTCCTGGCTTCGCCTCGGCGAGCCAGTCGATGGCGCTCACCAGGCGGCCGACGGCGGTGGCGTTGCCGCCCGCCGAGCGGTTCTCGCCCTCGTCGGTGGCCTCGATGGTGACCTCGATGCGCGGCCGGCCCTCGATGACGACCCGGTGGGCGCCGTCACCGCCGTCTGGCGGCGTGGGCCAGTCCGGCGCGCAGGAGGCGTGGATACGGGTGACGTGCTCGATGACGATGCGGGGCTCGCCCTCGACGATGCCCTGCACCTCGAAGCGGATCGCCCCCTGGGTGCCGGCCTCGAACGCGCCCATCGTGCGGGTGGTCACCGTGGTGTCGAGCGCGCGCCGGTCCACCGTCTCGCGGATCTCGTCGAGTTCGACCCCGAGGGCGCGGGCCATCATGCGTATCTGGCCGCCCCACACCATGGTCGGGATCGAGGGCATGAGCATCATCGGCTCGTACTCCATGGGCTGGCCCATGCCGACGAGGTAGCGGACGGAGTCCGGCTGGTCGTAGGTGGAGTAGTCGAAGATCTCCTGGCAGCGGATGGCGTCGATGGTGGTGCCGAGTCCGCTGAGCAGGAGCGGGAGGACGTCGTTGCCCCAGCCGGGGTCGACGCCGGAGGCGAAGAGCGAACCGCCGCCCTCCGCGATGGCGGCCAGCACCGGATCGCGGAACTCCGGTGGTGCGCCGCGGTGGTCGTAGAGCGGGTAGAGCGCGGGACTGACGACCACCGCGCCGGCCCGGATGGCCCGGGTGATGTCGGCGAGCGCGTCGTCGGGCCGGACGTCCGCGGAGGCGGCGTAGACCACGGCCCGGGGACGGGCGGCCAGCACGGCCTCGATGTCGTCGGTGGCCTCGACCCCCAACGGGCGGTCGAGCTCGCCGAGTTCGCCCGCGTCGCGGCCGACCTTGGCTGGATTGTGGACGATGACTGCGGAGAGTTTCAGCGCTGGATGGGCCTCGACCGCGCGGATGGCCAAACGGCCGACGTTGCCGGTACCCCAGACAACCGTGGAAATCATGCGCGGAGGGTAGCGACAGGACCTGCATGTTTCCAGAGTCTGCCGGGCCTCCTCCGTTACAGGTTCCCTTACTGGTTCCGGGCGCCCAGGACGAAGAGGAGGTAGACGAAGAAGGCGAAGAGGTGACCGACGAACAAGTAGGCGATGAGCCGGATCACCAGGCCGCGCGGGAACTTGGACTCGATCTTGGACTCGGTCTCGGTCTCCGGCATGCGTACGACTCCTCGGCTATCGGTGGTGCGTGGTTGCGGCCCCGCCGCCCAGGCACAGCCCGGCGAGGCTGCTCTGGAGCAGGGTGTGGACGAACAACAGGTCGGCTCCGCCCGAGGCGGCCGCCGTGATGCGGTGCGGGGTGAGCGAGTCGAAGTGCGCGCTGTCCCCCGGCTCCAGCAGGTGCTCGGTCTCCCCCAGGTGCAGCCGCAGCCGCCCGCCCAGGACGTACAGCCATTCCTCGCCCGGGTGTACGCGGACCAGCTCGCCCTGGCTGCGACCCGGAGGAACGTGCACGCGCAGCGCCTGCATCCCGCGACCGGAGCCGCCCGCCTGCCAGTACGTCCACCCGTCGGCCTCGCGGGCACCCGGTCCGCCGGCCCGTACGATGGGATCGGCGACGGCCGGGGTCTCGCCGAGCAGCTCGGAGACGGTCGTTCCGTAGGTGCGGGCGAGCGCGAGCAGCAGCGGCAGCGAGGGCTGGCGCCGGCCGGTCTCCAGGCGCGACAGGTGGGCGGGCGAGAGCCGGGCCCGTGCGGCGGCGGCCTCGAGGGTGAGTCCGGCACGGCGGCGCAGGTCGCGCAGTTGCGGGGCCACGGCGTGCAGGTCGTCGGCCGCGTCTTCGGGGCCGGGGGCAGGACCGGGTGTCATGCCCCGATTGAGCCAGAGTCTTGCCTGACTGGCAAACCGTCTTGCCTCTGAGGCAAATTCACCCGCTGTCCCCGCCTTCCGCGTCGCCGCCGCCGTCCCCGAGCACCGTCTCCACCGTGTCCGCCTGCTCGGCGCTCTTGTCCGGGCGGTGCCTGAGCACCCGCGCGAAGCGCAGGGCGACCCCGGCCGGGTAGCGCGGGGAGCGCTGCAGCCCGTCGTAGGCGATCTCCACCACCAGCTCGGGCCGCACCCGGACGGTGAACCCGTCGTCGGAGACCGCCAGCGCGCGCAGCGCCCCGGTCTGCCAGCGCAGCATCTCGTCCGTGAGCCCCTTGAAGGTCTTGCCGAGCATGGCGTACGTGCCGTCGGCGGCCCGCGCCCCCAGGTGCAGGTTGGACAGCAGTCCGGTGCGCCGCCCGTGGCCCCATTCGGCGGCGAGGACCACCAGGTCCAGGGTGCGCACCGGCTTCACCTTGAGCCAGTGCCGTCCGCGCCGCCCGGCCGCGTAGGCCGAGTCCAGCCCCTTGACCATGACGCCCTCGTGCCCGCGGCGCAGGGTCTCGGCCCAGAACTCCTCGGCGTCGGCGACCTGCGCCCCCGGGTCCTCGACCACGAGCCGCCGGACCCGGGCGTGCTCGGGGACGAGGGCGGCGAGGGCCGCGTACCGCTCGCGGACCGGGAGGTCGAGCAGCACCTCGTCGGCGGTGGCGAGGACGTCGAAGAAGAAGGGGACGACCGGCAGGGTCCGCCGGGCGGCTTCGACGTCGACCCGGGAACCGACCCGGCTCGCGATCTCCTGGAAGGGGACGGGGCGGCCGTCCGCCGAACGGCCGATCACCTCCCCGTCGAGGATGAACCGCTCCCCCGGCAGGGACCGGGCCAGCTCGGCCACCTCCGGCAGCCGCGCCGTGATCTCGTCCAGGGAGCGCGTGTACACCCGTACGTCGTCCCCCTCCCGGTGGACCTGGACCCGGATCCCGTCGAGCTTCTCCTCCACCGCGCAGGGCCCGAGCGCGGCCAGGGCCTCGGCGACCGATGCGGCGGTGCCGGCCAGCATGGGCTGTACGGGCTGCCCCACGCGGAGGGTGAATCCGCCCAGCGCCCGCGCTCCGCGGGCCAGCACGGCCGCCGCGACCCGGGGCAGCGAGCCGTCCAGCATCACGGCGCGGCGCAGGTCGGGGGCCGGTACCCCGGCGGCCGCGGCCACCCCCTCCAGGGCCACCGCGTCCAGCGCGCCCTGGCGCACCTCTCCGGACAGCAGGCTGCGCAGGAAGGCCTGTTCGTCGGCCGTGGCCGCGCCGAGCAGGCCGTCGAGGATGCGGCGCCGGCGGGCTTGGGACCCCGTACCGGCCACGGCGGCCAGTTCGGTCACCGCCTCGTCCACGGCGCGCACGGTCAGGCCGGGCCCGGCCGCCGGTTCGACCTCGTGGGCGAGCAGCCGCCAACCGATGCCGGGGCGGCCCTGGGGCAGGCGCCCGGCGAGGTAGGAGATCACCAGGGCGGCCTCCTCCGGGGACGCGGCGGCGAAGACCTCCGCGAGCAGGGCGGTCTTCCGGGACCGGGCGGAGGTGTCGGCGACCTCCCGGGACACGCGCGCGAGTTCGGCCAGCAGCATGCGGCCATCCTCCCGCCGGGCGGGGCGCGCCGCACCACGGCCCGCATACCGCGGGCGCGGTACTCGACAGCGGACGGAGTACTCCTCGGGAAGTGCGGGACATCCCCCTGTGGGCGCTCGGGCACCGGGGCACCTGGCGTTTAGGGTTCCCGTATGAAGCTCCGACTGCCCAGGCGACGGCGCAGCCGCCTGCTCGCCGGCGCCGCCGCGCTCGCCGTCGTCGCGGGAGCCGGCACGTGGACGGTTTCGGCCGCCGCCGACGACGCGCCGGCCGTGCACCGCCAGGACGCCGTACTGGACATGCCCGATGCCGCCATCGACACCTCGTACTTCACGGCCAGCGGTGGGGACGGCGGCGGGAAGAAACGTCCCGCTGTGCTCCTCGGGCACGGTTTCGGCGGCAGCAAGGACGACGTGCGCGAGCAGGCCGAACAGCTGGCCCGCGACGGGTACGCCGTCCTGACCTGGTCGGCGCGCGGGTTCGGCCGCTCCGGCGGCCGGATCGGGCTGAACGATCCCGAGCACGAGGTCAAGGACGTGTCCCGGCTCATCGACTGGCTCGCGACGCGGCCCGAGGTCCGGCTCGACGGGGACGGCGATCCGCGCGTCGGCGTGTCCGGCGCCTCCTACGGCGGGGCGGTCTCGCTGCTCGCCGCCGGGTACGACCGCCGCGTGGACGCGATCGCTCCGCAGATCGCCTACTGGAACCTCGCGGACTCCCTCTTCCCGAACGGCGTCTTCAAGAAGCTGTGGTCCGGCGTCTTCTTCACCACCGGCTCCTCCGGCGGGATGCAGCCGTCGCAGCAGGGCCCGCAGGCCCCCGATCCGCTCGCCGCGCCCGGGTGCGGGCGGTTCCAGCCGGAGCTCTGCGCCATGTACGAGCGGGTCGCGGTGGCCGGGAAGCCCGACCCCGAGGCCCGGGCGCTGCTGGAGCAGCGCAGCCCCTCCGCCGTCGGCGCCAAGATCAAGGTGCCCGCGCTCATCGTGCAGGGCCAGGACGACTCCCTCTTTCCGCTGGACCAGGCCGATGCCATGGCCAAGGCCATCGCGGCGAACGGCGCGCCCGTCTCCGTGGACTGGGCGGCCGGCGGGCACGACGGCGGCATGCGCGAGGCCGACCGGGTCGAGGCCCGGGTGACGGCCTGGTTCGACCGTTATCTCAAGGGGGACGAGGGCGCCGCCACCGGCCCGGCGTTCCGCGTCTCGCGCTCCGGCGGGATCGACTCCACCGACGGTGAGGTCCAGCTGCGCGGTGCGAGCGGCGAGCGGTACCCCGGACTCACCTCCGGCCCGCAGGAGTTCGAGCTGACCGGGCGCGAGCAGAGCTTCGCCAATCCGGCGGGCGGCGCCCCGCCCGCGCTGTCCTCGCTGCCCGGCATCGGCGGACAGCTCGCCTCGCTCGGAGCCGGGCTCTCGCTGGACTTCCCCGGGCAGAACGCCCGGTTCGAGTCGGAGCCGCTGGCCAAGGAGGTGCGGATCACCGGCACCCCGACCGTAACCCTGAACGTGAGGTCGACTGCCGCGGACGGTTCGGCCGTACTGTTCGGCAAGGTGTACGACGTCGGGCCGGACGGCCGCCAGCAGGTGCTGCCCAGTCAGCTGGTCGCCCCGGTGCGCGTGGAGAACGCGCAGCAGGGCGCGCCCGTCGAGCTGCGGCTGCCCGCGATCGACCACGCCGTCGAGGCCGGGCACCGGCTGCGGCTGGTGGTCGCCGCGACCGACCTCGGCTACGCCACGCCCGCCGCGCCCGCCACCTACACCGTGTCGGCGCGGGGCCCCCTCTCCGTGCCCGTCGTCCCGGAGGTGCGGACCGCGGCGGCCGGGCTGCCCGCCTGGACGTGGGGGCTGCCGCTGGGCGCTGCGGCGCTGGCCGCGGCGCTGCTCGGGATCCGCAGGACCGGCCGGGGGGCCGAGGGGGCGCGGACCGGCGTACCGAAGCCGGAGGCCGCGCCGGCCGACGTACCGCTGGAAATCACCGGTTTGACGAAGAAGTACGCCAAGGCAGAGGACCGGTACGCCGTACGGGACCTGTCGTTCCGGGTGGAGAAGGGGCAGGTGCTGGGCCTCCTCGGGCCGAACGGCGCCGGGAAGACCACCACCCTGCGGATGCTGATGGGGCTGATCTCGCCGGACGCCGGGGAGATCCGGGTGTTCGGGCACGCGGTGCGGGCCGGGGCTCCGGTGCTGTCGCGGGTCGGGGCCTTCGTGGAGGGCGCGGGCTTCCTGCCGCACCTGACGGGCCGGGCCAATCTGGAGCTGTACTGGCAGGCCACCGGCCGCCCGGCCGAGGACTCGCACATGGCGGAGGCACTGGAGATCGCCGGGCTGGGCGACGCGCTGGAGCGGGCGGTGCGCACGTACTCGCAGGGCATGCGGCAGCGGCTCGCGATCGCGCAGGCCATGCTCGGTATGCCGGACCTGCTGATCCTCGACGAGCCGACGAACGGTCTGGACCCGCCGCAGATCCGGGAGATGAGGGACGTGATGATCCGCTACGCCGCCGGCGGGCGGACGGTCATCGTCTCCAGCCACCTGCTGTCGGAGGTGGAGCAGTCCTGTACTCACCTGGTGGTCATGGACCGCGGGCGGCTGGTGCAGGCGGGCGAGGTCGCCGAGATCACGGGCGGCGGGGACACCCTGCTGGTGACGCTGGCGGGACCGGTGGACGAGGTGGTCGTCGAGAAGGTGGCGGCGCTGGAGGGAGTGGGTGCGGTGACGGCCGCCGACGACGGACTGCTCGTACGGCTCGAAGGCGCGACGGCCGCCGGGCTGATCGCCGAGCTCGTACGGCTGGAGGTGCCGGTGAGCGGAGTGGGTCCGCACCGCCGGCTGGAGGACGCGTTCCTCACCCTGATCGGAGGTCCGGCATGAGCACGGCGGAGGTCCCGCGGGAGGTGGCCCCCGGCTATCGGGCGAGCCGCACGCTGCCGCTGCGCGTGGAGGCGCTGCGGCAGTGGCGCCGGCGGCGGACGCTGGTGATGGGCGGGGTGCTGGCCGCGCTGCCGTTCATCCTGATCGTCGCGTTCGCGGTGGGCGGCGGGCCCGGCAGCCGGGGCGGCGGCGACGGCCGGATCACGCTGATCGACACGGCCACCGCCTCGGGGGCGAACTTCGCGGCGACGTGTCTGTTCGTCTCGGCGGGCTTCCTGCTGGTGGTGCCGGTGGCGCTGTTCTGCGGGGACACGGTGGCCTCGGAGGCGAGCTGGTCCTCGCTGCGCTATCTGCTGGCCTCGCCGGTGCCGCGGGCCCGGCTGCTGTGGAGCAAGCTGGTCGTGGCGCTCGGCTTCAGCCTGGCGGCGATGGTGCTGCTGCCGGTGGTGGCGCTGGCGGCGGGCACGGCGGCGTACGGGTGGGGGCCGTTGAAGCTCCCTACCGGGGGCTCGCTGGCGGCCGGGGACACGGTGCCGCGGCTGGCGCTGGTGGTCGCCTTCATCTTCGTGTCGCAGCTGGTGACGGCGGGGCTGGCGTTCTGGCTGTCGACGCGGACGGACGCGCCGCTGGGCGCGGTGGGCGGTGCGGTCGGGCTGACGATCGTCGGCAACGTGCTGGACGCGGTGACGGCGCTCGGGTCGTGGCGCGAGTTCCTGCCGGCGCACTGGCAGTTCGCGTGGGCGGACGCGCTCCAGCCTCAGCTGGAGTGGGGCGGGATGGTGAAGGGGGTCGCGGTGTCGGTGTCGTACGCGCTGGTGCTGTTCGCCCTCGCCTTCCGGGGGTTCTCCCGCAAGGACATCACGTCCTGAGCGGGAGGCCCCCGGAAAGGTGTTCGGGAAGGTGTCAGCCCAGTACGCGCACGGGTGAGCCGTCGAGGAACGCTCGGATGTCCTCGACGGCTTCGCCGTAGTAGGTGGCGTAGTTGGACCGTGTCACGTAGCCGAGGTGCGGGGTGGCGAGCAGTCGGGGAGCGGTGCGCATCGGGTGCTCGGCGGGCAGCGGCTCGACGTCGAACACGTCGATGCCCGCGCCCGCGATCCGGCCCGAGTGGAGGGCTTCGAGCAGCGCCTCCTGGTCGACGATGGCCGCCCGGGAGGTGTTGACCAGGTAGGCGGTCGGGCGCATCAGGCCCAGTTCGGCGGCGCCGATCAGGCCGCGGGTGCGCTCGCCGAGGGCGAGGTGGACGGAGACGAAGTCGCTGCCGGCCAGCAGTTCCTCCTTGGACCCGGCGAGGCCCACGCCCACCTCCGCGGCCCGCTCCTTGGTCAGGTTCCGGCTCCAGGCGACCACGTCCATGCCGAAGGCGAGCCCGACCCGGGCGACGCGGCTGCCGATCTTGCCGAGGCCGAGCAGGCCCAGCCGACGGCCGTGCAGGTCGGCGCCGATGGTGCTCTGCCAGGGGCCGTACGCGCGCAGGGCGTTGTTCTCGGGGACGATGCCGCGGGCCAGGCCCAGCAGCAGGGCCCAGGTCAGCTCGACGGGTGGGGTGGAGGAGCTGGCGGTGCCGCAGACGGTGACCCCGTTGCGCGCGGCGGCGGCGTAGTCGATCACCGAATTCCGCATGCCGCTGGCGATGAGCAGCTTGAGGCGCGGCAACCGGTCGAGCAGGGAAGCGGGGAACGCCAGCCGCTCGCGCAGGGTGACGACGATGTCGAAGTCGGCCAGGCGCGCGGCGAGCCGGTCCTCGTGGGAGAGGTGGTCGGAGTAGGTGACCACCTCCACCCGGTCCGCGACCGGGGACCAGTCGGCGAGCGTGGTCGCGGCCTCCTGGTAGTCGTCGAGGACCGCGCAGCGCAGCGGGCCCGTCACGCCGGGACGCCCGGGGCGACGGCGTCGATCTCGGCGAGCAGCTCGGCCTCCAGCGGGCGGTCGGCGACGGCCGCGTTGGCGCGTACCTGCTCGGCGGAGGTGGCCCCGGCGATGACGGAGGCGCAGCCTGGCTGGGCGGAGAGCCAGCCGATGGCGAGTTCGAGGACGCTGCGGCCGTGCTTCTCGGCGAGGGCGGCGAGCGCTTCGACTACGTCGAGGCGCTGCTCGGTGAGGTAGGCGTCGCGGCCTTCGAGGCGGGAGCCGGCCGGGACGGGTGCGCCCCGGCGGATCTTGCCGGTGAGCAGGCCGTTGGCGAGCGGGAAGTACGGGAGCACGCCGACTCCGTAGTGCAGGGCCGCGGGGACGAGCTCGCGTTCGGCCGACCGCTCCAGCAGCGACCACTGGTTCTGCGCGGATACGAAGGGTGCCGCGCCGGTCTCGCGGGCGGTGTGGGCGGCTTCGGCGAGCTGCCAGCCCGTGAGGTTGGAGTGCCCGATGTAGCGGACCTTGCCCTCGGCGACGAGTTCGGTGAGCGCGGCCAGGGTCTCGGCGATCGGGGTGGCCGGGTCGGGGCTGTGCAGCTGGTAGAGGTCGATGTGGTCGGTGCGCAGGCGGCGCAGGGACTCCTCGACGGCGCGCCGGATGTAGGCGCGGCCGCCGCGGGCTCCGGCGGCGGGCCCGTACTTCATGTCCATGCCGTCGTAGCCGAACTTGGTGGCGAGGACGACCTGGTCGCGGCGGCCCTTGAGGGCCTGGCCGAGGTG
Source organism: Streptomyces sp. NPDC048337 (assembly GCF_043201175.1). NCBI lineage: Bacteria > Bacillati > Actinomycetota > Actinomycetes > Kitasatosporales > Streptomycetaceae > Streptomyces > Streptomyces sp. NPDC048337. The sequence continues at coordinate 447,201 of NZ_JBICYR010000003.1, forward strand.
GGTTTCGGAGCCGCCGAGGCCGCCGTAGATGTCGGCGGTGTCGAGGAGGGTGATGCCCGCGTCGAGGGCGGCGTCGACGACGGCGCGGGTGGCCTGGGCGTCCAGGCGGCCGCCGAAGTTGTTGCAGCCGAGTCCGACGGCGGAGACCTGCAGACCTGAACTGCCCAGGGGGAGATGGCGCATGCGTTTCGTTCCTCCGCGTCCGTCCGGCACGTGATCGACCAAGTGGCCAGTCTAGGATGCCCGGTTACGGTCCCGGCCGGCCGCTCACTGGAGGGTGACGACGGTGGGACGGCCGAGGTCGGGCCGGTCGCGGAGCGGAAGTTCGGTGCCGGGGCGTTCCAGTTCCAGGACGATGATCTCGTTGTCGCCGCTCCGCCACAGGGGTGCGGGGGCGTAGAGGGTGCGCTGGGGGCCGCGCGGGGTGTCGTAGTGGCCCAGGAGGAAGCCGTTCAGCCAGACCAGGCCGGTGCCCCAGCCGGAGAGGTCCGGGAAGCCGTCGGCCGCCGCCGGCAGTGGCACGGTGAAGCGGTGGAAGGCGGGGCCGGGCACTGTGGGGGCTTCCGCGGTCCACTTCAGGCCGGTCAGGTCGGTGAGCGGCAGCGGTCGGATCTCCCAGACGTGGAGCTGCTGGTGGCCGTGGCGCACGCCGCGGCGGATGCCCTTGCGGTCGTCGATCAGCGGTCCGTAGTTCACCCGGCCCTGCGCGCGGACCAGTACGTCCAGGACCACGCCCGCTTCGCCGACGGCCAGGTCCGGGCCCTCGTCGGGGGTGTTGCGGTCCAGCACGCCGAGCGGCACGCCGTCGGCGAAGACGTACGCGCGGTCGCCGAGGCCGTCGATCCGGACGGGCATCGCGGGGCGCGGACCGGTGATGGTGGTCCGGTAGTGGATCAGCCCGTGGCTCTGGCCCAGCTTCTCCATGGGCTCCGGCACGGGACGCGACACCGGCTCCCCGCCCAGGAGATCGAGGCCGGCCAGCAGTGAGGCCGTGCCCGCGGGGGTCGCGAGGGCGGGGGTGACACGCGGCGGCGGCTCGGGCAGCGGGCCGTCCGGCAGCGGTACGTACCTGCCGATGACCTCGCGGAACGCGTGGAACTTGGGGGTGAGTTCGCCCGCCTCGCCGATCGGGGCGTCGTAGTCGTAGCTGGTCACCGTGGGCTCGTATCCGGGCTCTTCGGGGCGGGACCCGGTGTGGTTCGCACCCGCCCAGAAGCCGAAGTTCGTGCCGCCGTGCGCCATGTAGAGGCTCACGGAGGCCCCGGTGGCGAGGAGTTCGTCGAGGGAGTCGGCCACTTCCTCGACGGCCCGGACGTGATGGTCCTCGCCCCAGTGGTCGAACCAGCCGATCCAGAACTCCATGGCCATCAGCGGGCCCGTCTTCTGGTAGCGGCGCAGCACCTCCAGGCGCTCGGCGGGCCGTGCGCCGAAGGTGGCCGTGGCCGGTCGGCCCGGCACCATGCCGCCCTGCTGCATGGCGTCCTCGGCACCGTCCGCCGTGAACAGCAGACAGTCCACCCCGCGCCGCACCAGGCCCTGTTCGAGGTGGCGCAGGTAGGCCCGGTCGTTGCCGTACGAGCCGTACTCGTTCTCGATCTGCACGGCGACCACCGGCCCGCCCGCGCTCGCCAGCAGCGGCAGCAGCTCCGGCACGACCTGGTCGAACCAGCCGTCCACCTCGGCCAGGAACCGCGGATCGGAGCAGCGCAGCCGGAGGCTGTCGTCGGCCAGCAGCCGCGCCGGCAGACCGCCGAAGTCCCACTCGGCGCAGATGTACGGGCCCGGACGTACGATCGCGTCCAGACCCAGGCCCTGCGCGAGCCGCAGGAACCGGCCGAGATCCCGCGGCCCCGTGAAATCCGCCTTCCCCGGGTCGGTCTCGTGGAAGTTCCACGGCACGTACGTGTCCACCGTGTTCACACCCATGGCACGCAACCGGTGCAGGCGGTCCTCCCACAGGTCCGGATGGACCCGGAAGTAGTGCAGTGCCCCGGAGACGATGCGATGGGGGCGGTCTGCGCGCCGGAAGCCGTCCTGGTCGAGCGTGAGCATGCGGTGACTCCCGAGAACGAGGCCGAGATGCTGTGAGGTGCCGGACGCCGCCGAATATATGAACGCACCGGCCATGCCGTCAATGACCAGTTGAACGTATTCGATCGAATCGATCGGTTCGATTCCCTATGATGGGACCGCTTACATCACCGGACCACAGGGGGACGCTTTGCGACCGCACGTGAACCAGCGTCAGGCACAGGTACTCGCACTCGTCCGGGAGCGCGGCAGCGTGCGTGTGGCGGAGCTGGCCCAGGAGCTCGGCATCTCCCCCGTCACCCTGCGGCGGGACATCGAGGCGATGGCCGCGCGGGGCGAGATCCAGCGGATGCACGGGGTGATCAGCCGGGTGCGTACGGGGCCGGGTGCGGTCCCCGCGCGCGCCGCCACCGCCCTTGCGGGCGGATCGACGGGCAGCGGCGCCGGCGAGGGGCTGGTGATCGGGATGGTGGTGCCGACGACCGAGTACTACTACGCGGAAGTCGTCCGGGGGGCCCGCGCGGTGGTCGAGGCGCGCGGTGCGCGGCTGACCGTGGGGCTGACGCGGTATCTGCCGGGTGAGGACCGGACCCAGGCGGACCGGCTGGTCTCCACGGGGGCGCACGGGCTGTTGCTGACTCCGAACTGGGAGACCGGGGCGCCCGGGCCCGGGGAGGGCGCGTGGGCAGCGGAACTCCCGGTTCCGACCGTGCTGGTGGAGCGGTGGGCTCCGCCGGGGCATCCGGCGGCGGGGCTGGACCGGGTGGCCTCCGACCATGCGCACGGAGCGGCCCGCGCGGTGCAGCACCTGGCCGGGCTGGGGCACAAACGGATCGCGCTCGCCAGCCGGTTCACCCCGACGGCGACGCGGCTGCGATCGGGGTACGAGGCCGCCGTGGCCGCGCTCGGTCTGGAGCCCGCGCCGCCGTGGCCGCCGGCCGGGCCGGGCCCGGTCTCCGATGCCGACCTGTTCTCCCGGACGCTGGAGTACCTGTGCGACGCGGTGACGACGGGCGGGGTCACCGCTGCGCTGATCCACAGCGACACCGACGCGATCATGCTGATCCCTCGGCTCCAGGCGCGGGGGGTGCGGGTGCCGGAGGACCTGGCCGTGATCACGTACGACGACGAGGTGGCCGGGATGGCCGACGTCCCGCTGTCGGCGGTGGCACCGGCCAAGCGTGAGGTGGGCGCCCGGGCGGCGGGCCTGCTGCTGGACCGGTTGTCCGAGGTGGGTGCCGAAGAGAGCCCCCGGCAACATCTGGAACTGCTCCCGCGCCTGACCATCCGGTCCTGAGGTGGGACCGCACCGGTGAGCTGATCACTTCGATCGGGTCCTGCGTTGGCTCGTGACGGCGGTACGGAGGCGCGGACTGCTCGTCTCCACCGCCGCGCGTGCCCCTACCGGGCGCCGCCCGGATCGCCCGGCGCCCTGGCCACCAGCCACTCCAGGTACTCCCGGCCCCGCGCGAGCCGGCCGGGGAGCTCGGCCGCGTCGGGGTACCAGCGCTTCTCGTACTCCCAGCAGAGCCACCCGTCCCGCGGTACGGCGGCCACCGCCTCGGCCAGGGGCAGCACCCCGGCGCCGAGCCCGAGCGGGGTGAGCTCCTGCGCCGATGCCACGTCCTTCACCTGTACGTAGCCCAGGTGCGCGGCCAGCGCCCGCCACGACTCGGCGGGCGACTCGCCGCCCAGCCACGTGTGCAGTACGTCCCACACCGCCCCGGCGCCGGGATGCGCGACCCGGTCCAGGACCCGGGCGGCCGCGGCCCCCGTGCGGTGGGAGTCGTGGGTCTCCAGCAGGATCCGCACGCCGTGCCGCTCGGCGAACGGGGCCGCGTCCCCCAGCCTGCGCACGGCGTGGGCGTCGGCGTCGACCTCGGGCAGGTCGCCGCCGCCCGGGAAGACCCGTACGTAGGGCGCTTCCAGATCGGCCGCGAGCCGGACCAGGGCCCGCAGTTCGGCGAGGACCGGCTCGTCCGCACCGGCCGCGGCCACCTGCGCGTAGCCCGCGACGCCCAGGACGGCGACCCCGGCGGCGGTGAGGGCGCGCAGGCCGGCGGCCCGGTCGGCGGTCGGGCTGGCGGGGTGCAGGGGCTCCTCGACGTGGGCGCGCAGTTCGAGGCCCTCGAACCCGTGGGCGGCGGCCAGGGCCCCGCTGCGGTCGAGCGGCACGCCGGGCAGGCCGAGCGTCGAGAAGGCGTACCTCATCGGGTGCCCGCTTCGGCCGGGGGCGGGGCCGTCGAGGCGCGCACCATCAGCTCCGTGGGCAGGGTGGTGATCCCGCCCGGGGGCAGCGCCCGGCGGCCGGTGACGAGTTGGGCGGCGAGGGCGCCCGCCTCGCGCAGCGGTACCCGGACGGTGGTCAGGGCCGGGGAGGTGTCCGCGCAGAACGGCAGGTCGTCGAAGCCGGCCACGGAGACGTCCTCGGGGATCCGTATCCCCGCCTCGCGCAGGGCGGCGGCGACTCCGGCGGCGACGGTGTCGTTGGCCGCGGCGATCGCGGTGAAGGGTGCTGCGCGGCGCAGCAGCTCGCGGGTGGCGTCGTAGCCCGCGGAGCGCTCGAAGCCGGCGTGCACGGTGAGGTCGGCGCAGGCCTCGGGGAGGCCGGGGTCGTGCCGCAGCAGGGCGGCCCGGTGCCCGGCGAGGCGCGCCCGGGTGGTGCTCAGGCCGGGCGGGCCGGCGACGTAGGCGATGCGGCGGTGCCCGAGGGCCAACAGGTGCTCGGCGAGGCGGAAGGCGCCGCCGTGGTCGTCGAACATCACGGTGGCGACCGGCAGTCCGCCGGGCACGGGCAGCGGAGGCCGCCCGCAGAGGACCACGGGGGCTCCGGTGCCCGCCATCCGTGCGACGCGGGCGGCGAGCGCGGTGGTGTGCTCCGGATCCTCGGCGGCGCCGCCGGTGAGGACCACACCCCCGGCCCGCTGGCCCTCCAGCAGGGTGAGGTAGGCCAGTTCGGCCGAGGGCTCCCCTTCGGTGTTGCAGACCACGGCGAGGCGGCGGGCATCGCCCTGGCCGGTGGGAGCGAGGGCGCTCTGCAGGGAGCCGGCGAGGATCCCGAAGAAGCTGTCCGCGACGTCGTGGACGAGGACGCCGACCAGGTCGGAGGTGGCGGCCGCGAGCGCGCGGGCGGGGCCGTTGGCGATGTAGCCGAGCTCTTCGACGGCCTGCTCCACCCGGGTCCGGGTGGTGCCGGCCACCGGGTATCCGCCATTGAGCACGCGCGAGACCGTGGCGGGCGACACGCCCGCGTGCGCCGCGACCTCGGCGAGAGTCACCGCCATGGTGCACCCCCTCCTTCTCCTGATCCGGGTCATCGTCTCATCCGGTGTGTGGATCTCCATTCTGCCCGAGGAGAGAAAGCGCTTTCTATCACTCGTTCGGGTGTTGCCGCGAGGATGTTTCCGACCCTAGCCTGAACGGAGTGAAAGCGCTTTCTATCGACGGACGGTCGAGAAGGCGGCCATCGACACGAAGGAATCGACACGAAGGAGGGGGACGGCATGGAGCGCAGGACGATCAAGATCGCCATGAACGGCGTGACGGGGCGCATGGGGTACCGCCAGCACCTGGTCCGGTCCGTGCTCGCCCTGCGCGAGCAGGGCGGGCTGGACCTGGGCGACGGCACGGCGCTCTGGCCCGAGCCGGTGCTCGTGGGGCGCCGGGAGCCGGCCCTGCGGGCCCTCGCGGAACGGCACGGGCTGGAGCACGTGAGCACCGACCTGGAGGCGGTGCTGGCGGACCCCGAGGTCGAGATCTACTTCGACGCCCAGGTCACGAGCGCCCGCGAGGCGGCGCTCCGGCAGGCCATAGCGGCGGGCAAGCACGTCTACTGCGAGAAGCCGACCGCGCTGACCTTCGAGTCCTCCCTGGAGCTCGCCCGGCTGGCCGCGGCGGCGGGCACGAAGCACGGCGTGGTCCAGGACAAGCTGTTCCTGCCGGGGCTGCTGAAGCTGAAGCGGCTGATCGAGGGCGGCTTCTTCGGTGAGGTCCTGTCCGTGCGCGGCGAGTTCGGGTACTGGGTCTTCGAGGGCGACTGGCAGCCCGCCCAGCGGCCCTCGTGGAACTACCGCGCGCAGGACGGCGGCGGGATCGTCGCCGACATGTTCCCGCACTGGGAGTACCTCCTCCACGAGCTGTTCGGCCGGGTCCGCACGGTGCAGGCCCTGACGCGCACGCACATCGGCCGGAGGTGGGACGAGGAGGGCAAGCCGTACGAGGCGACGGCCGAGGACGCGGCGTACGGGATCTTCGAGCTGGAGGGCGGCGCGGTCGCGCAGATCAACTCCTCCTGGGCGGTGCGGGTCCACCGCGACGAACTGGTGGAGTTCCAGGTGGACGGTACGCACGGGTCGGCCGTCGCCGGGCTGCGCGGCTGCCGCGTCCAGCACCGCGGGGCGACGCCGAAACCGGTGTGGAATCCGGATCTGCCGCAGACCGAGGCGTTCCGCTCGCAGTGGCAGGAGGTGCCCGACAACACCCCTGCCGACAACGGCTTCAAGGCCCAGTGGGAGCTCTTCCTGCGGCACGTCGTGCTCGACGAGCCCTGGCGGTGGGACCTGGCGACCGGGGCGCGCGGGGTGCAGCTCGCCGAACTCGGTCTGCGTTCCTCGGCCGAGGGGCGGCGGCTGCCGGTGCCGGAGGTGGTCCTGTGAGCATCCGGCTCCCCTCGGCGGACGGCGGATCCCGCCCGTACCGGCCGAACCCCGCTCCGTTCCCTCCGCTGACCTGCGGCCCGGCCCGTAGCCGTGCGTTCTACTCGGCGGCGCACGTGGTCGCCGATCCGGCGGCCACGTCGGCGGCCGGACCGGGGGTCGACTGGGAGGCCACGCTGGCCTTCCGCCACCGATTGTGGGCGCAGGGCCTCGGGGTCGCCGAGGCCATGGACACCGCACAGCGCGGGATGGGCCTGGACTGGCCGACCGCCGCGGAGCTGATCCGGCGTTCTTCGGCCGAGGCCCGGGCGGTGGGCGGCCGGATCGTGTGCGGCGCGGGCACCGACCAGCTCCCGGCCGACGGGGCTCCGCACTCCCTGGCCGCGATCACCGCCGCCTACGGGGAACAGCTCGCGCACGTCGAGGCCTGCGGATCGGGGGCCGTACTGATGGCCTCGCGGGCGTTGGCCGCCTCGGCCGGCGGCCCCGAGGACTACCTGGAGGTGTACGGCGGACTGCTCCGGCAGAGCGCCCGGCCGGTCGTACTGCACTGGCTCGGGCCGATGTTCGACCCGGCGCTGGCCGGATACTGGGGCCACCACGACCTGGACGGGGCCACGGAGGTCTTCCTGAAGGTCATCGCCGATTGCCCGGAGAAGGTGGACGGGATCAAGGTCTCGCTGCTGGACGCGGAGCGGGAGGTGGACATCCGAAGGCGGCTTCCGGCGGGAGTGCGCTGCTACACAGGCGACGACTACCACTACCCGGAGCTGATCGCCGGGGACGGGGAGCTGGCCAGCAACGCGCTGCTGGGCATCTTCGACCCGATCGCCCCGATCGCGGCCCGGGCGGCGCTCGCCCTCGACCGCGGCGACCTCGTGGGCTTCCGCGAGCTCCTCGATCCGACGGTTCCCCTGTCGAGACACCTCTTCGCCCCGCCGACCCGGCTCTACAAGACCGGGGTGGTGCTGCTGGCCTGGCTGGCCGGCTATCAGGAGCACTTCACGATGCTCGGCGGGCTGGAGTCTGCGCGGCCGCTGCCGCATCTGGCGACCGCGTACGAACTGGCCGACCGGTTGGGGCTGTTCCCTGATCCGGAGCGTGCCGAGGACCGGATGCGCGGGCTGCTCGCACTGCACGGGGTGGCGTCATGAGCCCCGCGCCGGCCCCGGCTCCGGCGCGGTTCAGCCTGAACCAGGAGACCATCCGCCAGTGGTCGCTGCCCCAGCTGGTCTCCGGGTGTACGGCGGCGGGGGTCGGCGCCGTCGGGCTCTGGCGCGATCCGGTCCGCGCCTTCGGAGTGCGGGAAGCGGCGAAACTCGTCGCGGGGGCGGGGCTGCGCGTCAGCTCGCTCTGCCGGGGCGGCTTCTTCACCGCCTCCGACCCGGGCGGCCGGGCGGCCGCGCTGGACGACAACCGCCGGGCCGTGGAGGAGGCGGCCGAGCTGGGCGCCGACACGCTGGTGCTGGTCTCGGGCGGGCTGCCCGGGGGCGACCGGGACCTGGTCGGCGCCCGGGGGCGGATCGCCGAGATCCTGGGCGAGCTGGCTCCGTGGGCCGCCGCGCACGGGGTCCGGCTGGGCATCGAACCGCTGCATCCGATGTACGCGTCGGACCGCTGCGTGGTGTCCACCCTCGGCCAGGCCCTGGACCTCGCCGAGCGGTTCCCGGCGGAGCAGGTGGGGGTGGTGGCCGACTCCTACCACCTGTGGTGGGACGAGCGGTTGCCCGCCGACCTGCTCCGGGCCGGCGCGGGCGGGCGCATCGTGTCCGTCCAGGTCGCCGACTGGGTGACTCCGCTCCCGGAGGGAGCGCTGCTGGGGCGCGGGCAGTTGGGCGACGGCTCCATCGACCTGCGGGGCTTCCGGAAGCTGGCCGACGCGGCCGGCTACCGGGGCCCGGTGGAGGTGGAGATCTTCCATCCCGGGCTGTGGGCCCGGGACGGCGCGGAGGTGCTGAGGGAGGTGATCGACCGGTACCGCGAACACGTCGAGTGAGGACGTGCGGGCGGCTGGCGCCGCGGGGTCAGCCCTCGTAGTCGTACTTCATGCCGATGCCCAAGGTGCCCTGGGCCGGGAGGAGTCCGGCGCCGACGATGTCGAGGACCGGCGGGAGGAGGAGTTCGGCGAGCCGGGCCACCTCCTGCGAGGACAACGCGGACCAGGGGGCGGTGGCGAGTTCGTCGGTGAGCCGTTCGACGGAGGTGCGCAGGGCCAGCCCCTCGGCGGTGGCCGTGGCGTCCTCGGCCAGCAGGCCCCGGGCGGCGAGCCGGGTGCGGGCCGCGGTCCACTCGTCCGCGGGCCACTGGCGGCCCGCGAACGCCTCGGTCGGGGCCGCTCCGGTACCGGCCTGCAGGACCAGGGACTCGACCGGGTCGAGGTGGTGGGCCTGGAGGGCGACGAGGTGGCCGTCGCCGCGGTGCTCGCGCAGGATCGTGGCGGCGTGCCAGAGCACCGCGTGCGGGGCCTGTGGCCAGGGCAGTGCGGCGTTGGAGGCGGCCAGCGGGCGCCCGGCGGTGGCGGCGGCCTCGGCGGCGCGGCGGGCCAGCGCGGCCGCCTCCGCCAGGTCCGGGGAGGCCGTGCGGTCGCCGAGCAGGGTGCGCAGGGCCCGGTCGGCGCCGGCCGCGCGGGCCTCGAGGACCCGGGCGGGCGGGGCGGTGTGCCAGGACCGGTCGACGTACCGCTGGACCATGCCCGGGCTGAAGCTGTAGAAGAGGGCGCTCACGAGCTCCGCTTCGGCGGTGCCGAGCGGGGCTGCCCGGTAGGCGAAGTACAGGGGCCAGCGCTCGTCGGTGGGGTAACCGAGCGCCGCCGCCTCCTCGTAGGACTCGGGGGCGAAGTAGACGAGGGCGTGGACGGGTTCGAGCAGCTGCCACAGTTGCCGAACCGTACCCAGGCCGTGTGCGGCGCTGTATGTCATATCGCTTGCCCCCAGGGTCGGTTGGTGTCCGGCACGGCAGGGGGCCAGCCTAGATCACCGTGACTCGGGCGGGCCGGTGGAAAGGGGGTTCGAACAGTGACATAACGTGCCCCGCATGGATCAGGAGCACATAGCCCGGGACGGCGACGGCGCAGGCAGACGGCGGTTCCTCGCGATCGCGACGGGCGCGGCCACGGCGGCCGGGCTCGGGGCCGCGGCCGGTTGCGCGAACGGGGACGGCAGCGCAGACCTACGGGGCGGGGAGCGGGCCGGCGGGTCCGCGGCGCCGAGCGGGAAGCCGTCGGGCGCGGGGCCGGGCGGTTTCGACGTGAAGGCCGAGAACGCCAGGCCGGGGAACGCCGACTGGCCGGTGACCAAGGCGGGCCCGGCCCGGGCCATCGAGGGCTTCGCGGACCGGGTCAGCGTCCTGCCCGGCGAGTCCTTCGGGCTGCACGTGTCCACCATGGCGCCCCGCTTCACCGTCTCCGCCTACCGGATGGGCTGGTACGGCGGGGCCCGGGCCCGCCTGGTGTGGCGTTCCGAGGCGCTGACCGGCGCGCGGCAGCCCGAGCACACGGTGGATCCGGGGACCCGCATGGTCCGCACCCGGTGGTCCCGTACGACCACGGTCGACACCAAGGGCTGGCCCGAAGGCTGCTACCTGCTGCGGCTGGACGCGCAGGGCGGCGAGGGACAGCGGTTCGTGCCGGTCACCGTGCGGTCGGCGTCGACGGCCGGTCGTACCGTCGTGGTCAACGCGGTGGCCACCTGGCAGGCCTACAACCGGTGGGGCGGCTACGGGAGTTACGACGGCCCGAACGGCGGCTACGCCTCGCGCTCGCTCGCCGTGACCTTCGACCGACCGTACGAGTACGACGACGGCGCGGGGCTGTTCCTCGTGTACGAGGCCCCGCTGGTCGCGCTCGCCGAGCGGCTCGGCATACCCCTGGCGTACGCCACGACCACGGACGTGGCCCGTGAGAAGAGGCTGCTGGAGGGGGCCGCGGCGGTGCTCTCGCTCGGGCACGACGAGTACTGGTCGCCGGAGCAGCGGGCGCACCTCACGGCCGCCCGCGACGCTGGCACCAACATCGCGATCCTCGGCGCGAACTGCTGCTTCCGCCGGATCCGGCTGGAGCCCTCCGATCTGGGACCGGACCGTACGGTGGTCTGCTACAAGTCCTCCTACGACCAGGACCCCGGGTTCAAGCGGGGCCATCCGGCGACCGTGGACTTCCGCTCGGCGCCCGGCGCGGACCCGGAGAGCTCGCTGCTCGGTGTGATCTACGACGGCTACCCGGTGGACGCCCCGTACGTGGTGACCCACCCCGGCCACTGGCTCTTCGAGGGCACCGGCGCGAAGGCGGGCGACCGCTTCGAGCACCTGGTGGGCGTGGAGTACGACAAGGTCAACACCGGGTTCCCGACGCCCCGGCCGATCGAGATACTGGCCCACTCCCCGGTGGTGTGCGAGGGCCGCCCGAGCCACCAGGACACGGCGTACTACACGGTGCCGAGCGGGGCGGGGGTCTTCGCGACCGGCACGATGCGGTGGGTGGAGGCCCTGGACGCGACGGGCGACGGCCGCAGCGGCTCGAACCACGGCCTGGACGCGCGGTCCGGCGCGCTGACCACCCGCGTCACGGAGAACCTGCTCCGGGTGTTCGCGGCGGGCCCGGCCGGCCGCACGCACCCGGCGCAGGACAACGTCAAGGCGGTGTACGGGGGGTCGTGAGGGGCGGTGGCGGTCGGCCCGCCGGCCGACCGGTCGGCCGGAAATCGGTGGACTTCACCCGGAAGGCGTGTTTAGGATCGTGATCACGGCATCGCGTGTCGGTCACCGGCTGGGTGAGGCATGGAGGTGTCCGTGACATGCCTTCCGGAGGCATTCGCCCATGTCAGTCGAACTGAACCACACGATCATCCACTCCCGTGACAACCGGGAGTCCGCCGAATTCCTGGCGCACATCCTCGACCTCGAGGTCGGGGCCGAATGGGGCCCGTTCATTCCCGTCGAAGTGAGCAACGGCGTCACCCTGGACTTCGCGACCGTCCCGGCCGGGTCCATCACCGTGCAGCACTACGCGTTCCTCATCTCCGAGGCGGAGTTCGACGCGGCGTTCGCGAAGATCCAGGCCGCGGGGATCAGCTACTGGGCCGATCCGCAGCGGCGACACCCCGGCGAGATCAACCACAACGACGGCGGCCGCGGCGTCTACTTCCCGGACCCGTCCGGGCACGGGATGGAGATCATCACCCGCCCGTACGGGTACCAAGAGGACGACGCCGCATGAGCCTCCCGCCCGGGCCGGCCGAGACCGGCCCGGGCGGGCTGTCGTCCAGGAGCCGGCCGAAGGCGATACCGCGGCTGCCACAGGTGGTCGGAAGCCGACGGAGGTCACCGCGCTCACGCCGGAGACGCGCCGCGCCCGGCCACCACCGGCAGGTAGACGATGTTCGGTGCGCCCGTGTCGGGGTGGATCCCGATGCGGGTGCGCACCCCGTACACCTCTGCCAGCAGCGCCTCCGTCAGGACCTCCGCGGGTGTGCCGGTGGCGGCCACGCGGCCGCCGGACATCACGTAGAGCCGGTCGCAGAACGCGGCGGCGAGGTTGAGGTCGTGCAGGACGAGCAGGCCGGTGGCGGGCAGGGCGCGGACCAGGGCCAGGACTTCCAGCTGGTAGCGGATGTCCAGGTGGTTGGTCGGCTCGTCGAGGGCGAGCAGGCCGGGGTCCTGGACGAGGGCGCGGGCGACCAGGGCGCGCTGCCGTTCGCCGCCGGACAGCTCGTCGAAGCGGCGCGCGGCGAAGGCGGCCACCCCGACGGTCTCCAGGGCCTCGGCGACACGCCGTGCGTCGTCGGGGCCGTCCTGTTCCCAGAACCGCTTGTGCGGGCTGCGCCCCATGGCGACGACCTCGCGCACCGTCAGCCCGAAGGCACCGCTCGCGTCCTGCGGGACCACCGCCACGCGGCGGGCCCGCTCCTTGACGCCGAGCGGGTCCGCGTCGGCGCCGTCCAGCAGCACCCGGCCGCCGGTCGGCCGCAGGGTGCCGTACACGCAGCGCAACAGGGTGGTCTTGCCGCTGCCGTTGGGGCCGACCACGCCGACGGTCTCACCGGGGCGGGCGGTGAGGTCGACGCCGTGGAGCAGGGTGTGCCCGTCGATCTCACAACGCACGCCCTCGACCGCGAGTTCCACCGGACGCGCCGTCATCCCGTCACCCCCTCGGCCCGGCCGGAGCGGCGCAGCATCCACAGGAAGAACGGCCCGCCTACCAGCGCGGTGACCACGCCGACCGGGATCTCCTCGGGCGCGGCCGCCGTGCGGGCGACCAGGTCGGCCAGGGTCAGGAAGACCGCCCCGCCCAGCGCGGCCACGGGCAGCAGTGCCCGGTGCCCCGCGCCGACGGCCATCCGGGCGGCGTGCGGGACCATCAGGCCGACGAAGCCGATCGCGCCGCTGTAGGCGACGAGCACGCCGATGACGAGGGAGGACAGGACGAAGACGGCGGCGCGGAAACGCCCGGTGTCCAGGCCCAGGGTCCGGGCTCCCTCCTCTCCGGCGAGGAGGAGGTCGAGCGGCCGGGCGAGTGCGACCAGCAGGGCGGTCCCGGCGAGCAGCGCGGCGGCGGGCAGGGCCAGTTCGTCCCAGCGGGCACCGCCGAGCCCGCCCAGGGTCCAGAACAGCACGCTGCGGATCTGGTCGGGGCTCGCGGCGAGCACCAGCACCAGGCTGGTGAGGGCGGACAGGATGTACTGGACGGCGACCCCGGCGAGGATCAGCCGGCCGGTGGTCATGGTTCCGCCCCGCCGGGCCATGGCGTAGACGGCCACGAGTGCGGCCATCGATCCGGCGAAGGCGGCGACCGGAACGGTGAGCGCGGCCAGGCCCGCCCCCGCGCCCAGGACGATCACGAGGACGGCTCCCGCCGACGCCCCCGAGGAGGCGCCGAGCAGGAACGGGTCCGCGAGCTGGTTGCGTACGAGGGCCTGCAGCACGGTCCCGGACACCGCGAGCCCGGCGCCGACGACGGCTCCGAGGAGGACGCGCGGCATCCGCACGTCCCACACGATGGAGGCGAAGGCCCCGGTCCGCCGGTCCCCCGTGAGGGCGCCGAGCACGATGTCGAGCACCTGCCCGGGTGCGATCCGTACGGCCCCCAGGGCCAGCCCCGCGACGGCCGACGCGAGGAGCGCGGCGGCGAGCAGGACGAGGACGGCGGGGGTGCGGAGCCTCACGCGGGGTCGGGGTGGAGCTGACGGCCCAGGGACTCGACCGCGTCGGCGACGCGTACGCCGAGCACGGCCGAGGAGAGCGGCAGCACGACGAAGCGCCGGTTCTTGACGGCGGGAACCTCGGCGAGGGCCGGGTCGTTCAACAGGCGCTGCTTCTTGGCTTCGACGGTGGTCCCGCCGTAGTCGTAGATGAGGACGACCTCGGGCTTGCGCTCGATGACCTTCTCCCACGACACGTCACCGAAGGTGTCCTTGAGGTCGGCGAACACGTTCGTCCCGCCGGCGAGGGAGACGATCTCGTTGCCGATGCCGTTGCCTCCGGAGGTGGCGGCGGAGGCCTCGCCGGAGTCGTAGACGAAGACGGACGGCCGCGCCTTGTCCCCCAGGCGGGCGGTCACGGCGTCGATGCGCCGCTGCTCGTCCTCGACGAGCCGCGCGCCGCGCTCGGGCACGCCGAAGGTCCGTGCGACCTCGGTGATTTCGGTCCTGAGCTGGTCGAGGCCGACCCGGCCCTCGGTGCAGTACTCCACGCTGAGCCGGGAGTTGATGCCGGTCCTGGCGAGCCCGTCGCGGTCGCGTCCCTGGGCCTTGTCGAAGGCGCTGGCGTATCCCCCGTAGACGAAGTCCGGGTCGGCGCCGAGGAGGATCTCCTTCGAGGGGTACTCCTTGGCCAGCACCTTGATCCCGTCGTAGGCCGGCCGGTAGGCGGGCAGTACGGCGTCGTCGAGGTAGGCGGTGCCGACCATCCTGTCCTGCAGCCCGAGGGCGAGCAGGAGCTCGGTGGCGTGCTGGTTCATGGTGACGGCGCGCCGGGGCGGGGCCTGGTAGGTGCTGGTCACACCGCAGTTGGTGACGGTGTACGGGAACCCGGGCGCGGCGGACGGGTCGGCGGCCCGGTCCCCCGTACCCGGCGAACCGCCGCAGGCGGCCAGGGGTATCAGCAGTGCGAGGGGCCGGACGGCGCGCAGAAGGGCGCGGGTTCGCGACATGGTGGAGCCTCTCCGGGGGATCCGCGTCCCCTGGTCGACGTGAAGAGGCGGTGCGTCAGTGTCTGACTCCCGGCCTCCCACGCGGAGACGGCCGGTCACAGTGGCGGGACCGCACCGGAATCGCACCGGTTTCCTGTCCTGCACCGCCTGGTTTGGCCCGGCCCAGTCTGCCAGACGGCCGCGGGAACGACGCCGGGCCCGTCCCCCCTGTGCGGGGAGACGGGCCCGGAGCGCCGTGAACTGCTTGTGTTCGCAGGGGTGGCAGGATTCGAACCTACGACATCTGGTTTTGGAGACCAGCGCTCTGACCAGCTGAGCTACACCCCTTCGGTGGGACCAACCATGGCACGGCGCGGCCAGAAGATCCACTGTTTTCCGCTCCGTGTTCGCTCCGTGAGACGGGGCGGCCGCGACGGTCGGCGGGGACGCGGGTGGCGGGACCCGGGGCGGCGGAGGATCGTGGGCAGGGTGGACCGTGGATCAGGAGGTTCCGCCATGCCCTGTGGCCTCCGCCGGGTACGCGACGCAGCGCCGGCGCCCCACGCACACGACCCGCGGCCGCCCCGCCCGTTCCCGGGCCGGGAGCCGCGTCGGCACCACGCGCGCCGGGCATCGCTCGCCGCGCTCGTACTCCTCGTCCCCGCACTGCCGGCCGCGGCCGCCGCGGGGTCCGGCGAGACGATCTCCCTCTCGGGGAACGAGCCCGGCCAGCGGCTCGACGTGACCCTGGTGCGCGTGGTCGACCCGGCCACTCCGGCCGACCCCGAGGGCCCGGCGCCCGACACCTCCACCCGGCTGGTCGCCGTGCGGCTGCGCCTGGAGAACACCGGTACCGCCGTGTACAAGGACTCCCCCGCCCCGTCCGCGCACCTGCTGGACGCCTCCGGGCAGCGGTTCGCCGGCCTCAACACGGCCACCACCGCCGGGGATTCCTTCCCCGACACGGTCATGCTCAGCCCCGGCGGCACGGCCGAGGGCCACGTCACCTTCCGGCTCCCCGAGCACGCCGTACCCGCCGCGGTCCAGTTCGCCCTGAACGGTGGTCTCGCCGACGACGTCGGCCACTGGAGCCTCCGTTGAGGACGGCGGGGAGGGCCTACGGCCGGGCAGCACTCTCTTCCTCGACCGTCACCTCGGCGGTCTCCGCGTGGCGCACGGCCACCCGCAGGGTCACGGCAGCCGCGGCTCCCGCCACCAGGCCGAAGGTCAGGGCGGCCGGAACACCCTCCCCCACGCCCGCGAACCGCTGCAGCGGCCCGTAGAGGGAGGCCAGCGAGTCCGTCGACGCCCGCACCAGCTGGCTCACCAGCAGACCGAGGACGGTCGCGCAGACCGCGCACGCCGCCATCGCCGGGACGGTGGCCCGCGTGAGCAGGGCGGGCAGCCGCCGCAGCGCCCACCACACCACGACGAGCAGCAGCATGGTGACGGCCATGTGCAGGAGCCAGTCCGCGAGCGGCACGCCCGCCGGGCTGACCCAGACGCCGAGCAGCAGCCACTGGCGCAGGAGATCGCCCGGTTCGGCGAACAGCCCGCCGTCCGGGGAGAGCAGCTGGATCTCGGCGGCGACCGGCTGGTACGAGAGGACCACCAGGGACAGGGCGACCACCGCGGTCCCGACCGTGGCGGCCAGGCGGGCGGCCCGCGCGGGCACGATGTTCTGCGGAAGCGGACCGGCGCCCTTCGCCGTGACGCGCGCCACGAGCACGGTCACCACCGCGGCGACCAGCGCGGTCGCCACCAGGGCTTGCCGCCCGGAGGCGATCACGCCCGCCAGCTGGGGCAGGAAGCGGTAGCTCCCGCGCCCGTCCGCGGCGATCAGCCACGGCGCCGAGACGGTCACGGCCAGGGTCCCGGCCACCAGGCCCCAGGCCCACACGGCGAGCAGCGTGGCCGGCATCCGGCCGTGCACCGGCGGCAGCCTGCGGATCAGGAGCAGCGCGACGGGCACGAAGAAGGCGAACACCGCGGCGAAGCGGATCTGCATGCCGGTGGAGTACAGCGTGAGGTAGTGGCTGCCGCCGCTCCCGGCCGCGTCCCCGCTCCCGCCGGACAGCTCGGCGCCGAGCGGAAGCGCGGACGGAGGGTCGTACGACCAGGGGATGAGCCAGCGTTCGAGCTCGGCGGCGACCCGGCTGCTGATCACCCCGCCGGTACCCGGCAGGCGCAGTGCCTGCGCGCTCGCCCCGGCCCACCAGAGAAGCGCGGTGAGCAGCAGCCCTCCGGCCAGTGCCGGGATCGCTGCCCGTCGGTATGTCATGTGTCGTCCCCCGTCTTGACCGGTCATCTGGTGAATCCCGTGGCCATGGAGACTACGAGCTGACGATCACACCCATTTCGGCCACCCCCTTGACCGCCCTGGTCCAGACCAATAGTTTCCGGCATGCACCGCGCACGCGCTCACGCCCCGCTCCCGCATCCGCAAAGGAAGCCCATGCGCCGCAGCATGCTCGGCAGGCTCGCCGTCGCCGCCTGCTCCCTGTCCCTGCTGACCGCCTTCGCGCCCGCCGCCGGCGCGCACGGCGACACGGCGGGCGGCCACGACCGCTCGTACAGGAAGGTCGGCTACTTCACCCAATGGGGCGTCTACGGACGGGACTTCCAGGTCCAGGACCTGGAGTCGAACGGCTCCGCCGGCAAGCTCACCCACATCAACTACGCCTTCGGAAACGTCAGCCCGGAAGGCAAGTGCTTCACCGGCAACGTGCCGGGCGAGGCCGACGCCTGGGCCGACTACGTGCGCCCGCTCGACGCCGAGAACTCCGTCGACGGGGTCGCCGACACCTGGGAACAGCCGCTCGCCGGCAACTTCAACCAGCTGCGCGAGCTCAAGGCCAAGCACCCCGGCCTCAAGGTGCTGATCTCGCTGGGCGGCTGGAGCTGGTCCACCCACTTCTCGGACGCCGCCCTCACCCCCGCCTCCCGCAAGGCCCTCGTGGAGTCCTGCATCGACCTCTACATCAAGGGCAACCTGCCGCAGGACGGAACCCGGGGCGGCGCAGGTGCGGCCGCGGGCCTGTTCGACGGGATCGACCTCGACTGGGAGTGGCCCGGTTCGGCCGGCGACGCCGACACGAAGTTCCGGCCGGAGGACAAGCGGAACTTCGCCGAACTCGTCAAGGAGTTCCGCACACAGCTTGATGCGTACGCGCGCAGCCAGAACCGGAAGGCAGGGTACGAGCTGACGGCCTTCGTCCCCACCGCCCCCGCCAAGATCGACGCGGGCTTCGACGTCCGCCGGATCATGCGCGACCTCGACTTCGTGACCCTCCAGGGCTACGACTTCCACGTCTCGGGCGAGCCCACCACGGCCCAGCAGTCCGCGCTCTACGCCCGGGGCGACTTCAGCGTCGACGGCACGGTGGACGCCTGGAAGCGGCGCGGCGCGCCCGCGCACAAGCTGGTGATGGGCATGCCGTTCTACGGGCAGGGCTGGACGGGCGTCAGTGGCGGCGGGGACGGCATGGGGCAGCCCGCCACGGGTCCGGCGCCCGCCACCTGGTCCGCCGGGTACGAGGACTACAAGGCGTTGAGGAAGCTGGCGGATTCGGGCACCTACCAGGTCCACCGGGACCGGCGCGGCGGCCACGCCTGGCTGTTCGACGGCACCACCCTGTGGACGTACGACGACCCGCAGGTGCTGCGCGCCAAGACCGGCTACATCCGCGAACACGGCCTGGGCGGTGCGATGTTCTGGTCACTGGACGCGGACACCGCCGACGGCGAGCTGATGACGGCCGTCGACCGGGGCCTGCGCGGCCACTGACCGGCGCCGCCGGGCCGCGGAAAATGATCCGGCCCGGCGGCGTCCCACCACGTACGCTCCCGCGCATGAGGAACCCGACGGTACGGGCGGTCAACCGCCTCACGAAGCGCTGGGCCGCCGCACAACCCCCCGCCGGGGACACGGGCACGGTGTTCACCGCGGCCGGGGTCTGGCCGCTGCTCGCCCTGCTCGCGGACGGCGCGGGCGGCCCGGCCCGCGCCGAACTGGCGGAGGCGCTCGGCATGTCCGCCGAGGCGGCGGCGGGGGCCGCACGGGAACTGCTGACCGCGCTGTCCGGCGTACGAGGTCTTCAGGCGGCGACCGGGCTCTGGGCCAAGGGCGACCTCCTGCTGGAGGAGGCCTGGTCGGCCGAACTCCCGGCGGGCGCGCGCGGCACGCTCACCGGGGACGCCGAGGCCGACCACAGGGCGCTGGACGTGTGGGCGTCGGAGCGGACGGGCGGCGAGATCGGCAGCATGCCGGTTGTCCTCGAGGAAGAAACCCGGCTGGTCCTCGCGTCGGCGCTCGCGCTGCGGCTGAAGTGGATCCAACCGTTCTGGGAGATGCCGGGGGAAGCGCACGAGGGCCCGTGGAGCGACCGGATCCTGCCCGTACTGCGCCGCAGCACGTCCCTCCTGGACCGGGTCCGGGTGGCCCACGGACCGACGGGTCCCGTCACCCTGCTCGAAGTCGTCGGGGCCACCGGGGTGGACGTCCACCTCATGCTCGGCGAGGCCGACGCTCCCGCCGGTGAGGTGATCGCCACCGGCATCGACGCGGTCACCCGGGCCCTCCCTGCCACGGGTGCGAGCCTGCTCCCCGACGGCAACCCCGGCCCGGGACTGTTCGTCGAGATGATGGCGACCCTGTCTCCGGAGCCCCGGCTGGACATCGAGACGGTTGCCTTCGAGGTGCGCGCGCAGCACGATCTCCTCGCCCACGCCCCGCTGTTCGGGCTGGAAACCGCCTCGGACGCGGACTACGGGCACTTCCCCGGGATCGCTTCCGAGCCGCTGGCGATCGGCTCGGCCGCTCAGTCGGCGCTGGCCCGCTTCAGCGCCGAGGGCTTCGAAGCCGCGGCCGTCACCGACTTCGCGGTGGCGGCGGCCGGAGGCGCACCGCCCCGGCTGAGGTACCGAACCCGCCGGGCCGAGGTGTACTTCCACCGCCCCTTCGGCTTTCTGGCGGTCCACCGCACCTCCCGGCTGGTCCTGGCCGCCGGCTGGGTTTCCGAGCCCGGTACGGTCGCGGGATGACCACCGACATGATCACCGCTGACGCCGCCGGCACCTGGAAGCTGGGCGACCTGACCGTCAACCGGATGGGTTTCGGCGCGATGCGCCTGCCGCAGAGCAGCGGCGCGGCGTTCGCCGCCGACGCCGCCGCGAGCGATCGCGGCCGGGCGATCGGGGTGCTGCGCCGGGCCGTCGAGCTCGGTGTGAACCACATCGACACCGCCTCCTTCTACTTCTCCCCGCTCCGCTCCGCCAACGAGCTGATCAACAGTGCGCTCGCCCCGTACGCCGACGAGCTGGTGATCACCACCAAGGTCGGGCCGGGCCGCCATCCGTCCGGTGACTTCTACTGGGCCGAGCCCGGCCGGCTGCGCGGTCAGGTCGAGGAGAATCTGCGCCAGCTCGGCCGGGACCACCTCGACGTGGTCAACCTGCGCCTCCCGTCCACGGCGGCGGACGCCTCGCTCGCCGAGCACTTCGGCGCACTCTCCGAGCTCCGCACGGCCGGGCTCATCCGGCACCTGGGAATCTCCAACGTGACCGCCCACCACCTCGCCGAGGCCCAGGCGATCGCGCCGGTGGTGTGCGTGCAGAACCCGTACGGGATCGGCTCGTCGGCCGAGGAGCACGCCTTCGTGGACGCGTGCGGGGAGCAGGGCGTCGCTTTCGTCCCCTTCTTCGCCATCGCGGGCGCGGGCAAGGAGTCGGGGGCGGCCGGGGGCGACGGCGAACGCGTCGAGCCCCTCGCCGAGGTCCACGGGGTGTCCGTCGCCCAGCTGCGCCTCGCGTGGACGCTGAACCGCGGTCCGCACGTCCTGGCGATCCCCGGCACCGGGAATCCGGACCACCTCGTCGAGAACATCGCCGCGGGTGCCCTGCGCCTCGGAGCCGAGGAGATCGCGCTGCTCAACTCCCTGTAGCCCGGCGGTGCGCGGCGGCCAGGGCCGCCGTCTCCGCGAAGGCGGGGACGCGCCCGGTGCCGCCGCGGCCGGAGACGGAGAGGGAGGCGGCCGCGATGCCGTAGGCCACGGCGTCCGCCAGGCCGTCGCCCAGGGCGAGCCGGGCGGTGGCCGTGCCGGTGAAGCAGTCGCCCGCCCCGGTCGCGTCGACGGGGGCCGGGTTGGCGGGCACGGGCCGGTACGCCGCCCGTACGCCGTCGTCGAGCAGCAGCCGGTCGGCGCCCGCGGTGACCGCGACCGTACGGGCACCGAGCGCGCGGTAGCGGGCGGCGGCGGTGGGCGGGTCGTCGGTGTCCACGAGAGCCAGGGCGTCGGCGGGGCAGGAGGTCTTGAGCAGCCCGGTGAGGGGGGCGATCTCGGCCAGCAGTTCCCGGGCCTCGGCGCGACCGGTCAGCCGGGGGCGGAAGTTGGGGTCGTACGAGAGGTGGCCGCCGGCCCCGTGGACGAGGTGGGCGGCGGCCACCACGGCCTCGCGGCTGCTCGGCGACAAGGCGCCGGTGATACCGCTGGTGACGAGCGCGGCCGAGCCGGTCAGCAGCGCGCGCCAGGACGCGACGTGCCGGGGCGACAGGGTGGAGCCGGCGCTGCGCGTGCGCCAGTAGACGAACTCCCGGTCGCCCTCGGTGTCGGCGGAGAGCAGGTAGGCGCCGTTGGGGTGCGGGGCGCGGCGTACGTGGGAGACGTCCACGCCCAGGGCGGCGGCGCGCCGCAGCAGCGGGACGCTCAGGTCGTCGTCGCCGACCACGGCGAGCAGGGCGGTCCGGGCACCGGCGGCAGCGGCGGCGGCCGCGGCGTTCAGGGCGTCCCCGGAGTAGGAGATGCGGGCGGGTGTGCCGTCGGCGGCTTCGCGCAGGGCGGCGCCGGCATGGATCTCGACGAGCACCTCGCCGAGGACGAGGACGTCGTACCCTCCGCTCACCGCGGGTTCCGCACGGTGGGGCCGGCGCACCCGGCACAGCACGGCAGGGCCAGCTCGGCGAATACGGCGGCCAGTTCGGCTGGGTCGGCCGGCAGCCCGCTGCCGATGCCGACGGCGGCCGCCCCGGCGGCGAGCCATTCCGGGACCTCGCCGGGCCGGATGCCGCCGGTCGGGATGATCAGGGCCTCGGGCAGGACGGCCTTGAGGGAGCGGACGAAGCGGGGTCCGGCGACGTGCGCCGGGAACACCTTGGCGGCGCCCGCCGAGCGGCACGCGGCGGCGATCTCGCCGGGGGTGAACCCGCCCTCGATAAAGACGGCTTCGCGGCGCTCGGCGACCGCGCGCACCTCGGGGGCCGGGTAGGGGGAGATCAGGAAGCCGGCGCCCGCGTCCAGGGCGGTCTCCGCCTGGGCGGTGGTGGTCACCGTGCCGACGCCGATCAGGGCGGGGCGACCGTGCGCGTCGGTGAGGGGGACGGTACGGGCGAGGGCGTCCGCCCAGTCCGGGGTGGAGGTGGTCAGTTCGACCGCGCGGCAGCCGGCGGCGAGCAGGGCGGTGGTCCGGCGGACGGCCCGGTCGGCGTCGGCCTCGCGCAGCACCGGCAGCAGGCGTTGGGCGGCTATCACCGCGTACGGGTGGCAGGACAAGGGAACCTCCCGTTTGTTCCACTTAGTGGAACGCAGTAGCGTGTAGTGGAACTTGATGGTCTAGACCCTACACAGGCGGGGAGTTCTCGTGTCAACGGACGGAACACACGGGGGAACACGCGAGGGAACGCGCGAGGGAACGCGCGGCGGTCGGACCTCCGCCGCCGGCTCCGCACTGGAGAAGTCCCTGCGCATCCTGGAGGCGGTGGCGGCGCCGGGCGGGCCGCACCGGCTCGCCGAGGTGACGGCGGCGGCCGCCGTGCCCAAGTCCAGCACCTTCCGGATCCTCGCCTCGCTGATCGAGCAGGGCTTCGTACGGCAGGACGGCGAGAGCCGGTACGGGGTGGGACCCCGGCTGCGCGGGCTGTCGGCCCTGGTCGGCGGCGGGGAGCCGGAGAGCGTCGAGCGCGTCCTCGGGGAACTGCGGGAAGCCACCGGCCAGACGGTCCATCTCGCCCTGCACAGCGGGGAGACCATCACCTACATCCGCAAGCTGGAGAGCGACCAGCCCTTTCGGACGGCCTCCCGGGTCGGCATGCGGATGCCGCTGCACTCGACGGCGATCGGCAAGAGCATCCTGGCGCGGCTGCCGGGAGAGGAGGTGCGGGGTTTGATCGCCGCCGCCGGGCTGCCGGCGCGGACGCCCCGCACGCTCACGACCGCGGAGGCGCTGCACGCCCGGCTGGCGGAGATCCGGGTGCGGGGCTTCGCCGTGGACGACGAGGAGAACGAGCCGACCATTCGGTGCATCGGTGCCGCGATCCTGGGCTCGGACGGCCGCCCGGTCGGCGGGGTCAGCGTCACCACCGTCACCTTCCTGGTCTCCCGCGAGGAGATCGAGGCCTACGCCCCTGCCCTGCGGGCGGCCGCGGAGGCCCTTGCTCCGCTGCTGGGTTAACGCGGGTCAAGCGGCCTGCCGGCCGCCCCGGACCCCGCGCCCCAATCGCCGGCGAGGCTGGATTCTCCCGCCTGAGCGCCCAGGTGCGGCTACAAGACCGCGGCTCCACGGGCCTGGACGCGCCCGGTTGCGCCGCGCAGTGCGAGGGCCGCTCCCAGGGCCACCGCCAAGGCCAGGACCCCGGCCGCACCGAGCGTCAGCCCGTCCGGCGAGGTCAGCGCCTGGCCCCGTAGGGCCTGCCAGGTGGTCAGGGCGACCAGGCCGGCATGCCCGGCCGACGCCACCACGACCAGGCGGGTCCGCACCTCCGCACGCGCGGCCCATCCGTACCGTCCGGCCGCGAAGGTCAGGGCCAGTGCCAGCAGCGGCAGCGACTGGAGTGCGTGCATGCCGACGAAGTGGGCGATCCGCAGGTCGCCGCCGGTGGCGGCCCAGCCGGTGACCGGCAGGTGCGGCCCGCCGTCCGGGACGCCGACGCCGTGCGCGCCGACCGTGTCCGAGATGCCGTCCGCGAGCTGCGCCTCCGTGGGCTGGACCATCAGGAAGCCGATGGCCAGGCCGACGAGCGCGATGACCGAGCCGAGCCGGATCGCCCAGCCGGTGGCCCGGTCGGCGAGCGGCTGGCGCCACAGCATGACCGCCAGCACCAGCGACGCCAGCCACAGCACGACGATCGTCGCCCCCATCAGGGCGAACAGACCGCTGTCGAAGGGGGTTTCCTGGTTGAAGTGGCTGCGCTTCCCCCGGACCACCTGCCCGACGATCACCACCATCTCGATGACGCTCGCCGCCACGACCACCGTGCCCGCCCACCAGCCGACCCGCCGGCCGCGGGTGAGCAGCGAGTACATCCAGGCCAGCGTCAACCCGTAAACGGCTATGGAGATCGAGAACTTGAGCGGCTTGTGCCAGATCGGCGATCCCACGAGCACCCGGTCGTCCACGATCAGGCCGGCCCCCGAGACCAGGGTGAGCACACCCATGGCCGCCGCGAGGACGAGAAGTGGCCGATGCCATCCTTCGATGCGGTTCCGCATCCTGTACCCCCGTAATGGATATCGATACTATCCAGTATCCGATAGTTCGACTATCCATAACGAAGCCCGCCCCCGCAAGCCCCCTGACCCGACGAAGGAGAGAATTCACTTTGCGCATGGGAGAGTTGAGCCGCACGACGGGCGTCCCGGTGCCCACGATCAAGTTCTATCTCCGCGAAGGCCTGCTGCCCGCCGGGGAGTTGACCAGCCCCAACCAGGCCCGCTACGGCGAAGAGCACGCCCGCAGGCTGCAGTTGATCCGCGCCCTGACCGAGGTCGGCGGCCTCCCGCTGGCCTCCGTCGCCAAGGTGGTGGAGGCCGTGGAGGACCGCGGGCAGCCGGTGCACAAGCTGCTCGGCGCGGCCGCCGGCACGCTCGTACCGACCTACGCGCAGGCTCCCGACCCCGCGAACGGCGAGCGCGCCCGGGAGCTGGTCGAGGAGCTGATCGCGCGCCGCGGCTGGCAGGTCCACGCCGACAATCCGGCGGCGCTCGCCCTCACCGCCGCCGCGGCCTCCGTGCTGGCGGTCGGGCTCGGCGACTACCTGGACTTCCTCGACGAGTTCGCCGCGTCCGCCGAGCGGGTGGCGGACGCCGACCTCTCCTTCGTCGCGCGCGGCGCGGGGCCGGAGGACCTGGTGGAGCGGGTGGTGGCGGGAACCGTCCTGGGCGACGCCATGCTGGCCGCCCTGCGCCGGCTCGCCCAGGTCGACGCGTCCGCCCGGCGCTACCCCCCGCCGGCCGACGAAGCGGATGCGGCGGAATCATCTTCCGGATAAGTGTTATCGAGGCCCCGCTCGACGGTCTCCCAGTCATCGGGCATCATCGACCGCCGGTACGGACAGGGAATCATCACATGAGTACTCAGCACACGGCAGAGCTGGTGGCAGCGGCCCGCGCGGGCGATCCCCGCGCGCAGGACGAGCTCGTCGGCACCCACCTGCCGCTCGTCTACAACATCGTCGGGCGGGCCCTGAACGGGTCCTGCGACGTGGACGACGTGGTGCAGGACACGATGCTGCGGGCGCTCGACGGGCTGGGCGGCCTGCGCGCGGACGAGAGCTTCCGTTCCTGGCTGGTCGCGATCGCGATGAACCGGGTCCGGGCGCACTGGCAGTCCCGGCGCAGCGGCCTCGACGAGAGCACCCTGGAGGCGGCCGGCGAGGTCGCCGACCCGGGGGCCGATTTCGTCGACCTGACCGTCGTACGCCTCAACCTGGCGGGCCAGCGGCGCGAGACGGCCCGCGCCACGCGCTGGCTGGAGCCCGACGACCGGGCGCTGCTGTCGCTGTGGTGGCTGGAGTGCGCCGGGGAGCTCACCCGGGCCGAGGTGGCCGCCGCGCTGGAACTGTCCCCGCAGCACGCGGCGGTGCGGGTGCAGCGGATGAAGGCGCAGCTGGAATCGGCGCGGGTGGTGGAGCGGGCCCTGGACGCGCACCCGGGCTGCGAGGGACTCCGCACCGTGGTGGCGGGCTGGGACGGCCGGCCCTCGACGCTGTGGCGCAAGCGAATAGCCCGCCATGCGCGTGAGTGCGTACGATGCTCCGGCCTGTGGAGCGGCCTGGTTCCGGCGGAGGGGCTGCTGGCCGGGCTGGCCCTCGTACCGGTGTCGGCGGCCCTGCTGGCAGGGATGCGCACGGCCGGTGCGGCCGGCTTCGCCCCCGCGGGCGCCGCCTTCGCCGACGGCACCGGGGCGGACTTCGCCCAAGCCGCACACGGCATCGAGGGAGCCCCGGGGGGCGGCCGCGGCGCCGCGCGCAGGCGCCGCCAGAACCGCCGCCGGGTGATCGGCGCCGCGGCCGTCGCCGCCTGCGTCGCGGGCGGCGGGCTGGTGTACCTGGGCACGCTCCCCGGTTCCGGCGGCTCGAAGGACGGCGGTCCGGCGCCGGCGGCTCCGCTGGCCGCCCTCTCGGCGACCGAGTCGGCGCTCCCCTCGGCCTCGGCCTCCCCCTCGGCGTCCCCCTCACCCTCGGCCTCCGCGTCGCCCTCGGCGTCCGCTTCGCCGAGCCCCTCCGCGAGCCCGACCCCGGCGCAGACCCGCAGCAGCGCGCCGACCCCGAAGGCCTCGGCTCCGGCGCCCGCGCCCGCCCCGCCGGGCGTCGCGGGGCAGGTCGTCGCCCTGGTCAACAAGGAGCGGGCGGCGGCCGGCTGTGGTCCGCTCAAGGAGGACGCGCAGCTGCGTACGGCCGCTCAGCGGCATTCCGACGACATGGCGAGCCGGGACTTCTTCTCGCACACCAACCCCGACGGCGCGGACCCGGGCCAGCGGACGACCGCGGCCGGGTACCGCTGGTCGACGTACGGGGAGAACATCGCCCGGGGCCAGCAGACACCGGAGTCGGTGATGGACTCCTGGATGAAGAGCCCGGGCCACCGCGCGAACATCCTCAACTGCTCCTTCAAGGACATCGGCGTCGGCATCCACCAGGGCGCGGGCGGCCCCTGGTGGACGCAGAACTTCGGGGCGCGGTAACCGCGGACGGCGGACGGCGGTGACGACGCCACCGCCGTCCGAGCGGATCGAGGTCGTCTCAGCGTCGGGCGAGGGCGAGGGCGCGCAGCCCGTCGACGCAGTTCGCGTGGCTCGGTGTCCACCCCAGTTCGGCCTTGGCCTTGGCATTGGACACCCGCATGCTCGTCGTGGCGATCCGGTGGGCGTAGGAGAAGGGGCGCATCAGCCAGGCGGGCACGTCCTTCGGCTTCGGGGTGCCGAACACCTCGGCGACCGCCCTGACGTGCGCGCCGAAGCCCATCGGGGTGTCGTCGACGATGTTGTACGCCTGCCCCGGCCGGCCGCCCTCGACGGCGAGGGCGACGGCCCGGCCGGCGTCGGCCAGGTCCACCCACGGCAGGACGCGTCCGTGGTCGACGACCGCCGGCATCTTCCGCTGCCTCAGCATCTCCACGACCGCGTCGGTGCCCCCGGCCCCGTAGAAGAGGCCGAAGCGCAGGGCGACGCCCTCGATGTCCTCGGCGCCCAGCACCAACCGCTCCTTGACCCGCATGGCTTCGAGGTGGCGTTCCACCGCCCGGTCGCCGGCCGGGGCGAAGGGGTCGGCGTCCTCGGTGATGATGTGGTCGCCGAAGTCCCGGTAGCCGTATCCGAAGACCATCGACTCGGCGATGACGCGGCGGGCGCCGACGGCGCGGGCGGCCTCCATCAGGTGTCCGGTCCCGATCAGCCGCAGGTCGTCGGTGGCGAACACGTCCTTGTGCCGCATGGGCGCCTTGCGCAGGGCGGTCACCGCGTGCACGACCGTGTCGGCCTTGAGGCCGTCCACCGCGCGGAGCAGCTGGTCGCGGTTCATCAGGTCGGCCCTCACGTCGGCTCCGGCGCCGCGGCCGAGGCCGATCACGGTGTATCCGGTGCGGGTGAGCGCTTCGGCGATGTGGCGTCCCAGGACTCCGCTCGCCCCTGCCAGCAGTACGTTCTTGGTGTCGGTCATACCCAACCCTTCGCATGTGACCCACGTCATACGATATGGCCTTCGAGCTAGAGGCCGACCGGAGGCTTTCTCGAAGACGGCCGGAGGCGCCTGCCGCCCCGCTCCACGCTTGCGTCAAAAGAGAGGCAGGATAGGAGCTGGAGACAAACGAGCTGATCACCGGGGGTAGCGATCGTGCGTAAAGGGAGGAAGGAACTCCGGCCGCATCAGCGCGAGGCGGTCGACGCCGTGGTGCGGGCGCTGGAACTGCCCGCCGACGGCCGGGTGCCGGAGACCGGGCTGCGCACCCAGGTGATCATGGCCACGGGATCCGGGAAGTCCCTGGTGGCCGTCCACTCGGCCGAGGAGCTGGGCGCCGGGCGGGTGCTGGTGCTGGTGCCCTCCCTGGACCTGCTCGTGCAGACCGCCGCGGCCTGGCGGGAGGGCGGGCGCACCGGCCGGTCCCTCGGCGTCTGCTCGCTGCGCGGGGAGGACGCGGGCGTGCCCACCACCACCTCTCCTGCCGAACTCGCCCGCTGGGCCGACCCGTCGGTGGACCGGGTGACGGTGTTCGCCACGTACGCCTCGCTGGGCCTCGGGACCATCGAGCGAGCGCATCTGACGGGGCTCCCGGGCTGGGACCTGATCGTGGTCGACGAGGCGCACCGGACGTCCGGGCGGATCGGCAAACCCTGGGCGGTGGTGCACGACAACACGCGGATCCCGTCCCTGCGGCGGCTCTACATGACCGCCACGCCCCGGGTCTGGCAGGACGGCGAGGAGCAGGAGAACGAGGCGGGCGAGGAGGCCGGGGAGGGCGGGCGGCCCGGTCCGCGGGGGCGGGGCGAGCTGGTGGCGTCCATGGAGGACGACCCGCGCGGGACCTTCGGGGCGCGCTGCTACACGCTGCCCCTCTCCGAGGCCATCGACCGCGGGATCTGCGCCCCCTACCGGGTGGTGTGCGTGGACGTCACCGATCCGGAGTTCCGGGCGGCCGTGCTGCTGGGCCGGGACGGGCGCTCGGACGAGGTGCGCGGGGCGCGGCTGGCGGCCCTCCAGACGGCGCTGGTGAAGGCCGCCGCCCACGAGGGGTTCCGGCGTACGCTCGTCTTCCACCACCTGACCAAAGAGGCCGAGGCCTTCGCGGCCGGGCTGCCCGCGGTCGCGAAGCGGCTGCGCCTCACCAGCCGCAGCCCCTTCCCGGTGTACCCGCGGACCGTCTGGGCGGACTGGCTGTCCGGGCAGCACTCGGCGGCCCACCGGCGGCGGGTGCTGGGCGCGTTCGCGGACGACCGGATCGCCGAGAAGGCCTTCCTCGGCAGCGTCCGGGTGCTGGGCGAGGGCGTGGACACCAAGGAGTGCGACTCGGTCTACTGGGCCGACGTACGGGGCTCCATGCCCGACCTGGTCCAGGCCGTCGGGCGGGCGCTGCGGATCCGGCCCGGTGAGGGGAAGGTCGCCTCGCTGGTGGTGCCGGTGCTGCTGGAGCCCGGCGAGACTCCGGAGTCGATGCTGACCTCGCGGGCGTACGGGGACCTCGCACGGCTGCTGGAGGCGCTGCGGGCGCACGACTCCCGGCTGGTCGAGGCCCTGGCCCAGCCGCAGGCACCGAGCCGGACGGCGTCCGGGGAGGCCCCGCCGGCCTCCGGTGTGCGCGGCGCGGCGCAGGCGCTGCTGAGCTTCTCCACCCCGCGGGATCCGGCGCTGCTGGCCGCCTTCGTACGGCTGCGCGTGCTGCACCCGGAGCGCGAGCACTGGCGGCGCGGGATCGAGGCCGCCCGGATCTACGCGGCCGGCGCCGGGGACCTCAAGGTGCCGTTCGGTTTCAAGGTGCCGGTGGCCGGCGGGGCGTGGCCGCCGGGGCTGGCGCGGTTCCCGCTCGGTCAGTGGATCGCGGACGCACGGCGCACCTACCGCCGGGGCGCGCTCGGCCGGGAGCGGGTGGCGCGGCTGGAGGAACTCGGCATGGTGTGGAGCCACTTCGACGTGGCCTTCGAGGAGGGGCTGGCGACGGCCGCCGCGTGGGCGGCGGACCACGGCCATCTGCTGCCGCCGGTGGAGGCCACCTGGCACGGCGCGCCGGTGGGGGTGTGGGTGAAGAACCAGCGGGCCGCGGCCCGCCGCGAGGGGCCGGGGGCGCTGTCGTTGGAACGCCGGGAGGCCCTGGAGGCCCTCGACGCGTCCTGGTGTCCGGCGTGGGAGATCTCCTGGCAGCGGGCCTTCCACCTGACCCGGGTCCACCTGGACGGGGGCGGCCGGCTGCCGCTCGCCCCTGGCCAGGTGGTGGTCCAGGGCGAGGACCTGGGCGGCTGGGTCCGCGGTCAGCGGCTGAACTGGGACCGGCTGTCGTGGGCGCAGCGCTGGCTGCTGGAGCACACCCTCGGTGTGACCCCGGCGACGGAGGCGGAACGTCCGCCGCCGCGCCGGAGCCACGCCGAGGCGTGGGCGGACCACCTGGAGGCCGCCGAGCAGTTCCACCTGCGCGAGAAGCATCTGCGGGTGCCCCGTACGCACGTGGAGCTGTACGGCGACCAGGAGTACCGGCTGGGGTCCTGGATCGCCAACCAGCGGGCCCGCGCGGCCTCGCTCACCCCGGAGCGGGTGGCCGCCCTGACCGCCCTCGGGATGCGCTGGTCGGTGAGCCGCGGTCAGTGATGGAAGCCGGACCTCGGTGCGGCGGCCGGTACCGGCGGGGGCGCGGCCGTGAGGTGGTCGACGGCCCGGCGCAGGTCGGGGACGAGCAGGGCGATCTGATCGCGGGTCACGCCGTGCCTGACGAGGACCCGCTGGATGACGGTGTCGTCCCGGTCGGCCGGCAACGGGTACGAGGGCACCTGCCAGCCCCGCATGCGCAGCCGGTCGGAGAGGTCGTAGAGGGTGAAGCCCGATCCCTGCGGGTCGGTGAGGGTGTACGAGACGGCGGGCAGGGCTCCCCGGCCGTCGTAGAGGAGGGTGAAGGGGCCCATCTCGGCGATCTCGCCGGCCAGGTACTGGGCGGTGTCAGCGCAGGCCTGCTGGACGCGGCGGTAGCCGGCCCGGCCCAGCCTCAGGAAGAGGTAGTACTGGGCGACGACCTCGCCGCCGGGGCGGGAGAAGTTGAGGGCGAAGGTCGGCATGTCCCCGCCCAGGTAGTCCACGTTGAAGACGAGGTCCGCGGGCAGCAGGTCGGCGGTGCGCCAGACGATCCAGCCCACGCCGAGGGGGGCGAGCCCGTACTTGTGGCCGGAGGTGTTGACGGAGGCCACGCGCGGCAGCCGGAAGTCCCAGACCACGCCGGGGTGGAGGAAGGGGGCGACGAAGCCGCCGCTGGCGGCGTCCACGTGGATCGGGACGTCCCAGCCCCGCTCCCCCTCGATCCGGTCGAGGGCGGCGGCGATGTCGGCGACGGGCTCGTAGTCGCAGGTGTAGGTGACGCCCAGGATGGCGACGACGCCGATGGTGTTCTCGTCGACGTACGAGGCGAGCTGATGGGGCAGCAGGCCGGTGGCCCCGGGCTCCAGGGGGACCTGGCGCAGCTCGACGTCGAAGTAGCGGGCGAACTTCTCCCAGCAGATCTGGACGGGGCCGCACACCAGGTTGGGGCGGTCGGCGGGGAGGCCCGCGGCCTGCCGGCGGGCGCGCCAGCGCCACTTGAGGGCGAGCCCGCCGAGCATGGCGGCCTCACTGGAGCCGGTGGTGGAGCAGCCGGTGGCGGCGGTGCCGGCGGGGGCGTTCCACAGGTCGGCCAGGATGTTGACGCAGCGGGACTCGATCTCGGCGGTCTGCGGGTACTCGTCCTTGTCGATCATGTTCTTGTCGAGGCAGGCGTTCATCAGGCGGTGGACGCCGTCGTCGGACCAGGTGGTGCAGAAGGTGGCGAGGTTCTGCGCGGCGTTCCCGTCCAACAGGAGTTCGTTGCGGAGGAGTTCGTAGACGACCTCGGTGGGCGAGTGGTCTTCCGGCATCCGGTACTTGGGGAGGATCTGGCCGCTCAGGGCGGACGCGAACACGTCCGTCGCGGTGTCCCGGGCGAGTACGTCCTTCGTCTCATGAAGAGCCATATCGGGACTATAGGTGACAACTGGGATGAATCCGTCCGCGAACTTCCGGCCGTCTCCACGGTGTGACCTCCCCCATAACGACCCGGCGCCGCCGAAGAAATTACTGTCGAGTAGTGTTACTCGCGTAGATCTTCCCGTTCGGGCCACTGGAGCCGGTCCGGACGGGAAGATCATCCAATTGGTTCTACCGGCAACTTATCCGCTCATGTCCGGATACAGGCCAACCAACTCCCCTGCCCTGATAGCTATTCGGGCCATGAACAAGATCACCCGCCGGCAGGCTTTGGGGACCACCGCCGGTGCACTCACCGTCCTTGGTCTCACCGCCGCCGCCACCAGCGCGAGCGCCTCGCCCACCACCGCCGCCACACCTTCGGCCACGGGTCAGGTCGACGAGGTCTACCAGGGCCGACGCATCCAGATCACCCAGGGCGGAGGCGGAGGCCACCACGGCGGCCACCACGGCGGCGCCGCCCTGCCCACCGTACGAATAGACGGCCGCGAGCTGCACGTGATGCGCAACGCCGACGGCAGCTGGATCAGCGTGGTCAACCACTACGAGACCTTCGCCGATCCGCTCTCCCTGGCCCGCGCCGCCGTGCGCGAGCTGCAGGGTGCCGTCCTCGCTCCGTTCTCGCCCATGGGGGGCATGGCATGACCGTCCGCAAGAACCAGGCCGCGCTCACGCCCGAGGAGAAGCGCGCCTTCACCGCGGCCCTGCTGGAGCTCAAGCGCAACGGCAGTTACGACCGCTTCGTGACCACCCACAACGGGTTCATCATGAGCGACACCGACTCCGGCGACCGGGTCGGCCACCGCTCCCCCTCCTTCCTGCCCTGGCACCGGCGCTTCCTGCTGGAGTTCGAGGCGGCGCTGCAGAAAGTGGATCCCGCGGTCTCGCTCCCGTACTGGGACTGGACGACCGACCGCACCGCCCGCTCCTCGCTCTGGGCCGCCGACTTCCTCGGCGGGACCGGGCGGGCCCGCGACGGGCAGGTGCTCGACGGGCCGTTCGCGTACGCGACGGGCAAGTGGAACATAAACGTGCGGGTGGACGGGCGCGCCTACCTGCGCCGGGCCCTCGGCACGGGCGTGGCCGAGCTGCCGACCAAGGCGGAGGTGGACGCGGTCCTCGCCATGCCGGTGTACGACATGGCCCCGTGGAACAGCTCCTCGAACGGCTTCCGCAACAACCTGGAGGGCTGGCGCGGCGCCAACCTGCACAACCGGGTGCACGTGTGGGTCGGCGGCCAGATGGCCACCGGGGTCTCCCCCAACGACCCGGTGTTCTGGATGCACCACGCCTTCGTGGACAAGCTGTGGGCCGAGTGGCAGGCCCGCCACCCGCAGTCCACGTACCTGCCGGCGGCGGGCACCCCGAACGTGGTGGACCTGGGCGACACCATGCGGCCGTGGAACGACGTGACCCCGGCCGACATGCTGGACCACCGCAAGTTCTACACCTTCGACACCGAGCCGGTCGCCGCCAGCCAGCGGTAGTGCAGTTCGGGGCGGCCGACCTGGCCGTACCGGGGGGTGCGGTCCGCGCGGCCGGTGTCCACCAGGTGCTCCAGGTAGCGGCGGGCGGTGATCCGGGAGATCCCGGCCGCCTCGGCCGCCCCGGCCGCGGTCAGCCCGTCGGGCGCCGCCCGCAGCAGGGCGGCGACCCGGTCCAGGGTCGGCGCGCTCAGCCCCTTGGGGAGGGCGGCCGGGCGGGGTGCGCGCAGGGCCGCCATGGCGCGGTCGACGTCGTCCTGGCCGGCCGCCTCGCCCGCCGTCGCGCGGAACTCCGCGTAGCGCAGGAGTCGTTCGCGCAGGGTCGGGAAGGCGAAGGGCTTCAGCACGTACTGGACCACGCCGAGCGAGACGCTCTCGCGGACCACGGCCAGGTCCCGCGCGGAGGTCACCACGATCACGTCGACGGGGTGCCCGGCGGCCCGCAGCCCGCGCGCGAAGCGCAGCCCGTGCCCGTCGGGCAGGGTGAGGTCGAGCAGCAGCAGGTCCACCCGGGTCCGCTCCAGGACCCGGGTGGCCTCGGCGAGGGAGTGCACGGTCCCGACGGCGATGAACCCGGGCACCCGGCCCACGTAGAGCGCGTGCGCGTCGGCGGCGACCGGATCGTCCTCGACGATCAGCACCCGCACCTCCGCGGCGCTCACGGCGCACCGCCCGCGGTTCCGGCCCCGCCCGGCGGCATCCCCGGACGGAGTCCGGGGCGGTCCGCGGCGCGGCTTCCGGGGCGGAGCCCCGGTCCCTCACCCTCGTGGACCCACCCGGCGGGCGCCGTGGGGCCGGAGTCGGGGCGCGCCGCCCCCGGTACGGGAAGCGGCAGGCGCACCGTGAACTCCGCTCCTCCGGCCGGCCCGGCGGTGGCGGCCACCGCGCCGCCGTAGCGGTGTGCCACCTGGCGGACCAGGGCGAGACCGAGGCCGCGGCCCTCGCCCTTGCCGGACCAGCCGCGGCGGAACACGTCCACGCCTTCGGGCAGGCCCGGGCCGTTGTCGGCGACCCGCAGCAGCAGCTCCTCCCCGTCCTCCTCCGGCCGCAGGGTGACCGCGATCCGCGCCCCCGGGACGGTCGCGACCGCGTCGACCGCGTTGTCGATGAGGTTGCCCAGCACGGTGACCA
Source organism: Streptomyces sp. NPDC048337 (assembly GCF_043201175.1). Lineage (NCBI taxonomy): Bacteria > Bacillati > Actinomycetota > Actinomycetes > Kitasatosporales > Streptomycetaceae > Streptomyces > Streptomyces sp. NPDC048337. The sequence goes on from NZ_JBICYR010000003.1 coordinate 481,584, forward strand.
GGTCGCGGGCCGGAGGCAGCCCTCCGCCGTCGGCGAGCCTGCGGCTATCGGGGGTGACGACCAGTTCCACGCCCCGCTCGTGCGCCTGGGCGGCCTTGCCGAGCAGCAGGGCCACCAGCACCGGCTCCCCGACGGCGGTGACCACCTCGTCGGTGAGGGCCTGCGCCAGTTCCAGTTCGGCGGTGGCGAATTCCACGGCCTCGTCCGCGCGGCCGAGTTCGATGAGCGAGACCACGGTGTGCAGCCGGTTCGCCGCCTCGTGGGCCTGGGAGCGCAGCGCCTGGGTGAAACCCCGTTCGTGGTCCAACTCCCCGGTGAGTACCTGGAGTTCGGTGTGGTCGCGCAGGGTGACCACGGTGCCCCGGCGGCCGCCGCCCGCGACGGGCGAGCTGTTGACGACGAGCACCCGGTCCGCGGTCAGGTGCACCTCGTCGACCCGGGGCCGGTCGGCGAGCAGGGCCCCGGTGAGCGGCGCGGGCAGCCCCAGGTCGGCGACGCCCGTGCCGGTCATCCCGTCGCGCAGGCCCAGCAGCTCGCGTCCGGCGTCGTTGATCAGGGTGATCCTGCGCTGTCCGTCGAGCAGCAGCAGCCCCTCGCGCACTCCGTGCAGGGCCGCCTGGTGGTAGTCGTACATCCGGCTGAGCTCGGCCGCGTTCATCCCGTGGGTGTGGCGGCGCAGCCGGGCGTTGACGATGTACGTGCCCGCTCCGCCGAGGGCCAGCGCCCCGGCCGCGACCCAGGCGAGGGCGGAGAGCTGCTCGGCGAGGCGCGCGCTGATCGCGCGGACCGTGATGCCTGCGCTGACCATGCCGACGACCCGGCCGCCGTCCGTCAGCGGGGTGACCACGCGGATCGAGGGGCCGAGGGTGCCGGTGTAGGTCTCGCTGAAGGTCTCGCCGCGCAGCGCGGGGGCCGTGTTGCCCATGAAGGGCTCGCCGATCCGGCGCGGGTCGGGATGGGTCCAGCGCCGCCCGGCCGGGTCCATGATCGTGACGAAGTCCACCCCGGAGTCCACCCGCACCCGCTCCGCGTACGGCTGGAGCCGGACCGTCGGGTCGCTCCCGCGCGCGCCCTCCCGTACGGCCTCCCGGACCGACGGGGAGTCGGCGACGGCTCGGGCCACCGCCCCGGCCTGGCGCCGGGCGGCGTCCTCGGCCTGGCCGCGCGCGGTCGCGTACGCGAATACGGCGCATCCGGCGACGACCACGGCGACCAGCAGCACCTGCATGGCGAAGAGCTGGCCGGCGAGGCTGCGCGGCGGCCGGGGCAAACGGAACATGGCGCTCAGTGTGCACCGGGTCGTGAACTCAATGAACGCAAGGGTGACCGGGGTCACAACGCCGCGCGATGGTCCTCCCGGAACATTTTCACCACCAGGAGGCATCGTGGCCGCCACGCGCGACAGAACGCACTATCTCTACATCGCGGTGATCGCCGCGGTGCTCCTCGGCATCGCCGTCGGCTTCGCCGCACCCGGCGTGGCCGTCGAGCTCAAGCCGCTGGGCACCGGCTTCGTCAACCTCATCAAGATGATGATCTCGCCGGTGATCTTCTGCACGATCGTGCTGGGCATCGGCTCGGTCCGCAAGGCCGCCAAGGTGGGGGCGGTGGGCGGCCTCGCCCTCGGTTACTTCATGGTGATGTCCACGGTGGCGCTCGCCATCGGCCTGCTGGTCGGGAACCTGCTGGAGCCGGGCAGCGGTCTGCACCTGACCGAGGCCGCGCGGCACGCGGGCGAGGCGCAGGCCAAGGCGGGCGGGGCCGAGAGCACGCCGGAGTTCCTGCTGGGGATCATCCCGACCACCCTCGTGTCCGCCTTCACCGGCGGCGAGGTGCTCCAGACCCTGCTGGTGGCGCTGCTGTGCGGGTTCGCCCTCCAGGCCATGGGGACGGCGGGCGAGCCGCTGCTGCGGGGGATCGGGCACGTGCAGAAGCTGGTCTTCCGGGTGCTGGCGATGATCATGTGGGCGGCGCCGGTCGGCGCCTTCGGGGCGATCGCGGCGGTGGTCGGGGCGACCGGTATCGACGCGCTGAAGTCCCTCGCCGTCATCATGATCGGCTTCTACACGACCTGCCTGCTCTTCGTGTTCGTGGTCCTGGGCACCCTCCTCCGGGTGTGTACGGGGGTCAGCGTCTTCTCCCTGCTGCGCTACCTGGGCCGGGAGTTCCTGCTGATCCTGTCCACCTCCTCCTCGGAGTCCGCGCTGCCGCGGCTGATCGCCAAGATGGAGCACCTGGGGGTGTCGCGCCCGGTCACCGGGATCACGGTGCCGACGGGGTACTCCTTCAACCTGGACGGGACCGCGATCTATCTGACGATGTCCTCGCTCTTCGTCGCCGAGGCGATGGGCAAGCCGCTGGCCCTGGGCGAGCAGATCTCCCTGCTGCTGTTCATGATCATCGCCTCGAAGGGCGCGGCCGGGGTGACCGGCGCGGGTCTGGCCACGCTCGCCGGCGGACTCCAGTCCCACCGGCCGGAACTGGTGGACGGGGTCGGCCTGATCGTGGGCATCGACCGGTTCATGAGCGAGGCGCGGGCGCTGACGAACTTCGCGGGGAACGCCGTCGCCACGGTGCTCATCGGGACCTGGACGAAGGAGTTCGACCACGAGCGGGCCGCCGAAGTCCTGGCCGGGCGGCTGCCGTTCGACGAGACCACGCTGATCGACGACGGACACGGCGCGCCGGAGGCCGCCGTACCGGTCCAGTCGGCCGGCGACAAGGACGGCGTACCGGTGTAACCGGGACGCCCGTACGGGCCGGCCGGGCAGGGTTCGCCCCCACGGTGCCCAGCCCGGCCGGCCCCGACTCCTCCCGACTCCTCCCAGGAGGGGCGATTTTCGGCCACGCGCCCGAGAACCTGCGTGCGGTAAAAGGTACTTCCATATCGGGGCACGCTTCTGACATCTTGCGTCCACCACTCGTTTCGTACGGCTCGGTAGGTGCCACCCGCACCACCGGGCCATCGGAGGACGCATTGATACCCCACATATCCAGCCGACCTCGACGCACCCTCGTGCTGGCCGCCACACTCGGCGCCGCACTGGCTTTCGGGGCCCCCGCCGCGCTCGCCGGCACCGCCCCGGTCTCTCCTTCCGGTTCCTCCGCCTCCGCGCCCGCGGCGGCGGCCCCGAAGGCCGCGGCCCCGACTTCCCAGAGTGCGACCTGGGTTGCCGGCACCCGCGCCTACCTCGTGATCCAGGCCCCCGGGGACACCACGGCGGTCCGTAACGCCATCGCCGCCAACGGCGGCACCGTCTTCGCCAACTACGACGCGATCGGCGTGATCGTCGCCCACTCGGCGTCCGGCACCTTCGCCGCCACGATGCGCGGGGTGAGCGGGGTCCAGCAGGTGGGCGCCACCCGCACGTCGGACGTTCCGGCGGACGCCTACAACCCGGCGCTGCCCGCCAACCCGGCGCAGGCCACGACCCCGGCGGGCGAGCCGGTCCGCGCCGACATGAGCCAGATCAAGGCCGACCAGGCCTGGGCGGTCACCACCGGTTCCGCCTCCGTCAAGGTCGGCATCCTGGACACCGGTGTGGACGACCAGCACCAGGACCTGGCGCCGAACTTCAACGCGGCCGACTCCGTGTCCTGCGCCTACGGCAAGCCGGACACCCGCGCCGGCGCCTGGCGGGACGTGGACACCCACGGCACGCACGTGGCCGGTACGGTCGCGGCCGCCAAGAACGGCAAGGGCGTCATCGGCGTGGCCCCGGGCGTGAAGATCTCCTCGGTGCGCATCGCCGAGCCGAACTCGACGCTCTTCTTCGCCGAGAACACCGTCTGCGGGTTCATGTGGGCGGGTGACCACGGCTTCAAGGTCACCAACAACAGCTACTACACGGACCCGTGGCAGTTCAACTGCCCGGACAACGCCGACCAGGCCGCGATCATCGAGGGCGTCAACCGCGCCCAGAAGTACGCGGAGGGCAAGGGTTCGCTCCAGGTCGCCGCCGCGGGCAACGAGGACTACGACCTCGCCCACAAGACGACCGACACGGCGAGCCCGAACGACTCGACCCCGGTGACCCGCACGATCACCAACGCGTGCATGGACATCCCGACCGAGCTCCCGGGCGTGGTCACCGTCGCGGCGAACGGCACCGGCACCACCAAGGCCTCGTTCTCCAACTTCGGCCAGGGCATCATCGACGTCGCGGCCCCGGGCAGCAACGTCTACTCCACCGCTCCGGGCGGCGGTTACAGCAGCAAGAGCGGTACCTCGATGGCCACCCCGCACGTCGCGGGCGTCGCGGCGCTCATCGCCAGCGCCAACCCGGGGATCACGCCGGCGCAGATCCGCGACAAGCTGGCCACCCAGGCCAACGACATCGCCTGCCCGTCGGACAGCCGCTGCACCGGCACCACGGCCAACAACGGCTTCTTCGGCGAGGGCCAGGTCGACGCCCTGAAGGCCGTCGGTTCCACCCCGCCCCCCGGCAAGTACTTCGAGAACCTCGGTGACTTCGCCATCGGCGACAACACCACCGTGGAGAGCCCGATCACCGTCAGCGGTGTGACCGGCAACGCCCCGGCCACCCTCAAGGTGGGCGTGAACATCGTGCACACCTACATCGGTGACCTGAAGGTCGACCTGATCGCCCCGGACGGCACGGTGTACACCGTGCACAACCGTGCCGGCGGCAGCACGGACAACATCAACACCACCTACACCGTGAACGCCTCCTCCGAGGTCGCCAACGGCACCTGGAAGCTCCGGGTGAACGACAACGCCGGCGGCGACACCGGCAAGATCGACTCCTGGAACCTCACCTTCTAGTTCCGCCGAGCCGGCGCCGAAGGCCGTCGGGGAGCAGGGTCACCGCTCCCCGACGGCCTTCGTGCGACCGGCTTGATGTGGGCGAAGGCGCTCTTGGCCTTCCAGGTCGGGAAGGCCCGTACGAGCCACGACGGGCCGTGGAGCCGGATGCGGTCCTCCCGGGTGGCTTCGGCCCAGCTCAGCTGGCCGGCGTGCCCCCGGGACTTCGTCTCCGAAGCGCCCAACGAGCTGGGCACCGTCATCAGGCTGGGCACCGTACCCCCGCTGCCGGTCGTCCCCGAGGAGCTGCACTGGCGGCCGGCCGTCGCCGTGGCCTGCTGCTATGCCGGCCCGGTCGAAGAGGGCGAGCGGGCCCTGCGGCCCCTGCGCCGGCTCGGGACTCCCCTCGTCGACCTGCTCGGGCCCACGCCCTACGCCGCCTTCCAGGGCGGTCTCGACGACACCGCCCCCCACGGGTGGCACTACTACTGGAAAGCCGGCAGCCTCACCGGGCTGTCCGACGCCGCCATCTCCGTCATCGCCGATCACGCCTACCGCGCCGGCTCGCCCCGGTCGTACTCGGCGGTGTTCCACATGGGCGGCGCCGTCGCCCGGGTCCCCCGCGGCGCCACCGCCTTCGCCGGTCGCGACGCGGCCTTCAACATCGTCATCGACGGCGTGTGGCTGCCCGGCGAGGCCGGCGAGCGAGCCGCGGCCGAGACCGCCTGGACGCGGCAATTCCTCCGGGCCCTGGGGCCTCACCGCGGTGACGGCGTCTACGTCAACTTCCTCGACCGCGACGACGACACGGCCCGTGTCCGCGAGGCCTACGGCGACGACACCTACCGGCGGCTGGCCGAGATCAAGGCCAAGTACGACCCCGACAACGCCTTCCACCACAACAAGAACATCCGCCCTGCCTGAGTCCGGCTACCTGGTCCGCAGCACGCAGTCCCCGCAGAGCCCGCCGCCGGGCACCTTGTAGTAGAGGCAGCAGCTGCGCCGTACGAAGGCCATGCCGAGCCCCTCCTCGTGGATGAAGGTCCCGGTGCCTCCGAGCGCCGCGCCGTCGGCGAGCAGATCGGCCGCCAACGCGACGGCCGCGCCGCCCGGAACACGGTCCATCAGCACCCGCAGCGCTCCCACCAGCCCCGAAGCGGCATTGCCCCGCAGTACCTTCGGGGAGACCCCGAACCGCTCCCGCAGGCCCGCGTCGAGCACGGCCAGGTTCCCGAGGACCGTGTCCCCGAGGGCCTCGGCCGGCAGCTCCCCCGGCTCGGGCAGCCACAGCTCCAGCGATCCCGCCCCGGGCAGCCGCCACCACACCCGGTCGGGGGCCAGGTCCGGCACCCGTCCGGCGAGGGCGGCGCAGCCCAGCCCGAGCGACCAGAGCCGGGAGGCGATCCCGAGTTGCGCGGTGGAGGCGGCGACCCGGCCGGGTCCGCTGCCGATGCGCCGCCCCACCTCGGCCACGTACGGCCCGAGTCGCTCCCCGTACAGCGCGCTGAGGGGCCGGAATCCGGGCCCGGGCGGCTCCTTGCCGTACGGGACGGTGAAGAAGGGGCCCACGGAGGCCAGTTGCCGCAGTACGTCGTCCACGTCAGGCACCGTACCCGTCGTCGGGCAGGCCGCGGTCGGGCTCCGGGCACGGCCCGTGCCCCGTGCCGGAGGTGCCCGCCTGGTAGAGCGGCCAGTCCGGTACCGAGCGGCCCTCGTCGCGGTGGCGGTCCCAGAAGGTGAAGGTGACGGCCGTGTGCGGGGCGGGCTCCGTGGAGAGGGTCCGCTGGTGGGGCAGGTTCTCGGACCACTGCGTGCGCCAGACGACCCCGGCCTCGGCGAACGCGGCGGTGAGCCGCGACTCGGTGACCGGAAGCGCCGCGACGCGGGACTCGCGGGCGCCGGGCAGCTCCAGCTCCTCGTGCCAGGCCGGTACGTACAGGGCGCTGAGCAGCCTGCAGCGGCAGAACACCGGTTGCAGGCTGGCGTAGCCGAACCAGTGCGGCCACCGGCGCTTGGCGCTGACCCGCCCGCTCCACTCGGGCTCCCCGTACGCGGCCACCACCTCGCGCAGGTGCACGCCCACGTGGAAGGCTCCGAAACGCCCGGTGGCGGCGAAGCGGGTCAGTTCCTCAACCAGGTCCATGCCCGAGATGATCTCAGGCGGCCCGGTCAGCTCGCCGGGGAGTAGGCGGCGACCTCGAAGTCGGACAGGTCGAGCCCGCCTTCCTTGGTGTCGTCGTTGGCGAAGACGAAGGACTCGATGGGCACGCCCCGCTCCTCGCTCAGCCGGGCCACCAGCTCCTGGAGGACCACGGTCTCCAGGACGACCCGGACGGCGTCGGCGACCCGCGGCAGGCGGACGGTGAACAGGTTCTCCGCGAGGTCCACGTCGGCGGTGGTGACCAGCAGCGTGAGGTGGCCCGCCGCGGCCAGGGAGCGGGCCAGTTCGATCTCGCGGCCGTCGCCGTACACGAGGTGCAGGGTGTTGCCCGCCGACTCCATCTCGCCGTGAAGGTAGTTGCGGGTCGCCGAGGCGGCCGCGGTCATCCGGACCACCTCGCGCAGCAGCAGCGCGCCCTCCTCGGCCGAGGCGCGGGAGGCCCCGGCCGCCACCCCGTCGGAGGCGATGCAGCGGGCGCCGCGCTCCCGCAGTCCCGCCACGACCTCGGTGGCCTGGCGGTGGACCGCGGTGGTCTGCTCGGCGATGTCGCCCCAGGGGTCGCTCTCCCTCCCGGCCAGGGCTCCCGCGATCAGGTCGAGGGCGACGACGGTACCGGTGTAGCCGATGGTGGAGGCGTACGAGTCGGGCTCGTTGCCCAGGTCCACGGTCAGGTCGGCGAGGTCGCCCAGCGGCGAGGGCACGACGTTGAGCAGTGCGGCCCTGGTGACGCCGGGTGCGGCGCACTGGAAGGCGGCCAGGGTCTCGGAGCTGCGCCCGCCCTGGGAGACGGCGATGAGGCAGTCGGTGTCGAAGCTGGCGGTGCCGGTCTCGATCTCGCTGGACAGCACGCGCTGGGTGACGATGCCGGCCTCGCGCAGCTGCTGCACGGGGACGGCGAGGGCGGCGAAGGAGGCTCCGATGCCGGTGAACAGCGGGCGGCGAGCGGTGCGCAGCCCGGCCAGTTCCGGCGAGTCGAGCTGCTCGCGGACGCGGGTGGCGATCCGGGCGAGGGCGGCGCCCTGGGCGGCCTGGCCCTGGAGGAAGGTGATGCGGGATGCGGACATGGTGGCTCCTGGCGGTGGGGCGGTGAAGAGGTGGGGGCGGCGCTCAGGCGGGGTCAGGCCGCGCTGTCGGCCTTGGCGGGCTCGGCGGACCGGGCGGCCCCGGACTCGGGATCCCGTTCGCGTCCCGGCGTCGGCAGGTCGAACTTGACGATGGCGAAGCGGAAGATCACGTAGTACAGGGCGGCGAAGCCCAGGCCTATCGGGATGAGCAGCAGCGGCTTGGTGGCGATGCCGAAGTTGACGACGTAGTCGATCGCGCCGGAGGAGAAGCCGAATCCGTCGCGGATGCCGAGCGCGTAGCACAGGGCCATGGAGACGCCGAACAGGGCGGCGTGGATGGCGTAGAGCACCGGCGCCACGAACATGAAGGCGAACTCGATGGGCTCGGTGACGCCCGTGACGAACGAGGTGAGGGCGACGGAGATCATCATGCCCTTGACCATGGTGCGGTTCTCGGGCCGGGCGGTGTGCGCGATGGCCATGGCGGCGGCCGGGAGCGCGAACATGTAGATCGGGAAGCCGCCGGTCATGAACTGGCCGGCCGTCGGGTCGCCGGCGAGGAAGCGGTGGATGTCCCCGTGGACCTCGGCGCCGGTGGCCGGGTTGACGAAGGTGCCCGCCTCGAACCAGGGGAAGAACGAGAAGAAGTGGTGCATCCCGATCGGGATGAGGGCGCGGACGACCAGGCCGAAGATGCCGGCTCCCCAGGCGCCGGTGCCGACCAGCCACTCGCCGAAGTGGAAGAACCAGGAGCCGACGGTCGGCCAGACCACTCCGAATACCACTCCCGCGCCGACGCCCGCGAAGGCACTGAGGATGGGCACGAGCCGGCGGCCTCCGAAGAAGCCCAGCCAGTCGGGCAGCTTGGTCCGGCTGAAGCGCTGGTAGAGGAGGGCCGCGATGAGGCCCATCACGATGCCGCCGAGGACCTTGGCGTCGAGCGGGTCCCCGTCGACTCCCTTGGGGAAGGCGGGGCTGGCGAGTACGGCCTTGAACACCAGGTAGCCGACGGCCGCCGACAGGGCGGTGGATCCGTCGGCCTTCTTCGCGAAGCCGATGGCCACGCCGATCGCGAAGAGCAGGGGCAGGTTGGCGAAAACGGCTTCGCCGGCGGCGTTCAGGATCATGGCGAGCTTCTGGACGACCACCGGGAAGCTCTCGCGGGCCAGCAGGTCGTCGCCGCCCAGCCGCTTGAGCAGGGCGGCCGCCGGGAGCACGGCAACGGGCAGCATCAGGCTGCGGCCGATGCGCTGCATGACCGGCATGATGCGGCCCGGCTTCTTTCCGGTGGCCGGGACTGTGGCCGTACTCATCGCGGGTACTCCTCGTCGGGTGGGGGGTGGGGATGACCCCGAAGGTACTTAGAGGTTCCCTACTGGTCAACAGTGGTTCTATGTGGTCTGGCCGCTTCGACCCCAAGTAGTGCCCAAGGTCCCCTGCCTGCAGGCCCTCCGGCCTGGACCAAGTGGTAGTGGGTGGTATCGTCGGATCATGACCGACGACGCCACCAGCACCACCGCCGCCACCACGGCGGCGGCCACCCGCGGCGGTGCCGATCCGCTCTGGTCGCAGGCCGCCGACCGGATCCGCGAGGAGATCGCCCGCCGCGGCCTCGGCGAGGGCGCCAAGCTGCCGCCCGAGCGCGAGCTGTGCGCCCGCCTCGACATCTCCCGCGTGACCCTGCGCCGGGCGCTGGGACACCTGGTCGACCAGGGCCTGGTCACCGCCTCCCACGGCCGCGGCTGGTTCGTGGCCGCGAGCAGCCCGCCGGCTCCCGCCCGGGACTGGCCCAAGGACCTGGAGTCCTTCACCGCCACCGCCCGGCGCAAGCACATGCGGCCCAGCTCGGTCGTCCTGCGCCACGACACCGTCACCGCGTCCCTCGACGACGCGGACCGCCTCGGCGTGCCCGCCGGGACCCCGCTGCTGCGCCTGGAGCGGGTCCGGCTGCTCAACGACGTGCGGATCGCCCTCGACCGCACCCTGGTCGTCGCCGAACTCGCGCCCGACCTGGCCCGCACCGACTTCCGCGAGGCGTCCCTCTTCGCGGAACTGCGCCGCTGGGGCGTCGAGCCGGAACGCGCCGAGGCCACCATCGAGGCCCGCGGCGCGGACGAGGAGCTCGCCGGGCACCTGGGCATCGAGCCGGGATCACCCGTACTGGTCCTCGACCAGACCGTGTTCACGCGCGACCAGCGGCCGCTGCTGCTGTCGCGGGTGGAGTACAGCGGCGAGCGCTACCGGCTGCGCACCACCCTCCAGACAGACTGACACGGCGCGGCACGCCGCCCGGGCGCCATTGGGCACCGGGGCGCACGACGAACGTCCCTGGTTCCCGCCGGTTCAGGACGCCCGTACGGCGGCCCGCCCGCCCGCGCCGCCCGAGGAGCGCGCCGACTCGGCCCGGCGCACCGCGGGCCCCATGCCGTACGAGGCGGCCAGCAGGACCGCGCCGAGCAGCAGCCAGCCGGGGATCCCCCACACCAGGATGAGCGAGGTCAGCACCAGCGGGCCGGCGGTCCTGGCCACCGGGACCCCGGTGCCGAAGAACCCCTGGTACTGGCCGATCCGGTCCGCCGGGGCCAGCGAGAAGCCGATCTGCCAGGACCCGGCGGACTGCCGCATCTCGGCGTCCACCTGGAGCACGGCGCCCGCCACCAGCAGCGCGGCGGCGGCCCAGCCCGCCCCTGGCAGTGCGGAGACGGCGAACACGGCGCAGGACGCGGCCATCACCAGCCCCGACACCCGCACCGCCCGGCGCGCGCTGTCCAGGTCCCCCACCGGCCGGGCCATGCGCACCTGGAACAGCATCACCGCGACGGTGTTCAGCACGAACAGCGCCGACACCAGCCAGCCGGGAGCCTGCGTGCGCTGCACGATCCAGAGCGGGACGGCCAGGCTGAGCAGCGGCATCCGCAGCAGCAGGATCGCGTTCAGCAGGGTGACCAGCGCGTACGGCCGGTCCCGGAGCACGGCCAGCCGCGGTTCCCCGGCCTCCCGCCCCTCGACCGGCGGCACCGCCGGCAGCCGCAGCAGCACGGCGGCGCAGACCAGGAAGCTGACCGCGTCCAGCACGAACACCGCGAGGTAGGCCCGCTCGGTGTCGGCGGCCAGGGCGAGCCCGCCGAGCGCCGCGCCCAGCGCCAGCCCTCCGTTGAGCATGGACTGGAGGTGGGCCAGGACGCCGGTCCGCCGCTCCGGCGGGACCAGCCCCGCGAGCAGCGCCTGCCGGGAGGCGGCCAGCCCGCACTGGGCGGTGGCGTAGACGAGGACGGCGAACAGGAAGCCCCAGAAGGACCGGATGAGGAGGAAGGCGAGGACGGAGCCCGCCGTGGCCACGGCCAGCGCCGCCGAGGTGCCGCGCGGCCCCCGCCGGTCGGCGAGCGCGCCCAGCGGTACTCCGGCGACGGAGCCGACGGCCCAGGCGATCGTCAGTCCGAGGCCGATCTGCGCGGGCGACAGACCGGCCACGCGGATGAAGTAGAGGGCCGAGCACACGTAGTAGGCGCCGTCTCCGACCGAGTTGCTCAGCTGGGCGGCGGCCAGTCGGCGCGGTGCTCCGGGCGGGGGCAGGATCCGTATCGTCACCACCCCATTGGATCAGCCGGATGGCCCGCCCGGCCGGTCCATTCACCCCTCGCCTCCGTGGGCCACTCGGCCGGGGCTCAGAGTCCGGCGAGGAACTCCAGAAGCACCCGGTTGAAGGCCTCGGGCTGCTCCACGCCCGGCAGGTGGCCCGCCCGCTCGATGACGGCGAGCACGGAGTGCGGCATCAGCGCGTGCAGGGCCTCGGCCTCCGCGACGGGGGTGTAGACGTCGTCCGCGCCGACCACCACCAGGCAGGGCTCGCCGGCCTGGGCGAGCACGGGCCGGTAGTCGGGGCGCTCGGCCCGGCCGCGCAGCGCGGCGGCCGCCCCCTCGGGGTCGGTCGCGCACATCATGCCGATCACCCGCGCGGCCGCCTCCGGCATGCCGACGACGTTGTACGGCGCCAGCATCTTGTCGATGACCTCTTCGGCATAGGGCCGCATGCCCTCGGCGAGCAGCCGTTCCGCGAGTTCCCGGCGGAACTTCCGCCCCTCCTCGGTCTCCGGCACCGGGGAGGTGTCGGAGAGGACGAGGGCCCGTACCACACCCGGGTGGCGCAGCCGCATCTCCATCGCGATCTGCCCGCCCATGGACACACCGCCGACGACCACGCGTTCGAGGTCGAGGCGGGCGAGGAGGGCGGCGATGTCATCGGCGAGATCGGCGAGCAGCGCCTTGCCGGGAACCACCGGGCTCTCCCCGTATCCGCGCAGGTCAGGGGTGATCACCCGGCATCCGGCGGCCGTCAGGGCGGCCGTCTGGGGGGCCCACATCGTGCGGTTGAAGGGATGTCCGTGGATCAGGATTACGGGCGCTCCGGCGCGGGGACCCAAGTCCTCGAAAAAGAGGTTCACGCCATTGCCAAATTGGGGGTTCATGAGAGGACTTTAAGGGGCTACATTGAGCCACTCGCGTTCACCTGACAGCCCGTTGCCTTTCACCCGTGTTTTGCACGGGGGGCGACGTCAGAGACGCAGACTGTGCAACCACCCCACCGCCCAGAAGGACCGAAGGCTCCGTGCCCGTACCCGTACTCCTCGCCGGCCGCACCGTGCGGCTCGAGCCCCTCGCCCCCCACCACACCGAGGCCTTGGCCGTGGCCGGGGCCGAGGATCGTACGACTTACGCCTTCACCCCCGTACCCCACGGCGTGCAGGCGTCCCACGAGTACATCGACCGCGCCCTCGCTGATCAGGCGGCGGGTCGATCGCTCCCGTTCGCGGTGGTCAGAGCCACCGACGGCCGGGTCGTCGGTTCGACCCGGTTCCTCGATCTGGACTACTGGCAGGGGCCGCTGGTGTGGCCCGCAGTGCCGGGCGTCCCGTTCGGTGATCCGGCGACGGCGATCCCCGATGCCGCCGAGATCGGCAATACCTGGCTGTCCCCGGGCGCCCAGGGGACCGGCATCAACACCGAGGCGAAGCTGCTCATGCTCCGCCATGCCTTCGAGACCTGGGGCGTCCGGCGGATCTCCCTGCGCGCGGACGCCCGCAACGGCCGCTCGCGGGCCGCGATGGAACGCCTCGGCTTCACCTGCGAAGGGGTCCGCCGGGCCCATTCGCGGGGGCTCGACGGGGCGGTCCGCAGTACGGCCTTCTACTCGATCCTCGACGAGGAGTGGCCGGCCGTGCGGTCGATCATCGAGCTGAGGCTGTCGGCCGGCGCTCAGCGCAAGCGGCGCCGCAAGACCCTGATCCCCGCCTAGCCCCCGGTGCGGCCGGTACCTCCGGCGTAACGGTCCTGCGCCGGCCCTCCCCCGGCCTCCTCCTCGGACTCAACCGAGGAAGGCCGGGGCGAGGGCCGAGCCCATGAGCCGTGCGGGGGCGCCGCTCCCGTCGGCCGGCACGGAGTAGAGGTCCGCGCCGAAGTCCCCCGGCAGGGAGTAGACGACGGTCCGGTCGTCGGTCCACACCACCTGGTCGTCCACGCTGCGCTCCTCGGCGAGCGGAGTCTCCTTCATCGAGGCCAGGTCCAGCGCGTACAACCGCCACGGGGCGTCCGCCGACAGGCCGGGCACCCGCTTCTTGAACACCAGTCGGGTCCCGTCGGGCGACAGCGACGGGCACTCCAGGTTCTCGCGGAGGGTGGTCACGGTCCGCTCGGCGAGGTCGCCGCGGACCAGGTGGGTCTGGCCGCCGGTGGCGAGCGTCGCGTAGAAGGTCCGCTCGTCGGCGGCGAAGGTGACCCCCCAGAAGTTCACGTCGGCGCTGCGGTACGGCTTGCCGTCCTTGAGGATCGTGAAGTCCTCCAGCGAGGCGTCGAGCTTCCCGGTGCGCAGGTCGAGCACCGAGGTCCGCGTGGAGAAGTTCGTGCCGGCGTACGAGTCCCCGCCGACGAAGACCGTCCAGGCCGCGAGGTGCCCGCCGGGCGAGACCCGGGCGCGGGTGGGGATGCCGGCCAGCGGGTGGGCGGAAAGCTCCTTGAGGTTCGCGTCGAGGACGACGGCCCGGTAGCTGTCCTGCACCCCGCCCTTGTCGGCCTGGAGGCAGATCCCGGTGCCCGCCGCCGAGTGGAAGCGCAGGCAGCTCACCCCGGAGGCGGTACGGGCCCCCTCGGGTCCGTCGGCGGGGACGGTGGCCAGCTCGTCTCGGTGCGGGCCCCAGGCCATGTTGCGGAACACGATCCGGCGGCCGCCGTCGGCCGGGGTCAGCGAGACCGTGCCCCGGGTGATCTGCGGGCCGCCCGCCTGGGCCTGGTTCTTCTCGTCGGCCCGGGAGGAGGCCCGCAGCACGGCGAGCACTCCCACGGCGGCGAGCAGGACGACGGCTGCGGCGAGGATCAGGATCCGGCGCTGGAGGGTCATGGGGGGCCTTTCTGTCGTGCCGCGGCGGGGATCAGTCCGCGGCAGGGATGAGCCGTACGCACACCGCGGCCGCCGCGGCGAGCAGGACGGCGGCGACGGCGAGCGCGGGGCGCGCGCCCCACACGGTCCAGGCGGCGCCGAAGCAGAGGGAGGCGGCGAAGCGGGCGAGGGCCTGGCCGGTCTGGACGAGGGCGAGTCCGCCGCCGCGGTGCTCCTCGGGCACGGCTCCGGCCGCCTCGGCCATCAGCACCCCGTCGGTGGCGGCGTAGAAGCCGCCGTGCAGCAGGAGCACCGCGTAGGGCAGGGCCGGATGGTGACCGCCGGTGAGGAGGAGCCCGTACGCCGCGAGCAGTGCGAGGTGCCCGCCGAGGAAGACGCGGCCGCGCCCGATCCGGTCGGCGAGCCGACCGAGCGGCAGCGCGAGGAGGAAGAACGCGGCGGCGGTGCCCAGCGGCAGCAGGGCGAACCAGCGGTCGGCGATGCCGGTGGCGCGCTGGAGCAGCAGGAAGACGAAGCCGTCGCTGACGGTGCACAGTCCGAGGAGCAGCGCACAGAGGCCGATCCTGCGCAGGTCGGGGCGGCGCAGCAGGCCGAGGGCGGCCCGCAGGGAGACGGGCTCGGCGGCCGCCTTCGGCCGGGTGCGGCGGCCGGGGACGAAGAGCACGAGCACCAGCACCCCGAGGGCGGCCACGCAGGCGCTGACGGTGAAGACGGCGTCGTAGCCGTCGGCGGCTCCGCGCAGGATGAGGAAGGCGAGGATCGGCCCGATCAGGGCGCCCGCGGTGTCCATCGCCCGGTGAACGCCGAAGGCGCGGCCGCGCTCCTCAGGGGCGACGGCGAGGGAGATCAGCGCGTCGCGCGGGGCGGTGCGCAGCCCCTTGCCGGTGCGGTCCAGCGCGAGGACGGCGCCGACGGCGGGGAGGGTGTGGGCGAGCAGGAGCAGCGGCTTGCACAGGGCGGAGAGGGCGTAGCCCAGTCCGGCGAGGGCCTTGTGGCGGCCGAAGCGGTCGCCGAGGTGGCCGCCGGTGAGCCGGACGAGGGCGCTGACGCCGTTGTAGAGGCCGTCGAGCAGGCCGAATCCGAGCGGGGAGAGCCCGAGTCCGGCGACGAGGTAGAGCGGGAGCACGGCCGTGACCATCTCGGAGGAGATGTCGGTGACGAGGCTGACCGTGCCGAGGGCGAGCACCGTGGGCGCGAGCGCGGCGCGCCGCCCCGGGCTGGTGCCCGGGGCGACGGCCGACGGCTCGGGGGTCACGGCGGGCGCGGGCGTGCCGCGACTGTCCGCAACGTACATGGTCAGGAAGCCCAGATCCCCGTGATGTCCTTGGCGGTGGCCGCGTTCCCGGCGTGGGTGGTCAGGCCGGCCAGGCCTTCCAGGGTGCGCAGCATGTCGTAGTGGTTGTAGGTGGTGCTCGACGAGGATCCCGGGGTCACGGGCTGGCCGTAGAGCACGGTGGGGATCTTGTTGCCGGCGAGCCGGTTGTCCTCGTCGAAGGTGACGACGAGCAGGCTGTTGTGGGTCTTGGCCCAGTCCGCGTAGGGCTTGATCTTGTTCTTGAGCCACGTGTCGCCGGTGCCGACGGAGCAGTCGTGCATGTCGTTGCACAGGTCCGGGACGACGAAGGAGACCTTGGGCAGGGTGGTGAAGTCCGTCGGGAACTGGGTCATGGTCTTCGCGGTGCCGGTGGGCACGTTGGAGAAGGCGAACCAGGGGTTGTGCTTGCGGGCGTACTTGCCGCTGGAGCACGTGGTGGAGCCCTGGCTGGGCAGGCCCTCGTTGTAGCTGCCCCAGCTCTTGCCCGCGGCGATCAGCTCGGAGGCCAGGTTGGGCGCGGAGCTGAAGCCCGGGGTGTAGCAGCTGTCGCCGGTGACGCCCTGGTTGGAGCCCGAGAAGAGCTGGAGGTAGTTGGGCTGGCTCGGGTGGGTGATCCCGTACGACTGGGTGAGGTTGGCTCCCCCGCTCTTCAGGGAGTTGATGTACGGGGCGCTGGAGCTGCCGATGACCTGGCTGTAGGCGTGGTTCTCGAAGACCACGACGACAACGTGGTCGGGGGCGGGCAGACCGGCCGCCTGCGCGGGCTGGGCGGCACCTAAGCCGGCCCACAGGGCCGTGCCGGCGGCGGTGAAGCCGAAGGCGGTGGCGAGGGCGGTCTTACGGCGAAACGTTGGCAGGCGCATGCCAAACACGTGGTACCTCCGGGCGGAGTGGGGGTTCTGGTGGCGGCGCGGACGCACCATACCCAGGGGCATGTGCATGGGCCAGGGACAGTCGGCGAACGGTTCGGGAACTCCACGGGCCCTTGAGGCGTCGGGCAACGATCTTCTCCAGATCACCCCAAGAGAAGGAAAAATTAGGAACCCTGGCATGCTTTCGTTCATCCTTCGAACGGAAGAAGGATCAAGCCGACAGACCACCCGCCCCCCCGGGGCAGCACCAGCCGGAGAGCCACCGCACATGTCGTACGCACCCGACGGGCGTCAGTACCAGCCGTACCGGCCGGAAGGGCAGCAGCCGCAGCAGCCCTACGGCGACCAGTACGGCCGGCCGTCGTACGGACAGCAGCAGCCGTACGAGTCCCAGGGCGGGTACCAGCCGCCCTACGGCCAACAGCAGCCGCCGTACGAGCAGCGGGCTCCGTACGGCCAGGAGCCGCCGTACGACGAGGAGCCGGAGTACCAGCCCCGGCGCAAGTCCCGGGTCAAGCGCTGGGTGATCGCCGGTGTCTCCCTCCTCGCGCTGGGCGGCATCGCGGCCGGAGTGATGGCCTACTACGAGATACCCCCCTTCACCGACAAGGGTTCGGCGGTGTCCTTCGGGAAGCCGCCCGCCGGCGAGGGCAAGAAGGGCGACACCCCCCAGCCCGCGAACTCCAAGATGCTGATGCCCACCGGGCCGCAGGCGGAGTTCAAGAACTCGATGACCCTGGCCGACGGGACGCACGTCGCCGTCACCACGCTGGCCGGCAAGAAGTCCGGCTTCACGGGCAAGGTGTGGGTCTGGGCGCCCAAGGAGTACAACGACCCGAAGTTCGCCAAGAGCGGCTTCCCGGTCATGATCGCCCTGCCGGGCGGCGCCGGCTTCCCGAACAACTACTGGATGGGCACCGACCTCGGCCTCCAGACCAGCATCGCCAAGTGGTACACGGAGGGGAAGAGCAAGCCCTTCATCCTGGCCATGCCGGTGCTCAACCCGGCGCCGGACGACAAGGGCATCTACTGGGACGGCTCCGACATCCCCGACCAGCCCAAGATGGGCACGTGGCTGACCGAGGACGTCCCGGACCTGATGAAGGCGAACTTCCGCACGGTCAAGTCCCGTGACGGCTGGGCCTTCATGGGCTCCTCCACCGGCGGCTTCGCCGGCCTCAAGGCCGTCCTCAAGCACCCGGACAAGTTCAAGGCCGTCATCGCCTCGGGCCCGGACATCGTCCCGGACTCCTCCCTGTGGAAGGGCCACGACAAGGAGAAGGCCGAGAACAACCCGGAGATCCTGGCGAAGCAGCTCATCGACAAGAAGGGCCCGGACGTCTACCTCGCCTTCCAGGTCGGCGACAGCGAGAACAACAAGAAGACCCTGCCGGACGTGCAGAAGTTCATCGCGACCTTCGGCAACAAGGGTCCGATCCACACCGACCTGAGAATCATCAAGGGCGGCCAGCACAACGCCAAGACCTACGTCCCGAACATGGGCGAGGGGCCGATCCAGTTCATCAGCAAGGTCATGGAAGGACCCGTCGAGTAAGTTCCGGGACCTCCCCCGCCTCCCGCTCGCGCTCCGGCCCGCCGAACACCTTCGGCGGGCCGCTGCCGTTCCAGGGCGCCCAGCCCGGATCCCCCGTCACGGCGAAGCGGACCCATGCCGCGTGCATCTCGTCGGCCAGCGGCTGCGGGGTGTCCGGCCCGGCCAGCCAGGAGGCCTCCGGAACCCCGAGCGTGTCGAATACGAAGCCCAGCTCCAGGGCGTGGCAGGCACCGAGCCCCGGTACGCCGGAGGGCCAGGCGAACTCGTACAGGAAGCTCGGCTCCGCGCGCCCCGACCCGGCGAGCCGGCGCAGCGGATCCCGCAGCAGCCGGTCGGTGAGCAACTGCCCGGCGAGGTCTGCCGGGCCCGCCGCGGGCAGGGCGGCGCGCCACTCCCGCACGGCGACCGGGTCCTTGCCGCTGCGGAACCTGGCCAGCGCCACGGTGAGCGGGCCCAGCCGGTCCAGCAGCCGCATCCCGCCGGTGGGAGCGAGCCAGAGCCGGTACTCCTCGGTGGTCCACCCCAGCAGCAGGGGCACGTCGGCGGCCGCTTCGACGGGGTCGGCCGGGACCGTGGCCGGATCGGCGACCAGGCCGAAGGCGGGGCCGCCGATCAGCGGGTTGGACCTGCGCAGTACGGCGGCCTGGGCGGCCAGCAGGTCGGGCAGGGAGACGGCGGCGAAGGCCCCGGCGGTCGCGGGCACCTTCAGCAGCGAGGCCATCCGCCGGACCATGGTGCGCACCCGGTCGCGCGGCAGCACCTCGGGGGCCCCGCTCTGCAGGACCGCCCGGGCGAAGAGCCCGGCGGCCTTCGGGGCGGCGAGCAGGGCGCCGATGCTGATGGCGCCGGCGGACTCGCCGAAGACGGTGACGCGGGCGGGATCGCCGCCGAAGGCCTCGATGTTGTCCCGGACCCACTCCAGCGCGGCGATCTGGTCCAGCAGGCCCCGGTTGGCGGGGGCGTCGGGGAAGAGCCCGTAACCGAGCACTCCGAGGCGGTAGTTGAAGGAGACGAGCACGACCCCGTCCCGGGCGAAGGCGGAGCCGTCGTACACGGGGACGGCCGAGGAGCCCCGGGTGAGCGCCCCGCCGTGGATCCACACCATGACGGGCAGGCCGGCGCCGGGCGTGGCATCGGGGGTCCAGACGTTGACGTTCAGGCAGTCGTCGCCGGGGATCTGCGGGTCGGGGAGCAGGGTCGCGAAGGGGTCGGGGTAGGGCACCTTGGGCGCGGTGGGGCCGTAGGCGCCGGCGTCGCGTACGCCGTCCCAGGCGGCCGGGGGCGCGGGCGCCGCGAAGCGGAGGGCGCCGACGGGCGGGGCCGCGTAGGGGATGCCCCGGAAGACGGCGGTCCCGTGGGCCCCGGTCCGGCCCTCGACCACGCCGTGCGCGGTCCTGGCCCGGGGGCGGGGCAGGCCGCCGTCGCGGTCGCCCTCGCGGCTTCCGCTTTCGCCCGCTGCGCTCATCCGTCCTCCTGAATCCGATGCTCGGCGCACGGTCGCACAACCGTCCGATGGGTGACAAGGCGTGACCGTGCCCCGGCCCGGTCGTGTTGGACGGGCATGCGACCCCTGCGTATCCACCATGCCGTGCCCCTCCTGCTGTTGGCGGCCGCCGCGCTCACCGGCGGCCCGGCCCAGGCCGCCGACGGGCCCGTCTTCCAGTACCTCGGCCAGGACGACCAGGTCCACGGCCTCCCCTCGCCGAAGGGCTGCGTCGAGGCCGAGGGCGGCGGCACCCGGGCGGTCACCAACCGGACCCGGAGCACGGCGACCCTCTACCAGGGACCGCGCTGCACGGGCCGAGCGGTCGGGGTGCTGCGGCCGGGAGCGATCGGCCAAGTGCGGCCGAATTTCGCCTCCGTCGGATTTCGCGTCACCAGGTAGGCCCAGCGGCCGTGACCCCTTGGCCGCGGCCGCGTTGTATGCCATGTCAAATGCCACACATTCTGTGGCGCCCCATATCTCACGAGGAGATCTTGATGTCGCGTATCGCGAAGGCATTCGCCATCACCGCTGTCACCGGTACCGCCGTGGCGGCCGGTGCGGGTCTGGCCGTCGCCGATGCCGGAGCGCACGGTGCGGCTGTCGGCTCCCCGGGTGTCCTGTCGGGCAACGTGGTCCAGGTTCCGGTCCACATCCCGGTCAACGTCTGCGGCAACACCGTCAACATCATCGCCCTGCTGAACCCGGCGTTCGGCAACACCTGCGTGAACGCGTCGGGCAAGGACGGCGGGCACCACACCGAGGGCGAGGGCTACGGCCACTGATCGCCTGAGTGACGGAAGGGCCCCCGCCGGACGGCGGGGGCCCTTCCCGTGTGCCCCGGGCGCGCCCCGCGGAGCGCGCCCGCCGGCATCATTCGTAGCGGTACAGGCCCTGGTGGCCGAACATCTCGCGCGGGGTGACGTTCCACGGAGGCATCGGCTCGTCGAGGGAGATGACCCGACCGCGCTGGGGGTCGCCGGGCTCGAGCGGGGCGGCGGGCAGGTAGCCGGAGCCGGGGTGCCGCTGCTGCCAGCGGTCCCAGATCAGGTCCACGAAGGCGTGGTGCAGCCAGAACGCCGGGTCGTTGGGGGCCGCGCCGCCCGTCATGTGGCCGCCGATCCACTGGTGGACCTTGTTGTGGTTGCGCCAGCGCTCGGTCTTGGGGGCCGCCCAGCCCTCCAGCTTGTTGCGGAAGCCACGGGCGCCGGCGGTGGAGTCCCAGGGCGAGACGTCGTAGACCGGATCGTCGACGGCCCACTGGAGTTCGGCCTTGGTGGGCAGCGTGATCGGGTTCTGCGGGCGGCCCAGGTTGCGGGTGAGGTAGGCGGCCTCCCTGATGCCGACGGTCACCGTCCAGTTGCCCGTGTCGTAGGCGAACGGGCCGGTCATCACCCGGCGGTCGTCGGCCCGGCCGGTGCCGCCGAGGAAGTCCTCCGCCCACAGGGAGGAGACGGGGCTGTTGTCGGTGGTCCAGTCCCAGTACGGGACGGACACGCTCGGGTCGATCTCCCGCAGCTCCCTCTCGAACTCCAGCAGGTAGCGCCGGTGCCACGGGAAGAAGGACGGGGACATGTGCCCGACGCGCAGCCCCCGGTCCCGGTCGGGCACGAAGTACTTGTCGTGGGTGCGCACGAGGGAGTCGTAGGTGCCGTTGCGCTTGAGCTCCAGCACGGCCGCAGTGAAGCGCTTCTTCTGCGCGCTGGTCAGGTCCTTCTGGTTCTGGCGGGTGTACAAGGCGGGCTCCTCCCCTCAGCCGTGGTGCGCGGCCGACGCCGACGCGAGCTGTGCCGTGCCCAGTTCGTCGACGGCCGCGCGGGCCAGTTCCAGCGGCGTCCCGAAGGACTGGAAGTGGTTGACGCCGCTGAGGTAGCTGCCGTCGGCCCGGCGCATCACGTGCAGCGGGCGGCCGTCGATGCGGATCCCCGCGGTGTCCACGGCGATGTGCCGGCCGCGGTACGTCTCCTCCTCGGCGAGCGGGGCCGGGGTGAGGGTCTGCCGCGGGCGCCGGGCGCGCAGTACGGGCGCCAGGGCCGCGGCCGTACCGGCGAGCACGGCCGCGGTGAAGGCCGTACGGAGGAACCCGCGGCGGGTGAGAAGTGCGGCGGCAGGTGCGGCGGACATACGGACTCCCTCGCTCGGTGGCCGGTGACGACGGGATTAACGCCGCGCGGCGGGCGAGGTCACCCCTGCGGGTGCTTGTAGAAGAGCGTGGTGGGGTGCAGGCGGCCGGCCGGGTCGGTGGCGTAGTCGGGGATGGTGCCCACCTCGGTCCAGCCCGCGCGGCGGTAGACGTGCTCGGCGCCGCTGCCGGTCTCGGTGTCGAGGAAGAGCAGCACGACCCCGGCGCGGGCCGCGGCGGTTTCGGCCTCGGCGAGCAGGGCGCGGGCGGTGCCGCGGCCGCGGGCCGCCGGGTGGACCATCAGCTTGCGCAGCTCGGCGCGGTGGCGGCCGTTGGGCTTGGACTCCCGGTACCAGCTGACGGTGCCGTCGATCCGGCCGTCGCCGCCGCGGGAGACCCAGAGCGCGAGGGAGCCGTCCTCCACGGCGGGCAGCAGGGAGTCCCACCAGGCGGCGGCCTCGTCGTGGCCGAGGCCGGCGAGGAAGCCGAGCGAGGAGCCGCCGTCGACCACGGCGCGCAGCAGGGCGGCCAGTTCGTCGCGGTGGGCTCGGAGTGCGGTGGCGGAGAGCGGGGTGATGGTTGCCGTCATGCGGGGAGGATAAGGATCAGCCGGCGACGCGCTGCAGGCGGGGCAGGTGGAGGTCGCGGAAGACCGCGGCCATCCGCAGCGCGAAGACGAGGCCGGCGGAAACGGCGATGTTCACGGTGTCGGGTGTGCCGGCCCAGTGCAGGCCGAGGTAGGAGGCGGCGCCGGCGAGGGCGGCGGTCGCGTAGACCTCCTCGCGCAGGAGCAGGGGCGGGAACTCCCCGCAGAGGACGTCGCGGATGACCTCGCCGGTGACGCCGGTCAGGACGGCGAGGATGAGGACGGCGACGGGTGTGACGTGCGCGTCGATGGCGGCGCGGGCGCCGATGACGGTGACGACGGCGAGGCCGATGGCGTCGACGACCATGAGGGCCCGGTGCGGAAGTGTCTGCCGACGGCGCAGGTAGAGCATGGTGGTGGCGGCGACGGAGGCGATGAGGACGAGCAGCAGCCAGTCGTGCGTCCAGTAGAGCGGGTGGCGGTCGAGGATGAGGTCGCGCAGGGTGCCGCCGGAGATGGCGGCGGCGAAGGCGAGGACGAACCCGCCGAACGGGTCCATGTTGGCGCGGTGGGCGGCGAGGACGCCGGAGGTCGCGAAGGCGGCTATGCCGAGGAGGTAGAGGGCGTGCAGCATGGCGCCTCCTTCGGGGGCGGGCGGGGGGAACCCGTCGAGCGTGCCGCACGCCGCGCCGGCGACACATCGGCCGTTCGGCCACTCCGGCTGCGGCGGGGCCCGGCCGGGCCCCTGGCGGGGGCATCGTGGGGCCGGTCCCGTGCCGGGGACTCGGCCGGGCCCCTGGCGGGGACATCGTGGGGCCGGTCCCGTGCCGGGGACTCGGCCGGTTCCCCGGCGGGGGCTTCGCGGGGTCGGGGCCGGGCCCCTGGCGGGGGCTCGCCGGTTCCCCGGCGGGGGCTTCGCGGAGCCGGGGGCGGGGTGGGGGCTCGGCCGGTGCCCTGGCGGGGGCTTCGCGGAGCCGGGGCCGGGGTGGGGGCTCGGCCGGTGCCCTGGCGGGGGCTTCGCGGAG